>NZ_JBIVAX010000001.1:0-365647 GCF_044745805.1 Kitasatospora sp. NPDC086801
GACCTTATCCAACTCCCCAGGTGTCACACACCATCAACGCGGCACAGCCCCGCAGGACACGCCACCAGCGCGTACACCTGACCAAGCACTACTAGGCCCGAGAACTAGGCGCGAGAACTGGCCGCGAGAACTGGCCGCGAGAACTGGCCGCGAGAACTGGCCGCGAGGCCCGACCACGAGGACCGGCCGCAGGGCCTGACCGGGCGGGTCCGACCGGGCTCAGCTCTGCAGCGGCCCGAGGTTCAGCTTGTCGCCGTCCCGGGTGACGGCGTACTTCGGCAGCGGCTTGACCGCCGGCCCGTTGACCACCGCACCGGTGGCGGCGTCGAACCGGGAGCCGTGGCAGGGGCAGTACAGCTGGCCGTTCTTCGGGGCGTCGACCGCGCAGCCGGAGTGGGTGCACACCGAGGACAGGCCGCAGTACTGGCCCGCCTTGGGCTGCACGATGTAGACGGCGTCCCCGGTGGCCGGGTCCTTGACCTGGGCCGAGCCGCCGACCGGCACGCTCGCGGCGGCCACCGAGGGGGCCGGTCCGGCCGGTGCCGGGGTGGTCGACACCGGGGCCGCGGACTGCTTGGGCGCGGCCTGCTCGTCCCGGCCGAAGGTCCGGGTGAGCGAGCCGGTGAGCAGCCCGGCGCCGCCGATCGCGACGGCGGCGATCCCGCCGTCCACCAGCGCCCGGCGCTTGACGCGGTCCTCGTGCAGCCCGCGCCCCCGGTCCCGGCCGGCCCGCTGGGCGAGGTAGCCGTCCACCGACAGGTACGGGGTGCCGGCCAGCAGCAGCGGCGTCCAGGCCATCAGGTAGCCGAGGTCGTTGCCGAGGTAGTACGGCGAGACGCTCCAGCTGATGGACAGCCAGAGACTGAGGTTGATCAGCGCACCGCCGAGCGCCGCGACCCGGCCCCAGAGGCCGAGCAGGGTGCCGAGGCCGACCGCCAGCTCGCCGAAGGCGACGGCGAGCGCGAACAGGGTGGGCGCGTGCAGGGCGGTGCCGAGCAGGAAGGAGATCGGGCTGCCGCCCTTGGCCGCCTGGGTCTGCGAGACGAACGACGCCGGGTCGCCGGCCCCGGCCAGGTAGTGCGCGTCGGACAGCTTGTCGAGGGCGGCGTACACGAAGGTGAGGCCGAGGAAGAGCCGCAGCGGCAGCAGCGCGTACCGGGACGCGAACGCCCGCCACTGCACCGCCCGGTCGACCGGACCGGCCGCTCCCCCGTCGTCCGCTCCCCCGTCACCCGCCACGGAGTTGCCAGCCTCCGACATCGCTCACACCTTCCCTCACGGCCCGCCACTCCCTGACAGGTCCGGTCCGCATTCTGCCCGCTCCCGATCGCTTTCCGTGGGAGGTCCCACCCGGACGGCGGCCGCCGCACCGCGAACGGCCGCGCCGTCGTTCCCACCCAGGGGAACGACGGCGCGGCCGTTCAGCACCGGCTCAGCGGCCGGCGGGAGTGCTCACTCCCACTCGATGGTGCCCGGCGGCTTGCTGGTGACGTCGACGACGACGCGGTTCACGTCGCGGACCTCGTTGGTGATCCGGGTGGAGATCTTGGCCAGCACGTCGTACGGCAGGCGCGACCAGTCGGCGGTCATGGCGTCCTCGGACGAGACCGGGCGCAGCACGATCGGGTGACCGTAGGTGCGGCCGTCGCCCTGCACGCCCACGCTGCGCACGTCGGCGAGCAGCACGACCGGGCACTGCCAGATCTCGCGGTCCAGACCGGCCGCGGTCAGCTCCTCGCGGGCGATCGCGTCGGCGTCGCGGAGCAGGTCCAGCCGCTCCTGGGTGACCTCGCCGACGATCCGGATGCCCAGGCCCGGGCCCGGGAACGGCTGGCGCTGGACGATCTCCTCCGGCAGGCCCAGCTCCTGGCCGACCATCCGGACCTCGTCCTTGAACAGCTTGCGCAGCGGCTCGACCAGCTGGAACTGCAGGTCCTCCGGCAGGCCGCCGACGTTGTGGTGGGACTTGATGTTGGCGGTGCCGGTGCCGCCGCCGGACTCCACCACGTCCGGGTACAGGGTGCCCTGGACCAGGAAGTCGACCGACTCGCCGTGCTCGCCGGCCTCGGCGACGATCTCGGCCTGGGCCTGCTCGAAGACCCGGATGAACTCCCGGCCGATGATCTTGCGCTTCTCCTCGGGGTCGGTGACCCCCTTCAGCGCGTTCAGGAAGCGCTCCGCGGCGTCGACCACCTTCAGCTGCACGCCGGTGGCCGCCACGAAGTCCTTCTCGACCTGCTCGGTCTCGCCCTTGCGCATCAGGCCGTGGTCGACGTACACGCAGGTCAGCTGGGAGCCGATGGCCTTGTTGACCAGGGCGGCCGCGACCGCGGAGTCCACGCCGCCGGAGAGGCCGCAGATCGCGCGCTTCTCGCCGACCTGGGCGCGGATCAGCGCGACCTGCTCGTCGACCACGCTGCCGGTGGTCCAGGTCGGGGCGATGCCCGCGCCGCGGTAGAGGAAGTGCTCCAGGATCTGCTGGCCGTGGTCGGAGTGCAGCACCTCGGGGTGGTACTGGACGCCGTAGAGGCGGGCCTCGTCGTTCTCGAAGGCCGCGACCGGGACCACCGCGGTGGAGGCGGTGACGGTGAAGCCCTCCGGGGCGGCGGAGCAGGCGTCGCCGTGCGACATCCACACCGAGTGCTCCGCCGGAACGCCCTCGAACAGGGTGGAGCCGGTGCGGCTGACGGTCAGCGGGGTGCGGCCGTACTCGCGGGCGCCGGTGTTGTCGACCGTGCCGCCGAGGGTCTTGGCCATCAGCTGGAAGCCGTAGCACATGCCGAAGACCGGGACACCGGCCTCGAAGATCGCGCGGTCGAGCTGCGGCGCGCCCTCTTCGTAGACCGACGACGGACCGCCGGAGAGGATGATCGCCTTGGGGTTCTTGGCGAGCATCTCGGCGACCGGCATGCTGCTCGGCACGATCTCGCTGTAGACCCGCGCCTCACGCACCCGACGGGCGATGAGCTGGGCGTACTGGGCGCCGAAGTCGACCACCAGGACGGTGTCGTTGTCCGGCGCGGACTGGACGGGAATTGCAGAGGACACAGACGGCCTTCCGGCAGCGGTACGAGAGGTGTCACACCGAACCGCTTCCCCGGCGGGGGCCGCGGCGGCGACGGGTGGGGGTGTCTGGACACCGATTCTACCGGGCTGTCCGGTTTCACTCGTCTGCCCGTCCAAACGACCGTGACCGGGCGGGGCCGCCTTTCGTTGCTTCTGACGACCGTACGACCGCGCCGCGCCCGCCAGACGCGCCGCCTTCGCCCCGGCCAGGGGCGCCGCCGTACGGACTGCAGGACCACGCGTGGAGCTTCATCCCAGTCCACCGGCGCATGTGGCGCCACCGCCCCGGCCCCGCCGGGAGCGCGGCGCCGTGGGACCGTGCGCGGGTGCCGCGGCCGGACAGCAGGGGACAGCGACCCCGGCCGCGACTGGACCGAGAGGTGGGACGGCCGGTCCCCGGGGACGCCCGGGCCGGCCGTCGCACCCCCCACCGCGAGCCGGGCACGCCCGGGCGCACACCCTTTCCCGTCCCGCGCCGCTACGCGCGTCCCCGTGCGCGGCAGCGACTCACACCACTACGCACCGTGATCATCGACACCCCGCGTCGACACCCGCCCGCAACCGCCCGACGGGGCGGAACGAGGCCCGCACCCAGACCCGAGCCGCACCCGCGAGACGGCACCCGCACCAAATGCGCTGGGCCGAACTGTGCCGAATCGGTTGCAGAGCAAGCCCTTCGTCCAGCACGATGCTGCGTGGAAGCGGTTCTCCCGGCGGCCGACAGGCTCACCGTGGGGGCCCCGACCGATGCCGCCACCCTGTGCGGCGGCCCTGTACATCACCTCACGCTCCGTGAGCGAAGGCCCGGCGCAGACCTGCGCGCCGACCCGCCGCACCGTGAGCGTGCGCGCCCCGCACCACCGGCCACCCACGCCGGGCCGCGGCGGCGCGACCCCGAAGCCGACCGACCCGACGGCGCTCCTCCCCCGGCGCCGTCACCCCCAGCACCGGCGCAGCCCTGACGCCGCGTGCTGAGCGACAAAGGGCCCCGTTCCCCCGCGGGGCCCTTTGCCCTGTCCGGGCCGCTCCACCCTGGGCTGTTCGGCTCAGGACTGCTCGGCTCAGGGCCGCTCAGCTCAGGACCGCTCGACTCAGGACCGCTCGGCTCAGGACCGCTCGGCTCAGGGCCGCTCGGCTCAGGGCTGCCTGCGCCAGACGCTCGGATCGACCGGCTCCTCGGCCGCGCGCGCCGCGTCGGCCGGCACCCCCGGCGGCGGCACCAGCGGGGCATCGTCCGAGCCGACCACGTCGCCCACCCCCGCCCCGGGGGCGTACGGCTGCGGCTCCGGCGCGGCCCCGTACGGCACGCCCTGGTACGGCACGCCCCGGTACGGCGCGCCCTGCGGCGGTCCGGCCTCGTACGGCACCCCCGGCGGCGGCACCGCGCCGTACGGGGCCGCGCCGTGGGCGTCCTCGGTGGCCACCGCGCCCCGGCCCCGGACGGCCGCCAGCAGCGGCGGCACCAGCAGCGCGCCGATCGCCGCCCAGACCAGGTTGGCCACCAGCACGCTGACGAACCCCAGGCCGATCGAGGTCTCCCGGGACAGGTCCGTCCGGTCGACGAAGGTGCCCCACCCCGGCTGCGCGGAGGACGTCGAGGTCGTCATCAGCGCGCCGCCCACCGCCATCAGCGCGGTGAGCACCACGGCGTGGACGGCCGCCAGCCGGAGCCGGTCGGCCGCGTCCAGCCGCCGCCGGTACGCCGACCAGCCGAGGACAGCGGCCGTGGCCAGGGCCAGCAGGCCGGTCCAGCGCCAGTCGGCGGTCTGGTCGTGCAGGTCGAAGAAGGAGACCTCCACGCCGTCGGGGGTGTCCTGCCAGTCGCCGCCCGCCGCGCCGCTCACCCCGCTGAACGCCCGCAGGGTCGCCCCCGAGCCCAGGCCGAGCAGACCCAGACCGAGGTTGGGCAGGAAGGCCACCGAGGCCGGGGTCTGCCAGCCCCTGTCACTGTTGACGGCGACCAGCACGAAGCCCGTCACCGAGGCCAGGCCCAGCGACAGGGCCAGCACCCGGCCCGCCGTGAGCGCGGCGACCGCCCAGCCGCGCACCGCCCGGCTGCGCCAGGCGGCCCAGCGCAGCGCGTCGGTGCCGTAGACGGCGAAGGCCGTCAGCGCGGCGAGCAGGGCGGTCCAGCCGGTCGCCTCCAGCCAGCCGGAGTCCACGGTGTACGTCACCCCGACTGCGCGGCCGATGATGCCGGTGCGCTGCGGCTGCCAGGACGTCCCGCCGGCCAGCCCGAGCACCGCGGTCACCGCCGCCAGGACCACCGCGGTGCGCAGCGCCTCGCCCGCGGCCCGGCCCCGGGTCAGCTGGAGGCCGGCGGCCCGGCGGCGGCGAGCCCCGGCCCGCAGGCCGAGCCAGAGCGCCAGCGCCCACAGCACGGTGACCGTCAGCGGCACCGTCCGGAGCAGCGCGTCCATGCCCTCCGCGTCACCGCGCCGCAGCGAGCTGGTGTACCCCAGCTTGAACGGCGCGCCGAGCGCGCTCAGCGCCAGCGACAGGGCGGCACCGAAGCGCTCGCCGAACCCGGGCGCCCGGAACAGGTAGGTGTACTGGTAGTCGCTCGGGATCGCCACGATCAGCGCCGCCAGCAGCAACACGGCGGTCGGGGCGACGGCGGCCAGGAGCGCCGGGCGCCAGTCCGCGCCGACCAGCCGGCTCAGCGCGGTCGGCCGGCCGGCCCGCGGGTCGTACGGCTGTCCGGCACCCCAACTGCCCAGCGTGGGCGGGCCGGCGGTCGGCGGGTGGCCCGGGCCGTAGCCGGGCGGCAGCGGGGGCGGCGGCCCGTAGCCGGGCGGCGGCGGGTACCCGGGCGCGGCGGACGGCGGGCCGTACGCCGGCGGCGGCGGTACGGCGGGCGGTACAGCGGGCGGTACGGGCATGGTGGCCGTCGGCGGGGGCGGCGCCAGCGGCCGCCCGCACGAGACGCAGGCGGGCGCCCCTTCCACCGATGCCGCGCCGCACGATGCGCAGATGGCCATGGACCGGTTTCCCCCCGCTCGACGAGTTCCTGGTCCCCCCAGAAAGCCCGTTTATCCCATCGGATCCGAACGAATGTCAACCGGGTACCGGGCCAGACGGGTTGGCCCGCCGGGGCCCGTCGGGGCCCGCTCAGCCGCGCTTCTTCGGAACCTCCGGGACGGGCAGCAGCGGCAGTCGGAGCGCACCGAACGCGTCCTCCGGGACGGCCGGCCGGGCCGGCGCCACCGGGGCGACCCGCCGGTAGGCCTCGCCCTGGGCCGGGCGGCGGTCCGCCTCGCCCTTGTTGGGCCACATCGACAGGGCGCGCTCGGCCTGCGCGGTGATGGTCAGCGAGGGGTTCACCCCGAGGTTGGCGGAGACGGCCGCGCCGTCGACCACGCTGATCCCGGGGTGGCCGTACAGCCGGTGGTAGGGGTCGACCACGCCGGTCCCGGGGGCGTCGCCGATCGGGCAGCCGCCGAGGAAGTGGGCGGTCATCGGGATGTCGAAGATCTCGCCGGCGCTGCTGCCGGCGAAGCCGTTGATCTGCTCGGCCAGGGCCTGGGCGCCCTGTTCGGCGGCCGGTATCCAGGTCGGGTTGGGGGCGCCGTGGCCCTGGACGGAGGTGAGTCGGCTCTTGCCGAACAGGTCCTTCTTCAGCGAGACGGTGATCGAGTTGTCCAGCGACTGCATCACCAGACCGATGATCGTCTTCTCGGACCAGCGGTGCTGGTTCATCGAGCGGGCGAAGGTCACCGGGTGGCGCACCGACCCGCCCAGGTAGCGCAGCCAGCGCGGGGCCCGTCCACCGCCCTTGACCTGGGCCACCGACAGCGCGCCCATCGCGTTGGAGCCCTTGCCGTAGCGGACCGGCTCGATGTGGGTGCTGGCGTCCGGGTGGATCGAGGAGGTGATCGCCACGCCCTTGGTGAAGTCCGCCCGGGCGCCGTAGCGCCGGTCGGTGGTCTGCGCGCCCACCAGCGCCTCAGAGTTGGTGCGGGTCAGCTCGCCGAGCCGGGCGGAGATCCGGGGCAGGTGCCCCCCGTCGCGCATCCGGTGCAGCAGCGACTGGGTGCCGTACGTCCCGGCCGCGACCACCACCCGGGCGGCGGTGATGGTCCGCGCGCCCGCCTTCACCCGGTCGGTGCGGGAACGGGAGTCGGTCCGGCGCACGTCCACCGCGTAGCCGTGGTTCCCGTCCACGTCGGCCCACTCGCGGATCCGGGCCACCGTGGTGAGCGGGTGGATCTCGGCGCCGCCCCGCTCGGCCAGGTGCAGGTAGTTCTCGGTGAGCATGTTCTTGGCCCCGTGCCGGCAGCCGGTCATGCACTCGCCGCACTCCACGCAGGCCTTGCGGGCCGGCCCGGCGCCGCCGAAGTACGGGTCGGCGACCTCGTCCCCGGGCGCCGCCTTGGCCCTGCCGCCGGCGTCCTGGCCGTCCCCGAAGAAGACCCCGACCGGCGCCATGTGGAAGGTGTCGCCCACCCCCATCTGCTCGGCGGCGGCCTTGAGGTGCACGTCGGAGGGGGTGACGGTCGGGTTGAGCCGGACCCCGAGCATCCGCTGCGCCTGGTCGTAGAACGGCGCCAACTCCTCCTGCCAGTCGGTGATGTGGCGCCACTGGCGGTCCTCGAAGAAGGCCTTCGGCGGCACGTACAGGGTGTTGGCGTAGTTCAGCGAGCCGCCGCCGACCCCGGCGCCGGCCAGGATCAGCACATTGGCCAGCAGGTGGATCCGCTGGATGCCGTAGAGGCCGAGCTTCGGCGCCCACAGGTAGTTCGGCAGGTCCCAGGAGTTCCTGGGCAGTTCGTCCCGCTCGAAGCGCCGACCGGCTTCCAGGACGGCGACCCGGTAGCCCTTCTCGGTCAGCCGCAGCGCGGCGACCGAACCACCGAAGCCGGAGCCGACCACGACCACGTCGTAGTCGAACTCCGCCGCACCGCCGGACTCCACCATCTGCCACTGCTCCTTCGGGACGCGAACCTGAACTACGCTCCGACCACCGGGCCGGGCCACCGAGCCGGGCCACCGGGCCGGGCCGGCTACTTGAACCGCAGCGCCTTCAACACCCGCAGCCCGCCGGTCATCACCGCGGCGAACTGCCGGTCGTCCAGGCCGAACGAGGGCGCGATCGGCATCAGCCGCTGGGTCGCGACGGTCTGCGCCTCGGTGAAGCGCAGGATGCCCTCGGCGCCGTGCCGGCGGCCGAGCCCGGAGTCGCCCATGCCGCCCATCGGCGAGCCGATCGAACCGTACGCGGCCGCGTAGGCCTCGTTGACGTTGACCGTGCCGGTGCGCAGCCGGGCCCCGACCGCCCGGCCGCGCCGGGTGTCCCGGGTCCAGACGCTGGAGTTCAGGCCGTACGGCGTGGAGTTGGCGGCGGCCACCGCCTCGTCCTCGGTGTCGAAGCGGTAGACGGACACGACCGGGCCGAAGGTCTCCTCGCCGCAGACCGCCATGTCCGGGGTCACCCCGTCGAGGATGGTCGGCTCGAAGAAGTACGGGCCGAGGTCGGGCCGGGCCCGGCCGCCGGCCAGCACGGTGGCGCCCGCCTTGACCGCCTCCTCCACGTGCCGGGTGGTGGTCTCCAGCTGGCGGACCGAGACCAGCGAGCCCATGTCGGCGCCGTACGCGAGGCCGCCGCCGAGGCGCAGCGCCCGGGTGCGGGCGGCGAAGCGCTCCAGGAAGTCGTCGGCCACCGAGCGGTGCACCAGCAACCGCTCGATCGAGATGCACAGCTGCCCGGCGGAGGAGAAGCAGGCCCGGACGGCGCCCGCGGCGGCCCGGTCGAGGTCGGCGTCGGAGAGGACCAGCATGGCGTTCTTGCCGCCGAGTTCGAGCGAGGCGCCGACCAGCCGGGCGGCGGCGCGCTGGGCGACCTCGCGGCCGGTGCGGGTGGAGCCGGTGAACGAGACGTAGTCGGCGTGCTCCACCACGGCGGGGCCGATCACCGGGCCGTCGCCGATCACGACCTGCCACAGGTCGGCCGGCAGCCCGGCCTCGATCAGCAGCTCGCGGGCCCACAGCGCGGTCAGCGCGGTCTGCGTGTCCGGCTTGTTGACCACGGCGTTGCCGGCCACGAAGGCGGGCAGGATGTCGCCGACGGACAGCTCCAGCGGGTAGTTCCAGGGCGAGATGTGGCCGACCACGCCCTTGGGGCGGCGGGCCTCGACCACGTGGGTGAGCACCGGCAGCGCCCCGCCGCGCCGCTTGTCCCGGAGGTAGCCGTGCGCGGCCCGCCCGTAGTGCCGGGCGGCCATGGCGACGGCCAGCACCTCCTCGAAGGCGTGCAGCCGGGCCTTGCCGGTCTCGGCCTGGACGAGGTCCAGCACCTCGTCCTGCCGCTTGAGCAGCAGGTCGTGGAAGCGCAGCAGGACGGCGGCGCGGCGGCGCACCGGCAGCGCGGCCCAGGCCGTCTGGGCGCGGCGGGCCAGCTCGAAGGCGACCTCGACGTCGGCCGGGGTGGACTGCGGCAGGCTCGCCAGCCGCTCGCCGGTCAGCGGGGCGACGGTCTCCACCAGGCTGGGCTCGCCGGTGGCGGTGACGCCGGCGGCCAGCCGGGCGACCAGGGACGGCGGGACGGCCGCCGCGACGGTCCGGCCGCCGCCGGGAGCGGGCGGGTTTCCGGTCGCGGGGTGCTCGGTGGCCACTGCGTCTGCTGTGAGGTCCGACATACGGCGCAGCCTAGGCGCTCGGCAGCCGGTCCGGTACCCGTCGGTAACAAGAATCTGCCGCAGCCGGGTGGAGCGGGCGTGCCCCGGTCAGCGGGTCGGCGAGAACCCCGGTCAGCGGGTCGGCGAGAAGTAGTGCAGCACCGCGTTGAAGCGCTGCTCCGCCTCGTTCCACTCGTTGCCCCGATCCGGGCTGGACGAGTAGATCGCGTAGCTGGTGCCGTCGTCGTCGATGAACTCGGCCTCGACCGCCCGGCGCCGGCCGCCCTCCTTGGCGGCGTAGCTGAACTCCCAGACGGCCGCCTCGTGGCCGTTCACCGCGACGCCGGTCATCTTGTGCTGCTTGTACTCCTTCAGCGTCTTGGAGACGGTGGTCTCCATCTGCCGCAGGTGGTCCAGCGGCTTGACCGACTGGCCGACGGTGACCGCGAACTGCAGGTAGTGCACCTTGTTGTCGGGGCTGTAGTAGATCTGGTTGTCGGACGTGGCACTGCGCTGCCAGGCCGGGGCGCCCGAGGGCAGCGGGAAGCGGAAGCCGGCCGGGTCGTCGACCCAGTGGTAGCCGCTGGGCGCCGCCGGTCCTTGGCTGGCGTCACTGCTCGGGCCCGGGCTGGCCTCGCTGGCCGGTCCCGAGCCGGCGGAGGCGGTCGGGACGGACGCGTCGGACGTGGGGGCGGCGGTGTGCCGGGTGGCGAGGAAGGTCGCGCCGGCCGCCAGCAGGCCGACGGCCACCGCGATCGCGACGATCTTCAGGGTGCTGCGGCGCCTGGCCGGTCCGCGCGCGGGCGTGACGGGGTGCGCCACCGGCGCGACCCCGGCCGTGGGCGCCGTCGTCTCGGCGGCCACGCCCCCGGTGGCCGCCGGGACGGCCCCCGAACGCACTCCGGTCGGCTCCTCGGCCTTCTCCTCCGCCGTACCCGGCGCGGCCTCCTCCTGGTCCTCCTCCGTCACCGGGCGCTCGCTGCGGTCCACCACCGGCACCGACTGGGTGGGCGCGCGCAGCGGCGCGACCGACTTCAGGCCGAGCGTGTGCCCGGCCTGAACCTCGGCCAGCATCCGGGCGGCCTCGTCCGCGTTCGGCCGCTCGGTCGGGTCCTTGGCCATCAGAGCGGCCAGCACCGGGCCCAGCGGCCCGGCCCGACGCGGCTCCGGCAGCGGCTCGCCCACCACCGCGGCCAGCGTGGTGATCGGCGAGGTCCGGCGGAACGGCGACTGGCCCTCCACCGCGGCGTACAGCGTCGCCCCGAGGCCCCACAGGTCGGAGGCCGGCCCGGGCCGCTCGCCCTGGGCGAGCTCCGGCGCCAGGTAGTCCGGCGAGCCGACCAGGTCGCCCGGCCGGGTCAGCTCGGCCGAGCCCTCGTACGTCGCGATGCCGAAGTCCAGCAGCACCACCCGCCCGGTGCCGCGCTCCAGCAGCACGTTGGCCGGCTTCACGTCCCGGTGCAGGACGCCGAGTTGGTGGCCGCGGTGCAGCGCGGCGAGCACCTGGCTGCCGACCTCGGCGACGGCGCGCGGCTGCAGGGTGCCGTCCTGGCTGATCACGTCGGCCAGCGAGCGGCCGTCCACCAGCTCCATCACGATCCACGGCCGGCCGTCCTGCTCCAGCACGTCGTGCACCGTGATCACGCCGGGGTGCTTGATCCGGGCGGCCGCGCTGGCCTCCCGCTTCATCCGGGCGTGCAGGATCTGCAGCTCGTCCTCGGGCAGGTGGTTGACGGTCAGTTCCTTGACCGCGACCTCACGGTTCAGCATCCGGTCCCAGGCCCGCCAGACGGTCCCCATCCCGCCCCGGCCGAGCCGCTCGCCCAGCTCGTACCGCCCGGCCAGCAGCCGCTCCGTCTCGGCCGTCTCCGGCCGGTCCTGCACGCCCATCGGCGACCACTCCCCCTCACATCCGTCTGCCGTCACAGCGACGGAGGGCCTGGTGCAGACCACTGTTCGAACAAATCCCACGCACACATTAGGCGCACCTTGCCAGCCCCGGTAATCACGCTCACCCGTCGGACCGGCGGCCCGGGACGCGCCGGGGCCGTCAGCCTGCGAACAGCACCACCGCGGCCACCCCCAGCACCAGCAGCAGGAACACGCCCCCCACCAGCAGCGGGCCCAGCAGCACCGGGGGTATCCGCGGCGGCCGCGCCTCGTCCGGCCGCCCGGTGCCCGCGCCGGTGCCCGCGCCCACGACGGCCTCCAGCCGCCCTTCCCCGCCACCCCACCCGCGCCGGCGCCGCACCAGCGGGCCGTCCGGTCTCAGCACCAGCGCCCGCGCCGCCCGCTCCTCGTCGGCCGGCTCCGGCGCGCCCGCGAGCAGCGCCGCCAGCTCCCGGCGGGCCTCCTCGGCGGTCGGCCGCAGCGAGGGGTCGGGCTGCAACAGCCGCTCGACCAGCGGCGCCAGCGGCCCGCAGACCGCCGCGGGCTCCCGCCGCCCGTCCCGGACCGCCGACACCAGCTCCGGTACGCCCCCGTCCGGGAACGGCGAGCGTCCGGTGACCAGCCGCTGCACCAGCACCCCGAGCGCCCAGCAGTCGCCCGCCGGACCGCCGTCCAGCGGCCAGCGCTCCGCCACCGGCCCGACCAGGGTGGCCCGCACGTCGTACCGGCGGCGCCCGCCCGGGCCGCCGAGGTCCTCGGCCAGCGCCTCCTCCGCGACCCCGGACAGCAGCCCGCCGAGCATCGCCGCGCCGTCCTCGCAGACCAGCACGGACTCGGCGGTCAGGTTCCCGTGGACGAGCCCGTCCTCGTGCAGCGCCCGCAGCGCGCCGGCCAGGTCCGCGGCCAGCTCGGCCGCCCGGTAGGGCGGCACCGGCCCGGCCGCCGCCAGGTCGGCCAGCGTCATGGCGCCCGGCCGCTCCTCCACCGTCCACAGCAGTTCGCCCTCGACGAAGGCCCCGAGCCCGCGCAGCAGCCGGGGGTGCCTGGTCGGCGCGGACGAGCCGACCGCCGCCACCCGGCGGACCAGCCGGTCGGCGTGCGCGGGCACCTCGCCGTCCAGGTCCTGACCGGCGGTCAGCAGCGTCGGCAGTTCCAGGGCGCGCAGCAGCACCGACTCCCCGGTGCGGTCGTCCACCGCCAGGGCCCGCAGGAGTTCGGGACGGTCCGTCAGCCGGTACCGCCCCGCCAGCAACTGCCCTGGGCCGCCTCGCATGCCAGTTCCTCTCGCTCACCGAGCAGCCTACTGAGCGGCTCCTTTACGCTCGGTCCCATGGACTGGACCGATCTGATCGACACCGCCTTCAAGGTGGCGGGGAACAACAGCCAAGCCAATCAGGCCGAGGCCGTGCGCACGGTCGAGGCGGCCGTCATCGACGGCGAGAATCCGGTCGCCTCGACGGCTGGGCGCCATCCCGACCACTTCCGCAAGGGCGTGCTCGTCCTCACCACCCACCGGCTGCTCTTCCTCAAGGACGGAAAACCGCCGGTCCCGGTTCCGCTTACGGCGGTCACGGACGCGACCGTGGCCAGGACCAAACTCAACGGCGACGTGCTCACCGTCGTCGCCCTGACCGGCTCGCACCGGTTCGAGGACGTGGCCAAGGCCGACGTCTTCGCCGAGCAGGTCCGGGCGGCCGCCCGGCTCGCCCGCAAGGCCGCGTCCACCGCCCGGCCGGCGGCCGAGGCCGCCCCCGCCGACCTCAGCGCGGGCGACCAACTCCTCGGCCAGCTGGAGCGGTTGGCCGCCCTGCACGCCTCCGGTGCGCTCACCGACGAGGAGTTCAGCCGGGCCAAGGCCCGCCTGATCGGCTAGGCCCGGCCTGGCTCCGTCGCCTACGGCGCGGGCTGGAAGCTGGCGAAGGCCGTGTCCCGCGCCTGGGAGTCGGCCGGGGAGCCCCAGTCCGCGTCCGGGGTGATCCAGTAGATCGCGTAGCCGTACTTGGCCGGGTCCCCGGTGACGAAGCCGCGGTTGAGCGAGTGCATGCGCGGCGTGCCGCTGATCCACTCCCAGTCGGCCGCGTTGCTCCACTGCCGGTAGTTGATCGCGGCCAGGTTGACCCGCTGATAGTTGGTGACCTTCGAGCGCAGGCCCGGCTCGGAGTCCTGCCAGTCGGCGACGGCGCTGGGACCGGGGCTGGTGGTCCACTCGATGGTCAGGGTACTGCCATTGCCCTTGAAGATCCGGCGGACGTTCTCCGAACCGGCCGGCTGGAGCCAGTCCGGCAGGACGACCGAGAAGCCGGTCGGGTCCTTGTACTCGTGGTAACCGGCCGGCACGGCGGCACCCGACGGGGTCGGGCTCTGCGCGGGGGTGGTGGCGGGCGAGCCGGCGGCCGGCGGGTTGGCCGCAGCGGCGCCGGGCGTGTCGGCGGCCGGCGTGTCGGTGGCCGGCTTGTCCGGGGACGGCTTGTCGGTGCCCGGCACCGGCTCCGCCGCCGGGACGGAGGCGGCCGGGGGCCCGCTCGGCCCGGTCTCGGAGCCGGTCGCGGCCGGCGAGGTGGCACCCGCGCCGTTCGCCGACGAGTCGTCCCCGTTGCCGACGGCCTGGAGCACCGCGACCACCCCGGCGATCAGCAGCAGGACCAGCACCACGGTGACCACGGCCAGCCGCCGCCGTCCGTTGCGCGGGTCGGCACCGGCCGCCTGCGTGGCACCCAGGGTCCACTCGCTGGTCACCGGCCGGATCGGCTCGGCCGCCGGATCTGGGGCCGAACCCGAACCCGAAGTCGAGCCCGTCCCCGAAGCCGGGTCCGGGTCCGGGGACGAAGCAGACCCGGGCGCCGGCTCCGCCACGGCGGCGGGCTCCTCGTCCTTGGCCCGGCTGCCCACCCGGACGGTCCCCAGCAGCCCGCCGATGGACCGCTTGCGGCCCTCCTCGGCCTTGGCCGGGGCCTCCTCGGGCTCCGCGGCGGCGGTCGGCCGCTCGACCTGCATCGCGTGCTCGGTGGTCGACTCGGCCTTCGCGGTGGCCTCCGCGACGACCCGCTTCAGCATCGACCGGGTCTGCGAGGCGTCCAGCCGCTCGGCCGGGTCCTTGGCGAGCAGCCCCTCGATCACCGGCTGCAGCGCCCCGGCGTTGACCGGGGCGGTCAGGTCCTCGGTCATCACCGCGGTCAGGGTGGCCAGCGCCGAGCCCCGGTCGTACGGCGGCCGGCCCTCGACCATCGCGTACAGCGTGCCGCCCAGCGACCACAGGTCGGCCGGCGGCCCGGGCTTCTGCCCGCGGGCCCGCTCCGGGGATATGTACGAGGGCGCGCCGACCAGCATGCCGGTGGAGGTGACCGAGGCGTCGCCCTCCACGCTGGCGATGCCGAAGTCGGTGAGCACGACCCGGCCGTCGTCGCCGATCAGCACGTTGGACGGCTTGACGTCCCGGTGCAGGATGCCCAGCGCGTGCGCGGCGCTCAGCACGCCGAGGACGTCGAGCGCGATCTCGGCGGCCCGGGCGGGGGCCAGCGGCCCGTCCTCCCGGATGACGTCGGCCAGCGAGCGGGACTCGACCAGCTCCATGACGATCCACGGCCGGTCGTCCTCGTCGACCACGTCGAAGACGGTGACCGCCGAGTTGTGCCGGATCCGCGCGGTGGCCTTGGCCTCGCGCAGCGTCCGGACGATCAGCCGGTGCTTCTCCTCCTCCTCGACGCTGGCGTTCATCCGCAGTTCCTTGACCGCGACGGTCCGCCCCAGCATCTCGTCCTCGGCGCGCCAGACGGTGCCCATACCGCCGCGCCCGAGCACGCCGTTCAGCCGGTAGCGGCCGGCCAGGAGGCGGCCGGTGGAACCCTGCGCCTGGGTCATTCGGAACGTTCCCCCATGTGCTGCCGGCGGTCGTGGTGACGGCGTGTCGGCCCGGCCTCAGGCCCGAACACCCAAGTGTCCATCATCCCCTGTCCCCGGGGGCCGGGACCACCCGGCCCCCGGACCCGATCCGGGACGTACCGGATCGGGTTCGGCACTCCGTGCCCGATCTGTGATCGAAAACTCGCCAAGATCCGGCCGGAGCGCTGCTACCGTTCGGCAGCTCATCGTCTTTCCGGGGGGAACCGACGCCCATGACCGCACCCGCACCGGGCACTGACGGCCAGTCGGGCCGGCCGCGCACCGCCCAGCACTACTCGGTCGCCCCCACCCTGGACTCCCCCGAGGGCTACGTCGCGCCCGGTATGCCCGGTGTCCCGGTGGCCGGATACGTCCCCACCGTCCGCTCCCACCGGACGGGCGCGCGCCGCCGCACCGCCCTGGCGGTCGCCCTCGCCGTCCTCGCCATGCTGCTCGGCGGCCTGGCCTACGGCTGCGCGCCGGCCCGGGCCGCGGACAGCCTCGGCTGGCTGGCCATCGCCCTCGCCGCCCTGGTCGCCTTACCGCTCGGCCGGCTCGGCGGCCGCAGCCGGGTGCTGCCGATGCTCGGCGCGGCGCTCGCGGCCTGCGCACTGCTGCTCGGCCAACTGACCTGCCAGCTCCGCCGGGTGCACGCGGCCGGCCCCGGCCCGCGCGGTCTGCCGCACGACGCCCTGGCGCACTGGCGCGCCGAACTGCGCGCGCTCGACCTCGCCTTCTACGGCATCGCCCTGGTCGGCGGCTTCCTCCTCACCCGCCGCACCGCCGACCGCGGCTGAGCCCGGTCCGGGCAGCCCGAAGCCCCCGCCGGCGGAACCGACGGGGGCCTTCACCACGAGGCGTCTCAGCGGTGGTTGAGCGCCGGGTTGACGGTCACCTCGACCCGCTGGAACTCCTTGAGCTCGGTGTAGCCGGTGGTGGCCATCGCGCGGCGCAGCGCGCCGAACAGGTTCATGGTGCCGTCGGGGGTGTGCGAGGGACCGGTCAGGATCTCCTCGGTGGTGCCGACCGTGCCGAGGTCCACCCGCTTGCCGCGCGGCAGCTCCTCGTGGACGGCCTCCATGCCCCAGTGGAAGCCCTTGCCGGGCGCGTCGGTGGCGCGGGCCAGCGCGGCACCGATCATCACCGCGTCGGCGCCGCAGGCGACGGCCTTCGGGATGTCGCCGCTGTAGCCGACGCCACCGTCCGCGATCACGTGCACGTAGCGGCCGCCGGACTCGTCCATGTAGTCGCGGCGGGCGGCGGCCACGTCGGCGACGGCGGTGGCCATCGGCACCTGGATGCCGAGGACGCCCCGGGTGGTGTGGGCGGCGCCGCCGCCGAAGCCGACCAGCACGCCGGCCGCGCCGGTGCGCATCAGGTGCAGGGCCGCGGTGTAGGTGGCGCAGCCGCCGACGATCACCGGGACGTCCAGCTCGTAGATGAACTGCTTGAGGTTGAGCGGCTCGGCGCCGCTGGACACGTGCTCGGCCGAGACGGTGGTGCCGCGGATGACGAAGACGTCGACGCCCGCGTCCACGACGGCCTTGGAGAACTCGGCGGTGCGCTGCGGCGAGAGCGCGGCGGCGGTGACCACGCCGGAGTCGCGGACCTCCTGGATCCGCTGCTTGATCAGCTCGGCGCGGATCGGCGCCGCGTAGATCTCCTGCAGGCGGCGGGTCGCGGCGGCCTCGTCAGTGATCGTGGCGATCTCGTCGAGCAGCGGCTGCGGGTCCTCGTAGCGGGTCCAGAGGCCTTCCAGGTTCAGCACGCCGAGGCCGCCGAGGCGGCCGATGGCGATGGCCTGCTGCGGCGAGACCACGCTGTCCATCGGAGCGGCCAGGAACGGCAGCTCGAAGCGGTAGGCATCAATCTGCCAGGCGATCGAGACCTCCTTCGGGTCCCGGGTACGACGGCTGGGGACGACGGCGATGTCGTCGAAGGAGTACGCCCGGCGGCCGCGCTTGCCTCGCCCGATCTCGATCTCAGTCACTTCGAGCCCTTCTGATGTGTTGCTCATGCCCGCCGGGTCACCCCGGCCGCCCCATTATCCCGCACCCTGCGAACGCACGCCCCCGCCCCCGGGCGTGCCGAGGGGCCCGCCGCCGCGGTGCGGTGACGGACCCCTGTGCTTCGGCTGCTCAGCGGTTGGAGTAGTTCGGCGCCTCGACGGTCATCTGGATGTCGTGCGGGTGGCTCTCCTTGAGGCCCGCCGAGGTGATCCGGACGAAGCGGCCCTTGCTCTCCATCTCGGCGATGGTGGCGGCGCCGACGTAGCCCATGGTCTGGCGCAGGCCGCCGACCAGCTGGTGCAGCACGGCCGACAGCGGGCCGCGGTAGGGCACCTGGCCCTCGATGCCCTCGGGGACGAGCTTGTCGTCCGAGGCCACCTCGGCCTGGAAGTAGCGGTCCTTGGAGTACGAGCGACCCTGGCCGCGGGACTGCATGGCGCCCAGCGAGCCCATGCCGCGGTAGGACTTGAACTGCTTGCCGTTGATGAACATCAGCTCGCCCGGGGACTCCTCGCAGCCGGCCAGCAGCGAGCCCAGCATCACGGTGTCGGCGCCGGCGGCCAGCGCCTTGCCGATGTCGCCGGAGTACTGCAGGCCGCCGTCGCCGATGACCGGCACGCCGGCCGCCTGGCAGGCCACCGCGGCCTCGTAGATGGCGGTGATCTGCGGGACGCCGATGCCGGCGACCACACGGGTGGTGCAGATGGAGCCGGGGCCGACGCCGACCTTGACGCCGTCCACACCGGCGTCGATCAGCGCCTGGGCGCCGTCGCGGGTGGCCACGTTGCCGCCGACCACGTCGATCCCGACGGCCGACTTGATCTTCCCGATCCAGGCCAGCGCGTTGTGGCTGTGGCCGTGCGAGGTGTCCACGACCAGGAAGTCCGCGCCGGCCTCGACCAGGGCCTGGGCCCGGTCGAACGCCTCGGCGCTGGCACCGACGGCGGCACCGACCAGCAGACGGCCCTCGGCGTCCTTGGCGGCGTTCGGGTACTGCTCGGCCTTGACGAAGTCCTTGACGGTGATCAGGCCCTTGATCCGGCCCTCGTCGTCGACCAGCGGGAGCTTCTCGATCTTGTGGCGGCGCAGCAGCGCCATCGCGTCCACGCCGGAGATGCCGACCTTGCCGGTGATCAGCGGCATCGGGGTCATGATCTCGCGGACCTGGCGGCTGCGGTCCGACTCGAAGGCCATGTCACGGTTGGTGACGATGCCGAGCAGCTTGCCGGCCTCGTCCGCGATCGGCACGCCGGAGATCCGGAACTTGGCGCACAGCGCGTCGGCCTCGGCCAGCGTGGTGTCCGGGCCGACCGTGATCGGGTCGGTGACCATGCCGGACTCGGAGCGCTTCACCAGGTCGACCTGGTTGGCCTGGTCCTCGACCGACAGGTTGCGGTGCAGCACGCCGACGCCGCCCTGGCGGGCCATCGAGATCGCCATCCGCGCCTCGGTGACCTTGTCCATCGCGGCGGAGAGCAGCGGGATGTTGACGCGCACGTTCCGGGAGACCCGCGAGGAGGTGTCGACCTGGTTCGGCAGCACCGCGGAGGCCCCGGGCAGCAGCAGGACGTCATCGAACGTGAGCCCGAGCATGGCGAACTTCTCGGGTACGCCTGCGGCGTTGTAAGACATTTGGGGGGTACCTTCCGTGGCCGGCCTAATCCGCTCACGCCCTGAGGGTGGGGGCGCGTTCATCGCTCACTCGCAGCAGACCGCCGAAGCCGGGTGGTTTTGGAGGAACCTCCAGGGGAACCCCGCGCGCACCCGCGAAACTTTGGCAACCCGCCCAGGCGCCGATACCCCATGGTACTGGCACTGCGAATGTGTCCTCGCGTGCCCTTGACAACACCGGCCACCCGTGGATCATTCCGGCAGGTCAGGGCCTCAGGAGGACTCCTCGGCGAGCGCCCGCAGCCGGCTGAGCGCCCGGTGCTGCGCCACCCGGACGGCGCCCGGCGACATCCCCAGCACCTCGCCGGTCTCCTCCGCCGAGAGCCCGGCGGCCACCCGCAGCAGCACCAGCTCGCGCTGACGGGCCGGCAGGTTGGAGAGCAGTTCCTTGGCCCAGGCCGCGTCGCTGCTCAGCAGCGCCTGCTCCTCCGGGCCGAGCGCCTCGTCCGGCACCTCCGGCAGGTCGTCCTGCGGGACGACGGTCGAACCGGGCCCGCGCATCGCGGCCCGCTGCAGATCGGCGATCTTGTGCGCGGCGATGCCGTAGACGAAGGCCTCGAACGGCCGCCCCTGGTCCTTGTACCGGGGCAGCGCGCACAGCACCGCGACGCAGACCTCCTGCGCGACGTCGTCCACGTGGTGCCGGGCACCGCCGGGCAGCCGGACCAGCCGGCCGCGACAGTAGCGCAGCGCCAGCGGATGGACGTAGGCGAGCAGGGCGTCGATGGCCGGGCCCTCACCGCGGACGGCGGCCGCGACGAGTTCGCCCACCAGGGGGGAACCGCCCGTGCCGAGCACCGGCGGTCGGCCGGGGCCGGGCGCCGCACCGGGGCCGTCGGGGTCGGCGTACGACGGATCGCCGCCCGGGTCGGAGGGCTCGGCCTCCACCGGGTCCGCCTGGCAGGCCGCACCGGCGACGTCGTCACGCATCGGTCCATGGTGCCTGGTCGATCGGGAAAACGCGGCACCGCGTCCGGAGTTGTGCACCGGAACGTTATGCGCTGCGGCACCGTACGGCGTGCCGCCGCGCACCACCGGCCCCTCCTGCACCGTGCCGCCTCCCGCCCCGCCGCCGTCGGTGGTCCCGTCCTTCGCGCCGTTCGCCGAGTGTCCTGCGGCCGTGTGGTTCGCCGCAGTGCCTGTCCGCTGGTCCCCGAGGTGCTCCACTCCTCCATGGTGCAACCTCGGGACCGTAACGTCACACGCCCGGACGGCGTCCGTCCCGGGAACCGCCGGCGGCGCACCGCAGCCGGCGGCGGCACCGGCGGTCAGCGGACCAGGCCCCAGCGGAAACCCAGCGCCACCGCGTGCGCGCGGTCGGAGGCCCCGAGCTTCTTGAACAGCCGTCGGGCGTGGGTCTTGACGGTGTCCTCGGACAGGAACAGCTCGCGGCCGATCTCGGCGTTGCTGCGACCGTGGCTCATGCCCTCCAGCACCTGGATCTCACGCGCCGTCAACGTGGGCGCCGCGCCCATGTCGGGGCTGCGCAGCCGGCGGGGGGCGAGCCGCCAGGTCGGGTCGGCGAGGGCCTGGGTGACGGTGGCCCGCAGTTCGGCGCGCGAGGCGTCCTTGTGCAGGTACCCGCGGGCGCCCGCGGCCACCGCGAGCGCGACCCCGTCGAGGTCCTCGGCGACGGTGAGCATGATGATCCGCGCGCCCGGATCGGCGGACAGCAGCCGCCGGACCGTCTCGACCCCGCCGAGGCCGGGCATCCGGACGTCCATCAGAACGAGATCGGAGCGGTCGGCCACCCAGCGGCGGAGGACCTCCTCCCCGTTCGTCGCGGTGGTGACCCGGTCCACACCGGGTACGGTCGCGACCGCGCGGCGAAGCGCCTCGCGGGCGAGCGGGGAATCGTCGCAAACGAGAACGGAAGTCATGACCGTCGTCCTCCGCAGCTGATCCGCGTCACGTTGAGCCTCCTGGCTGGTACGAACCTCTCCGACACGGCCGATCGGCGACAGAGTCCGTGCTGATCGCCTCAAATTCCCCGCGATCGTTCCCGACGTCCGGCGCCCGCTAACCGCCTCCGCACTTCCAACGACCGTCACTCGAATGAGTTACGGCCTTCGGGGCCATCTCCACCACTGTACGTGGCCAACCCATTACCGATCAGCCGCATCGCGGTGCACACGCCGCACTTTTGCCCAGCTCGCGCGCGGTCGGCGCACGACCCGCACACCGATGCGGAGCGTCGCGCGCCCGTCGGCCACCCGAATGCCACGCCCGCGCCCGCCGAACCCCTTGCCCACTTTGCCCGTTTTTATAGCTTTCGTATGGTCATTGACTGTTGTGCCACTCTGTGGGTGACTTGTCCATGGAGTTGCCGTAAGTCATATTTCCAGGTGTCCACACCAGTGCATCGACGCCCCGCCGCGCCGCCCAGCAGCAGCCCGCTGAGCGCCGGCCCACGGCCGACGAGCCTCTGAAGGGAATGAGCCATGGCAGATTTCTCCCGCCTCCCCGGTCCCAACGCGGACCTCTGGGACTGGCAGCTCTCCGCAGCCTGCCGTGGCGTGGACAGCTCGCTCTTCTTCCACCCCGAGGGCGAACGCGGGGCCGCGCGGAGTTCACGCGAGGCCAGTGCCAAGGAGGTCTGCATGCGCTGCCCGGTGATCACCGAGTGCGCGGCGCACGCGCTGGCGGTCCGCGAGCCGTACGGCGTCTGGGGCGGGATGACCGAGGACGAGCGCGAGGAGATGCTGGGGCGCTCGCGGCACCGGCTGGTGGAGGTCCCGCTGACCCCGCCGGCGGTCGCACAGCGCTAGCCCCGCCTCCACGGCGCGCCGTGAAGAAACGTTTCTTCGTGGCGCCTCAGGCTGTCCGAGCCCCGTTCGGGGCCCTCAGGCCCCTCGCGCCCCAGAGGTCAGCGGCCGGCAGACCCCGCCAGCCGCTCCAGCATCAGCGCCACGGCCGGCACCTCGGCCAGATCCGGCAGGGTCAGCGCGACCACCTGCCGCAGCGCCGGCGCCCCCGCAGCCGTCCGCACCGGCACCGTCGACACCCCGTCCGGGCGCACCGACTCCAGCGCCAGCCGGGGCAGCACCGCCACCCCCAGCCCGGCCGCCACCAGGCCGACCACCGCCGGATAGTCGTCGGTCGCGAAGTCGATCCGGGGCTCGAAACCCGCCCCCGCGCACAGCTCCACCAGGTGCCCCCGGCACTGCGGGCAGCCGGCGATCCACTGCTCCCCCGCCAGCTCGGCCAGCTCCACCGGCCTGTCCCGCCCCGCCAGCCGGTGCGCGGCGGGCAGCAGGCCCACCAGCGGGTCGTCCAGCAGCGGGGTGACCACCAGATCGGACCAGTCGGAGCCGGCGCTCAGCTGCTGCGCCTCCAGGTTGGCCTCGGCCCGCGCCTCGCGCGGCGTCCCGTGCGCGGGCGCCGGCAGCGCGGCGCCGCCGTCGGACTGCGGGTAGCGGAAGGCCAGCGCGATCTCGCACTCGCCGCCGCGCAGCATCGCCAGCGACTCCGGCGGCTCCGCCTCGACCAGCGACACGCGCACCCCCGGATGGCTGTCCCGCAGCCGGGCGACCGCGGGCGGCACCAGGGTGGAACTCGCGGTCGGGAAGGAGACCAGCCGCACCCGCCCGGCCCGCAGCCCGGCGATCGCGGCGATCTCCTCCTCGGCGGCGGAGAGCCCGGCCAGGATCCCGGTGGCATGCTTGAGCAGGACCCGCCCCGCCTCGCTGAGCTGCATGCCCCGGCCGGAGCGGACCACCAGCGGGGTGTCCACCGACTTCTCCAGGGCCTTCATCTGCTGACTGATGGCGGGCTGCGTACAGCCCAGCTCGCGGGCGGCGGCGGAGAAGGAGCCGGTGCGGGCGACGGCACGCAGGACGCGCAGGTGACGGGCCTCGATCATGCCTCAGTTATAAGGCAATCTTTGCCAATGGCAAAATTCTGCTGATGATTGAAGCCTCAAACGCCGGACACGCCGGAGGCCCGGCCACACCCCGAGGGGCGCGGACCGGGCCTCCGATCGACCGTCAGGCGTCAGTGCGAGTGGCCGTGACCGTGGGAGTGGCCGTGACCGCCGTCGGCCTCCTCCTCCTTCTTCTCCACCACGAGGGTCTCGGTGGTGAGCAGCAGGGAGGCGATCGAGGCCGCGTTCTCCAGGGCGGAACGGGTGACCTTGACCGGGTCGATGACGCCGGCCTTCACCAGGTCGCCGTACTCGCCGGTGGCCGCGTTGAAGCCCTGGCCGGGCTCCAGCTCGGCGACCTTGGAGGTGATGACGTAGCCCTCCAGGCCGGCGTTCTGGGCGATCCAGCGCAGCGGCTCGTGCAGCGCCTTGCGGACCACCGCGACACCGGTCGCCTCGTCACCCTCCAGGCCCAGGCCGCCGTCCAGCACCTTGGCGGCGTGCACCAGGGAGGCGCCACCACCGGCGACGATGCCCTCCTCGACCGCGGCGCGGGTCGCCGAGATGGCGTCCTCCAGGCGGTGCTTGCGCTCCTTCAGCTCCACCTCGGTGGCGGCGCCGACCTTGATGACGCAGACGCCGCCGGCCAGCTTGGCCAGGCGCTCCTGCAGCTTCTCGCGGTCCCAGTCGGAGTCGGTGGCGGCGATCTCACCCTTGATCTGGGCGACGCGGCCGGCCACGGCCTCGGCGTCACCGGCACCGTCGACGACGGTGGTCTCGTCCTTGGTGATGGTCACGCGGCGGGCGGTGCCCAGCACGTCCACGCCGACCTGGTCGAGCTTGAGGCCGACCTCCTCGGAGATGACCGTGCCGCCGGTCAGGGTGGCCAGGTCGCCGAGGATCGCCTTGCGGCGGTCGCCGAAGCCCGGGGCCTTGACGGCGACCGCGTTGAAGGTGCCGCGGATCTTGTTCACCACGAGGGTGGACAGCGCCTCGCCGTCGACGTCCTCGGCGATGATCAGCAGCGGCCGGGAGGCACCGCCCTGGAGGATCTTCTCCAGCAGCGGCAGCAGCTCCTGGATGGAGGAGATCTTGCCCTGGTTGATCAGGATGTACGGGTCCTCCAGGACCGCCTCCTGCCGCTCCGCGTCGGTGACGAAGTACGGCGACAGGTAGCCCTTGTCGAACTGCATGCCCTCGGTGAAGTCCAGCTCCACGCCGAAGGTGTTCGACTCCTCGACGGTGATGACACCGTCCTTGCCGACCTTGTCGATCGCCTCGGCGATCAGCTCGCCGACCTGGGTGTCCTGGGCGGAGAGGGACGCGACGGCGGCGACGTCGTCCTTGCCCTCGATCTCGCGGGCCACCGAGAGCAGGTGCTCGGAGACGGCGGCGACGGCCTTGTCGATGCCCTTCTTCAGGGCGGCCGGGCCGGCACCGGCGGCGACGTTGCGCAGACCCTCGTTGACCAGGGCCTGGGCCAGCACGGTGGCGGTGGTGGTGCCGTCGCCCGCGACGTCGTTGGTCTTGGTGGCGACCTCCTTGACGAGCTGCGCGCCAAGGTTCTCGTACGGGTCGTCCAGCTCGACCTCACGGGCGATGGTGACACCGTCGTTGGTGATGGTCGGGGCGCCGAACTTCTTGTCGATGACGACGTTGCGGCCCTTGGGGCCGATGGTCACCTTGACGGTGTCGGCCAGCTTGTTGACACCGCGCTCCAGCGAGCGGCGGGCGTCCTCGTCGAACTGCAGGATCTTCGCCATGTTCCCTATTCCCTCGGGGCTGCGGCCGACCCACCGGCCGCCGGACTACGTGAACCAACAACCACGCCCCGGGCCCCTGTCACTTGGGACACGGATCCGGGGCGGGTCGGAACGACTTACTTCTCGATGATGGCGAGAACGTCGCGAGCGGAAAGAACCAGGTACTCCTCGCCCTGGTACTTCACCTCGGTGCCGCCGTACTTCGAGTACAGGACGATGTCACCGACGGCGACGTCGAGCGGCAGACGCTGGCCGTCCTCGAAGCGGCCCGGGCCGACGGCCAGGACGACGCCCTCCTGGGGCTTCTCCTTGGCGGTGTCCGGGATAACCAGGCCGGAGGCCGTGGTGGTCTCGGCGTCGAGCGGCTGGACCACAATGCGGTCCTCAAGCGGCTTGATGGCAACCTTGCTGCTGGTGGTCACGTCCGAGCTCCCCTTCGGAGATTACGGGGTTTCTAACGGGTAGGAGCGAACCTGTGGGCCTGCCGTCGCGGGGGTCAGGCACACGTCTTCGCGTTAGCACTCCCCCAGTGGGGAGTGCCAAGGACGACCATAGGCCGGTGTTAGCACTCAGTCAACCAGAGTGCCAACGGCGCGCCCGGGCATCCCGCAACCGCGGGCGCGTGGCCGCACTCCTGTGCGACCGCCCCGCCCCCGGGCGGGCTCCCGCCGTGAGTCGCGACCCGGCCCGTCCGCGCCGGCACCGGCGGGCCGGACGGGGCCGCCGACCCGCCAGAATGGCCCCGTGGACACCGAGAACCTCCAGCCCCTGCTGACCCCCGAGGGCCAGGCCCTGCTCGCCGAGCTGCGCGAGTTCACGCCCGAGGAGGAGCTGGCACTGGCCACCAGGCTGCGGCGGGAGCACCCGGCCGAGCTGGTGTCGGCGGCGTTCGGGCAGGCCCGGCTGCGGCAGCGGGCGCGGGCGAAGTTCGGGGCGGACGCCGACCTGATGTACTTCACGCCCAACGGCGTCGAGCAGTCCACCCGGCGCAGCGTGGCCGAGTGGCGGGCGCGCCGCTTCGCCGGGCTGGGCGTCCGCCGGCTGGCCGACCTGTGCTGCGGCATCGGCGGGGACGTGCTGGCGCTGGCCCGGGCCGGGATCGAGGTGCTGGCCGTCGACAAGGACCCGGCGGCCTGCGCCGCCACCGCCGCCAACGCGGCCGCGCTGGGCCTGGCCGACCTGGTCGAGGTGCGCTGCGCAGACGTCGCCGAGGTGGACGTCACCGGCTACGACGCGGTGTTCACCGACCCGGCGCGGCGGACGGCGCGCGGCCGGGTGTTCGACCCGGAGGCGTACGCCCCGCCGCTCTCCTGGGCGATCGAGGCCGGCCGCCGGACCCCGATCGGCGCGCTGAAGGTGGCCCCGGGCATCCCGCACGAGGCCGTCCCGGCCGACGCCGAGGCGGAGTGGGTCTCCGACCACGGCGACGTGAAGGAGGCGGTGCTCTGGTTCGGCACCGGGGCCGCCCGCCCGCACCGCGCCACCCTGCTGCCGCAGGCCGCCAGCCTCACCGGCGGCGACCTGCCCGACCCGCCGGCCGGCCCGGTCGGGCGCTACCTGTACGAGCCGGACGGCGCGGTGATCCGGGCCCACCTGGTGGCCGAGGTGGCCGAGCAGGTGGGCGGCCGGCTGATCGACCCGAAGATCGCCTACCTGACCTCGGACGAGCTGGTGGCCACCCCGTACGCGCACGCCTTCGAGCTCACCGACGTGCTGCCGTTCCACATCAAGCGGCTGAAGGCGCTGCTGCGCGAGCGCGGGGTCGGCACGGTGGTGATCAAGAAGCGCGGGATGGCGATCACCCCGGAGGAGCTGCGCCGCCAGCTCAAGCCCTCCGGGCCGAACGCCGTCACGGTGATCCTCAGCCGCACCGACAACGGGCCGCTGATGATGCTCGGCCGGCCCGTCTGAGGCGGCTGCGCGGCGGGCGCCCGGACTACGAGGCGGGCGCCTGGATGTAGTCCTCCAACCGGGCCACCGAGAAGCCCTGCTCCTGGATCCGGGCCAGCAGGTCGCCGAACATCTGGGTCATCGTGGCGCCCTTGAGCTCCTTCGGGCCGCGGAAGTGCGCCAGGATGATGTCGCCGGACTTCAGCTTCTTGTCCGCCGCCTGGTACTGCATGTCGTGGATCTGCATCGACTCGCGCCAGAGCACCATCGCGCGCGGACCGCACTGCTGGACCGAGTTGTTCAGCGTCGGGGTGTTGGCGCCGTCCCCGAAGGGCGGGCGGAACAGCAACGGGGCGGTGCCGTACTGCTGGGTGAGCGCGGACTGCGCGTCGCAGATCTCGGACTTCTGCTTCTCCGCCGGGATCTTGCTCATCACCGGGTGGTCCACGGTGTGGTTCTGGATGTGGTTGCCGAGCGCCTGGAGCGGCTTGAAGTAGCCGTAGTCGTTCTTGACGATGTCCCGGGTCAGGAACATCGAGATCGGCACCTTGAGCTCGGTCAGCATCTCAACGAACTTCGGGTCCTTCTCGGCACCGTCGTCGATGGTGATGAAGACGACCTTGTCGCTCGTCTTCACATCGCTGAACACCGGTACGGGGCCGGTCCGTTCGAGCTTGATGGGCTTGTCCGCGGGCGGCGCGGGAGCCGGCGCCAGCGGTTTGAGGTTCCACTTCGCCCAGGCCGCCGCGTCCCCGCCGGCCGGGGCCGGGGTGGTGGGCGTGCCGGTCGGGCTGGTCGGCACGGCGCCGCCGCCGGTGGGCTGGGGGGTGGCCGCCGAGCTGCCGCCGGCCGCCGCCGGAGCGGCGCCGCCCCCGTTGTCGCCGCATCCGGTGGCCAGGGCCAGCAGGGCCAGCGCCCCCACCGCGTACGTCCTGGTCCTGCTCCGACCGTCCCTGTTCACCGCAGCGCGCTCCCGGTTCCCGTCCAGCTTCTTCTCAGCTATGCACGGTAGCGGTCGGGGTGGCGGTTCCCGGACAGTGCCTATTCGACGTGCTCGCTGGTGAAGGACCAGCGGTGCACCGGGCGGCCGAGCAGGTCGGCCGGCGGGTCGGCGACCGGCACCGGCTCGCCGGTCCACCAGGTGATCAGCAGCACGCGTTCGCCGGGCGCGCCGAGCAGCTCGGTGCGGACCAGCCCGGCCGAGCCGCGCACCGACGGCAGCGCCACCTCCCGTACCCAGGAGGCGAGTTCGGCCCCACGGCCGGCGACGGCGCGGGCCTCCCACATCGCGGCGACGGTCACTCGGCGCCACCGGTGAGGGCCTGGTACGCCTGGCCGTGGACGTCGCCGTGCCGGACGTCCGCGGCCGGCACGTGCGCCTCGGTCACCGGCAGCGAGGAGTCGGCGGACAGGTCGAGCGCGGACGGCGTGCGGTCGCGCCACACCATCTCGGAGCCCAGCGCGGCCACCATCGCGCCGTTGTCGGTGCACAGGCCCGGCCGGGGCACCCGCAACCGGATGCCGGCCCGGTCGCAGCGCTGCTGGGCCATCTCGCGCAGCCGCGAGTTGGCGGCCACCCCGCCGCCGATCATCAGGTGGTCGACGCCGTTGTCCTTGCACGCCTTGACGGCCTTGCGGGTAAGCACGTCGGTGACGGCCTCCTGGAAGGACGCCGCCACGTCGGCGATCGGCACCTCCTCGCCGGCCCGGCGCTTGGCCTCCACCCAGCGGGCGACGGCGGTCTTCAGGCCGGAGAAGGAGAAGTCGTACGCGGGGTCGTTGCGGCCGCTCAGGCCGCGCGGGAAGGCGATCGCCTTGCGGTCGCCCTCGCGGGCGGTGCGGTCGACCACCGGGCCGCCCGGGAAGCCCAGGCCGAGCACCCGGGCGACCTTGTCGAAGGCCTCGCCGGCCGCGTCGTCGATGGTCGCGCCGAGCGGGCGGACGTCGCTGGTGATGTCCTCGCTGAGCAGCAGCGAGGAGTGCCCGCCGGAGACCAGCAGCGCCATCGTCGGCGAGGGCAGCCGGCCGTGCTCCAGCTGGTCGACGCAGATGTGCGAGGCGAGGTGGTTGACCCCGTACAGCGGCTTGTCCAGCGCCCAGGCGTACGCCTTGGCGGCGCTGACGCCGACGAGCAGCGCGCCGGCCAGGCCGGGGCCGGCGGTGACGGCGATGCCGTCCAGGTCGCTCGCCTTGACACCGGCGGTGTCCAGGGCGCGCTGAATGGTCGGGACCATCGCCTCCAGGTGGGCGCGGCTGGCGATCTCCGGAACGACGCCGCCGAAGCGGGCGTGGTCGTTGACGCTGGAGGCGACCGCGTCGGCCAGCAGCGTGGTGCCGCGCACGATGCCGACGCCGGTCTCGTCGCAGGAGGTCTCGATGCCGAGGACGAGCGGTTCGTCAGCCATGGCGGGTGTCCTTAAGGTCCTTCGGGTCAGTGCTGGGGTGGTCGAGGCGCATCACCAGCGCGTCGACGTTGGCGGGCTGGTAGTAGCCGCGCCGGATGCCCACCGGGTGGAAGCCGAAGCGCTCGTACAGCTGCTGGGCGCGCGGGTTGTCCACCCGCACCTCCAGCAGCAGTTCGGCGCAGCCGCGCCGGGCGGCCTCCCGGATCAGGTCGGTGAGCAGCGCCGCGCCGAGGCCGGCGCCCTGGTGGCGCTGGTCGACGGCGATGGTCTGGACGTCGCCCTCGCCGGCGATCGCCATCAGCCCGGCGTAGCCGACGATGGCGCCGTCCGCGCCGGTGGCGACGGTGTAGTGGCGGGTGCCGCCGGGGTGGGTCTCGGCCAGCTCGGACCAGTACATCCCGGTGGACCAGGCGTCCTCGGGGAAGAGCCGCAGCTCCAGCTCCATCACCGGCGCGATGTCCCACCAGCGCATCGGGCGCAGGGTGGTGCCGTGCTTCACGCCGGGAGCACCGCCTTGTAGCCCGCGGGGACCTGGGCGTCCGGACGGCGCAGGTACAGCGGGACGTTCGGCAGCAGCTGGCGGCCGGCCGCCAGCTCGGCGGCGGCGAAGCTCGCCAGGGCGCCGGCCGACACGTGCGCGGGGCCGTGCGCACCGGGGAAGCTCTCGGGGTAGAGCAGCGCGCCGGCGCCGACCGACCGCGACGGCGGGGCCAGCTCGGCGGGGCGGTCCACGCCGGGGCCCTCGGTGCGGTGGCCGTCGGCGTCGTAGGAGGCCCAGTAGACCTCCTTGCGGCGCGCGTCGGTGGCCACCGTGAACGGCTGCCCGGCCAGGCCTTCGGCACGGGCCTGGTGGGCGATCGCGTCCAGGGTGCAGACGCCGTGCACCGGCAGCCCGAGGGCGTGGCCGAGCGCGGCGGCGGTCACCAGGCCGACCCGCAGGCCGGTGTACGGGCCCGGACCGACGCCCACCGCGATGCCGGTGAGCCGATGCTTGTCGACGCCGGCCGCCCGCAGGACCTGGTCGATCGCGGGCAGGAGCAGTTCGCCGTGGCGCCGGGCGTCGACCTGGTGGGTCTCGGCGAGGACGGCCGTGCCGTCGTGGACGGCGGCGGTGACGGCGGGGGTAGCGGTGTCGAACGCGAGCAGCAGCACGGGTCAAGGTTAGACCGACGTTGGGCCGACCGGCTGATCGGCCGGGCGTGCCACCCGGGAACACACATCCGGGGCGCCGCGACCCGGCCGGGCGAACCTGGCACGATGGGGCCGTACGTAAAGGGACGGCGGCGGGAGCGGCACGTGGCGAAGATGGGTCCTGGTGTGGTGGTCACGGGGCTGACCCTGGGGGCCCTGGCGGTGGTGAGCCTGCTGGCCTTCCAGGCCAACGGCGCTCAGGACCGGGCGGGCGGCGCCAAGCCGGTCGCCAGCACCACGACGTCCAGCGGGCCGGCCGCCTCCGCGACGCCGAGCGCCTCGGCCACCCCGACGGTCCCGCCGCTGCCGGCCACCTCGGGCAGCGGGACGCGGGTGGTCTACTCGATCGGCAGCCACTACGTCTGGCTGGTCGACCCGAAGAAGAGCCCGCAGGTCGCGCCCGGCTTCGCGGTCACCCCGGGCTCGGTCGAGCCGGCCCCGGGCAGCTACTCGGTCTACAGCCGCACCCCGTCGACCACCGGGACGGACGGTCGGCAGATCGAGCACGTGGTGCGCTTCGCGCAGCAGAACGGCGTGGTGTTCGGTTTCAGCGCCGCCGTGGACGGCGCCACCCCGACCGCCGACTCGAACGCCAAGACCGGCGGCATCCGCAGCGGCCGCCCCGAGGGCCAGCTGCTCTGGGACTTCGCGCCGAACGGCACCAAGGTGGTCGTGGTCGCCTGAGGCGGGTCAGGCCGCGCGGGGCGTGCCCGGCTCCGGCTCCTCGGCCCGCCGGGGCTCCGGCTCGGGCGGGGTGGACACCGCCTCGGCGGCCGCACAGGCGGCCAGCAGTGCCCGCATCGGCGCCCCCTGGGCGCGGCGGGCGGACTCTCCGGCCCCGGCGCCGTGCCCGGCGCGCTTCGGGGCGGGGGTGGTGCTCGACATGGCGCCTCCCTAGTTAGGCAGACCTAACCGCAGCACCCATCCCACCACGCCCGGCACCCCGCCCGCAACACTTCCCGACAGCCTGTCGGCAAAAACGGCGCACGGCCCGGGTGCGCGCCTCAGCCGAGCGCCTCCAGCGCGACACCCGCCCAGCGCGGGCCGACGCCGGTCAGCACCACCCGGCGCGGGTCCAGGTCGTCCTCGTCGGCGGTGTCGCCGAGAGCGCGCTCGATCCGCACCTCCAGCCGGTCCTCGGACAGCCGCTCGACCTTGCCCTCGCCCCACTCGACCACGACCACCGACTCCGGCAGCGAGACGTCCAGGTCGAGGTCCTCCATCTCGTCCAGGTCCCCGCCGAGCCGGTACGCGTCCACGTGCACCAGCGCCGGGCCGCCGACCAGCGACGGGTGCACCCGGGCGATCACGAAGGTCGGCGAGGTCACCGCCCCGCGGACCCCCAGCCCCTCCCCCAGGCCCCGGGTCAGCGTGGTCTTCCCCGCCCCCAGTTCACCGGAGAGCAGCACCAGGTCCCCGGGCCGCAGCAGTGCGGCCAGCTCCCGGCCGAGCCGGCCCATCCGCTCCGGGGTGGGGACGGTGAGAGTGGCGTGCGAGCCCATGCGCGTGTCTTGCCCTTCGGTCCGTACCGGCGCGCCGACCGCCGGCCGCCCCCGCTACCGTGCCACATCGCCGACCCGGCGCGCGCCGGGCGGGGTCAGGGGCCGTCCAGGACCGCCGGGGGCGGCGCGGCGGCGGCGAAGTCGGCGGCCCGGCGCAGCAGCGCCACCAGCTCGTGGTCGACCAACTCCGGGCGCTCCAGCATCACCAGGTGCCCGGCGCCCTCCACCAGGACCAGCTCCGCGCCGGACAGCCGCTCGGCCATCGCCTCGCTGTGCGCCGACGGCGTCAGCAGGTCCTTCGTACCGGCCAGCACCAGCGTCGGCAGGCCGCGCAGGGCGGCGAGCGCCGCGTACTTCTCGTGGGTGCCGAACACCGGGTAGAACTCGGCGACCACGTCGATCGGGGTGGCGTCCAGCAGTTGCTCGGCGAACCGCACCACGCCCGGGTCGACGTCCCTCCCGCCGAAGGAGAACCTCCGGTAGAAGACGGCGGTGACGTCCGCACCCAGCCGCCTGGTCGCCTCCACCAGCTCGACCTGACGGCCCAGCACCCGCATCACCCCGGGCGCGACCTTCTTGAACAGCTTCGCGCCGGCCGACGGCAGCCCGAGGCTGACCTCGTTCCAGTCCCCCGCCAGCGTGCCGATCAGCGCCACCCCGGCGACCCGCTCCCGGAACAGCTCCGGGTGCTGGTCGGCCAGCGCCATCACCGTCATGCCGCCCATCGAGTGACCCACCAGCACCAGCGGCCCGGTCGGCGCGACGGCGTCGATCACCGCCTTGAGGTCGCCTCCCAGCTGGTCGATGCTGGCCGGCTCGCCGGCCAGGTAGGAGCGGGAGCGCTCGGAGCGGCCGTGGCTGCGCTGGTCCCAGAAGACCAGCCGCAGGCCCTCGCGCAGCGCGGCCCGCTGGAAGTGCCAGCTGTCCTGGTTGAGGCAGTAGCCGTGGCAGAACACCACGGTCAGCGGCTCGGCGCCGGGGGTGTCGCCGTCCGGCTCGGACCCGGTGCCGTCCAGTTCGACGTACAGCTCGGTGCCGTCCGGCGCGGCCACCGTCCGCGGGCGCCCGCGCAGCGAGCCGTACGGGGCCTCGGCGTCCAGCTCGTCCCGGGCCCGGCGGCGGGTCGCCCGGCCGACGGTCAGCCGCTCGATCGCCACCCCGGCGGCCGCCCCGGCCGCCAGCACGCCGACCGAGATCCCGATCACGCCGGCCCGGCTCACCCCGGAGGCCGCGCCGGCCGCGCCGACCGCCTTGGCCACCGCCGCGGCCGGGCCACTCTCGGCCGGTCCCTCCGTCATGCGTCCGGACCCTCGGTGCGGCTGCCGCCCAGGTAGCGGCGCGGGACCCGGGCGCCGATCCGGGTCACGATCTCGTACGAGATGGTGCCGCAGGCCCGGCCCCAGTCCTCGGCGGTCGGCTCGCCCTGCTCCCCGTTGCCGAACAGCAGCACCTCGTCGCCGATCGCGGGGGTGTCCCCGCCCAGGTCCACGACGAACTGGTCCATCGCCACCCGGCCGGCGACCGTGCGCCACTTGCCGCCGATCTGCACCGGGCCGGTGCCGCTGGCGTGCCGCGGGACGCCGTCGCCGTAGCCGACCGGGACCAGGCCCAGTGTGGTCGGGCCCGGCGTCACGTAGTGGTGGCCGTAGCTGACCCCGTGCCCGCCCGGAACGTGTTTGACCAGCGCCAGCCGCGCGGTCAGCGCCATCACCGGGCGCAGCCCGAAGTCGGCCGGCGACCCGACCTGCGGCACCGGCGACAGCCCGTACGCGGCCAGGCCGGTGCGGACCAGGTCGAAGTGCGACTGCGGCAGCAGCAGGGTGGCCGGCGAGTTCGCCAGGTGCCGCACCTCCGGGCGCAGCCCGGCGGCCTCGGCCCCGGCCAGCGCCGCGTGGAAGGAGTCCAGCTGGGCCTGGATCGACGGGTGGCCCGGCTCGTCGGCGGCGGCGAAGTGCGACCAGACACCGACCACGGTCAGCAGCCCCTCGGCCTCGGCGCGGCGGGCGGCGGCCACCAGGTGCGGCCAGTCGTGCGGCTGGCAGCCGTTGCGGCCCAGACCGGTGTCCGCCTTCAGGTGCACCCGGGCCGGGATGCCGGTCTCCCGGACGGCCGGCAGCAGTTCGTCCAGCGCCCACTGACCGCTCACCGAGACATCGACGTCCGCGCGCAGCGCCTCCCGCCACGGCCCGCCCGGCGTCCACAGCCAGCACAGGACGCGGGCCTGCTCCGGGCGGATGCCCGCGGCCCGCAGCGCCAGCGCCTCCTCGGGCGTCGCGCAGCCGAGCCAGCCGACCCCGTTCGCGACCGCCTCGCGGGCGCACTCGACGGCGCCGTGGCCATAGGCGTCCGCCTTGACCGCGAGCATCACCGCCGAGCTGCCGACGCGCTCGCGCAGCGCGGCGAGGTTGCCGCGCAGGGCGGCCAAGTCGATGGTCGCCTCGGCCCGTGCGCCGTCGGTCAGGGTGGCCGTGCCGGTCGTGTTCGCAGTTGTCATCAGGGTCAGTCTCCCAGACATCCCGGAGTCCTCGCCGAACGGCCCGTCGGTGCGGCGGCGCGGTGCCCGGGCCCCCGGAACCGCGCCGACCTGCGGCGAACCGCTCGTCACCCTGTTCCGGACGCCCACGGAGGACCGATCGGTTCCGCCCCGGCCGCGCCTCCCGCCCCGCCCGTCGGCCGACGCCCCGGCTACGCCTCCCGCACCGCCCGCCACACCGCGGGCAGCGCCTGCGCCACCGCCAGCGCCGTCACCGGCGCGCCCGGGGCGCCCGCCGCGTGGCGGCCCGCCAGGCCGTGCAGGTAGGCACCCACGGAGGCGGCGTCCAGCGGTGACAGGCCGGCCGCCAGCAGGGAGCCCGCCAGGCCCGCCAGGACGTCGCCGCTGCCGGCGGTGGCCAGCCAGGACGTGCCGGTCGGGTTGACCCGGACGGCGCCGCCCGGGTCGGCGATCACGGTCGTGGAGCCCTTGAGCAGGACCGTCGCCCGGTAGTCGGCCGCCAGTCGGCGCGCGGTGGCCAGCCGGGCGGCGGCCAGCGAGTCGGCGGGCGGCGGCGCGGTGCCGTCGGCGCCCGCGAGCAGCCGGGCGGCCTCGCCGGTGTGCGGGGTGAGCAGGGTGGGGGCCGTCCGGCCGGCCAGCGCGCCCGGGCCGAGCCGGGCCAGCTCGGTCAGCCCGTCCGCGTCCACCAGTACCGGGACGTCGCTCGACAGCGCCTCGGCCAGCGCCTGCCGCGCCCCCTCGCCGCCGCCCGGCCCGACCACCCAGGCCTGCACCCGCCCGGCCCCGGCCGGCCCGCCCTCGGTGACCAGCGCCTCCGGGAAGCGCCGCACCACCTCCTCGGCCGCCGTGCCGACGTACCGGACGGCGCCCGCGCCACCGCGCAGCGCCCCGGCGACCGCCAGCAGCGCCGCGCCCGGGTACGCCGCCGAACCGGCCGCCACCCCGACCACGCCCCGCCGGTACTTGTCGCTCTCGGCGCCCGGCAGCGGCAGCAGCGCCGCCACGTCCGCGTGCTGCAGGGCCGTCACGTCCGGCGCGGGCGGCTCCAGTCCGATCCCGACCAGCTGGACGGCGCCCGCGTACGAGGCCCCCGGGTCGACCAGCAGGCCCGGCTTGTACGTGCCGAAGCAGACCGTGACGTCCGCGCGCAGCGCCTCGCCCGGCACCTCGCCGGTGTCGGCGTCCACCCCGCTGGGCAGGTCCACGGCCACCACGACCCCGCGCCGCCCGGCCCGCGCGTACGGCCGGGCCCCGGCCCGCAGCCCGCCCCGGCCCCCGATGCCGACGATGCCGTCCAGCACCAGGTCGGCGCGCGAGAAGTCGGCCAGGCCGACTTCCTGATCCAGCACCACCCGCCCGCCGGAAGCCCGCACCGCGGCCAGCCCGCCCGCGTGCGCACGCTCCGGCACGAGCAGCACCGCCGTCACCCGCGCGCCCCGCCGGGCCAGCGCCGCCCCGGCGTACAGGGCGTCACCCCCGTTGTCCCCGCTGCCGGCCAGCACCACCACCCGACTGCCGTACACCCGCCCCCGACGCCCCGCCAGCAGCCGGGCGCAGGTCGCCGCCAGCCCGGCGGCCGCCCGCTGCATCAGCGTCCCCTCCGGCAGCCGCGCCATCAGCTCGGCCTCGGCGGCCCGGACGACTTCCACCCGATGGGCATGACGCATGCGAGGGCTCCTTCAGCAGTCGACGTACCGCCGACGCTAGCCCGCGCCACCGCCCCACGGCAGGCCGAGCTGCGGGACACTTTCGAGTGACAACCACTTCGATCCCCCGCCGGTGGCGGTCCGCACGCCTACCTTGTGGCTCGGCACGGACCCACAGGAGGGAGAAGGGCCATGGTCGCCATGCCAGCTGTCGAGGGCCCGCGAGGCCGGGACGACCTCATCCAGGCGTTCCTGGAGTTGGACACCCCGCCCGGCTACAAGGCAGAGCTCATCGAAGGGGAAATCGTCGTCGCGCCACCACCGGACGGGGCCCACGAAACCGCGTTCTCGCTACTCAACCGGCAGTTCATGCGCAAGGTCGAGATCGAGCTGGACATCTCCGGCAACAAGGGACTGATCACACCCAAGGGTCGGTTCATCCCCGACGGAACCCTGAGCCCGGTCGGCCATTTCGAGCACGCTGACTCCTGGGCCTCCGCCACGGGAGTCCTGCTGGTCTTCGAGATCACCTCGACCAACCCGTACAAGGACCGCGAACCCAAGCGCCGCGGCTACGCCGCCGCCGGCATCCCGTGCTACCTGCTGATCGACCGCAGCGAGGGCATGGTCACGCTGTTCACCAAACCCGAGAGCGAGGACTACATCACCCGCACGCAGGTCGAGTTCGGCAAGCCGATCGACCTGCCCGCCCCCTTCTCCTTCACGCTCGACACGGCGCCCCTGCGGTAGGACGCAGCCACCGCAGGGGCACCGGGCCGACCGGTCGACTACTCGACGGTGACCGACTTGGCCAGGTTTCGCGGCTGGTCGACCTCGTGGCCCTTGGCCGTCGCCAGCTCGCACGCGAAGACCTGGAGCGGCACGGTGGAGACCAGCGGCTGGAGCAGGGTCGGGGTGACCGGGATGCGGATCAGGTGGTCCGCGTACGGGACGACCGCCTCGTCGCCCTCCTCGGCGATCACGATGGTGCGGGCGCCACGGGCCCGGATCTCCTGGATGTTGGAGACGATCTTGTCGTGCAGGATCGACCGCCCGCGCGGCGAGGGAACGACCACGACGACCGGCAGCCCCTCCTCGATCAGCGCGATCGGACCGTGCTTGAGCTCGCCCGCCGCGAAGCCCTCGGCGTGCATGTACGCCAGCTCCTTGAGCTTGAGCGCGCCCTCCAGGGCCACCGGGAAGCCGACGTGACGGCCGAGGAACAGCACCGAGCGGGCGTCGGCGAGCGAGCGGGCCAGCTCGCGCACCGGCTCCATGGTCTCCAGGACCTGCTCGACCTGCTTGGGCGCGTCGCTGAGCTCCTTGATGACCGCGAAGATCTCGTCGCCCCACTTGGTGCCGCGCACCTGGCCCAGGTAGAGGGCGACCAGGTAGCAGGCGACCAGCTGGGTCAGGAACGCCTTGGTGGAGGCGACGGCGACCTCGGGGCCGGCGTGGGTGTACAGCACCGCGTCCGACTCGCGCGGGATGGTGGACCCGTTGGTGTTGCAGATCGCCAGCACCTTGGCGCCCTGCTCGCGGGCGTGCCTCAGGGCCATCAGGGTGTCCATGGTCTCGCCGGACTGGGAGATGGCGATGACCAGCGTGCCCGGGCCCATGATCGGGTCGCGGTAGCGGAACTCGGAGGCGACCTCGACCTCGCAGGGGATGCGGGTCCAGTGCTCGATCGCGTACTTGGCGATCATGCCGGCGTGGAAGGCGGTGCCGCAGGCGACGATGACGACCTTGTCGACCGAGCGCAGGTCGGCGTCGGAGATGCGCAGCTCGTCGAGGGTGAGCCGGCCGTCGGTGCCGATCCGGCCGAGCAGGGTGTCGGCGACGGCCTTCGGCTGCTCGGCGATCTCCTTGAGCATGAAGTAGTCGTAGCCGCCCTTCTCGGCGGCCGAGGCGTCCCAGTCGACGTGGTACTCGCGCACGTCGGCCGGGGTGCCGTCGAAGTTGGTCACCGTGACGCCGTCCCGGCGCAGTTCGACGACCTGGTCCTGACCCAGCTCGACGGCCTCGCGGGTGTGCGCGATGAACGCGGCGACGTCGGAGGCGAGGAAGTTCTCGCCCTCTCCGCGCCCGACCACCAGCGGCGAGTTGCGGCGGGCGCCGACGACCACGTCCGGCGCGTCGGCGTGCACGGCGACGAGGGTGAAGGCGCCGTCGAGGCGGCCGCAGACCACCCGCATGGCCTGCGCGAGGTCACCCTCGTAGGCCTCGCCGAGCAGGTGGGCGACGACCTCGGTGTCGGTCTCGGAGCGGAGGGTGTGGCCGCGCTCGGCGATCTCGGCGCGCAGCTGGGCGAAGTTCTCGATGATGCCGTTGTGCACCACGGCCACCCGGAGGTGGTCGTCCAGGTGGGGGTGGGCGTTGGCGTCCGTCGGGCCGCCGTGGGTGGCCCAGCGGGTGTGGCCGATGCCGGTGGTGCCGCCGGGCAGAGGGGTCTCGGCGAGCGACTTCTCCAGGTTGGCGAGCTTGCCGGCCCGCTTGTCGGTGACCAGACTCCACTGCCCGTCGGAGTCCTGCGCCTGCACCGCGACACCGGCCGAGTCGTAGCCCCGGTACTCCAGTCGCTGCAGGCCTGCGATTACTACGTCGAGGGCGGACTGCGCGCCCACGTATCCAACAATTCCGCACATGCGTGCCAGCATAAGGGCGGTTCTGAGCCCCTTTTCCCGATTCCCGCGAACAGTGCGTGACCGACACCACAACCACGGTGAACGCCGCCACGGCTCACAATGGAGCATGTGCTGACCGAACTCTGTACGCGGGGCGCCGCCACGCCCGGCCCGTCGCCGTCCCCCTACGTCGACCTCAGCCGGGCCGAGTGGAGCGCACTGCGCGAGCGTACGCCGCTGCCGCTGACCGCCGAGGAGGTGGAACGGCTACGTGGCCTCGGTACCGCCCTCGACCTGGACGAGGTCCGCGACGTCTACCTGCCGCTGTCCCGGCTGCTGAACCTGTACATCCACGCCACGCACGAGCTGCGCGGCACGCTGGGCACGTTCCTGGACACCCCGGACACCGAGCGCACCCGCACCCCGTTCATCATCGGCGTGGCCGGCTCGGTCGCGGTCGGCAAGTCGACCACCGCCCGCCTGCTGCAGGCCCTGCTCGCCCGCTGGCCCGAGCACCCCCGGGTCGAACTGGTGACCACGGACGGCTTCCTGCTGCCCAACGCCGAGCTGCGCCGCCGCGGCCTGATGGCCCGCAAGGGCTTCCCGGAGTCGTACGACCGCCGGGCACTGACGCGCTTCGTCGCGGACGTGAAGGCGGGCAAGGAGCGGGTCACCGCGCCGGTGTACTCGCACCTGGTGTACGACATCGTGCAGGGCGAGCGGCTCACCGTGGAGCGCCCGGACATCCTGATCGTCGAGGGCCTGAACGTGCTCCAGCCGGCCCTGCCCGGCTCCGACGGGCGCACCCGTCTGGCGGTGGCCGACTACTTCGACTTCTCGATCTACGTCGACGCCCGCACCGACGACATCGAGCACTGGTACCTGGACCGCTTCCGCAAGCTCCGGCAGACCGCCTTCCAGGACCCGAACTCCTACTTCCGCCGCTTCACCGAGGTGCCGGAGGAGGAGGCGATGGAGTACGGCCGTCAGGTCTGGCGCACCATCAACAAGCCGAACCTGCTGGAGAACGTCCTGCCGACCCGCGGCCGGGCCACCCTGATCCTCCAGAAGGGGGCGGACCACAAGGTCCGCCGGGCGCTGCTGCGCAAGCTCTGACACCAACACGACGGAAGGGGCCCCCGCTGCGGTGGGGGCCCCTTCCGTCGTGCCGGGCTCAGCCCAGGTGCGTCCGCACGGCCTCGGCCAGCCGCTGCGCGACGGCCTCGGCCTGCACCGGGTCGGCGGCCTCGACCATGACCCGGACCAGCGGCTCGGTGCCGGACGAGCGCAGCAGCACCCGGCCGGTGGAGCCCAGTTCGGCCTCGGCCCCGGCGACCGCGGCGGCCAGCTCGACGCTGGTGTTCACCCGGCTCTTGTCGACGCCCTTGACGTTGATCAGCTGCTGCGGCAGACGGGTCATCACGGCGGCCAGGTCGGCCAGCGGCTGCTTGGTGGCGGCCAGCCGGGCGCCCAGCATGAGGCCGGTCAGGGTGCCGTCGCCGGTGGTGGCGTGGTCGAGCAGGATGACGTGGCCGGACTGCTCGCCGCCCAGCGCGAAGCCGTGCTCCTTCATCGCCTCCAGCACGTAGCGGTCGCCGACGGCGGTCTCCACCAGCTCGACGCCCTCGCGCTCCATCGCCAGCTTGAAGCCGAGGTTGGACATCACGGTGGCCACCGCGGTGTTGCGGCGCAGGGTGCCGGCGTCCTTCATGGCGACGGCCAGGATGGCGATGATCTGGTCGCCGTCCACCTCGTTGCCGTCCGCGTCGGCGGCCAGGCAGCGGTCGGCGTCGCCGTCCAGGGCGATGCCGAGGTCGGCGCGGTACTCCGTCATGGCGGCCCGCAGCCGGTCCAGGTGGGTGGAGCCGACGCCGTCGTTGATGTTGAGGCCGGTGGGCTCCGCCCCCAGGGTGTGGACGACCTCGGCGCCGGCCCGGGCGAAGGCCTCGGGGGCCACGTAGGCGGCCGCGCCGTGGGCGCCGTCGATGACGACCTTGATGCCGTCGAGGCGGTTGGGCAGCACGCCGATCAGGTGGGCGACGTACTTGTCGAAGCCCTCGGTGTACTCGCGCACCCGTCCGACGGCGGCGCCGGTCGGACGGTTCCAGTCCTCGCCGCCGAGCGTGTGCGTGCGGTAGTGGGTCTCGATCGCGTCCTCGATGCGGTCGTCCAGCTTGTGGCCGCCGCGGGCGAGGAACTTGATGCCGTTGTCGGGCATCGCGTTGTGGCTGGCGGAGAGCATCACGCCGAAGTCGGCGCCGAGCGCGCCGGTGAGGTACGCGACGGCCGGGGTCGGCAGCACGCCGACCCGGAGCACGTCGACGCCGGCACTCGCCAGACCGGCGATGACGGCGGCCTCCAGGAACTCGCCCGAGGCGCGCGGGTCCCGGCCGACCACCGCGACCGGCCGGTGGCCCTCGAAGGCGCCGGCCTCGCCGAGCACATGGGCCGCCGCGACCGACAGCCCGAGCGCCAGCTCGGCCGTCAGGCCCTCGTTGGCCACCCCGCGCACGCCGTCCGTACCGAAGAGTCGTCCCACTGTCCCGTCCTCCATCACCACTGCTCGGAACCCAACCGATGGCACCCGGCCGCCGCACGATAGCCGGGGAACACGTCGCCCCGGAGTACACGTGGTACTCCGGGGCGACGGTTCGCGCAACCAGGGGGTGCGCCGCCAGGGCGGACCGCACCCCCAGGGAGCGACTAGCGCTTGCTGTACTGCGGCGCCTTGCGGGCCTTCTTGAGACCGGCCTTCTTGCGCTCGACGGCGCGGGCGTCACGCATCAGGAAGCCGGCCTTCTTGAGGGCGGCGCGGTTGTTGTCCACGTCGGCCTCGTTCAGGGCACGGGCCACGCCGAGGCGCAGCGCGTAGGCCTGGCCGGAGACGCCGCCACCGGAGATGCGGGCGACGACGTCGTAACGGCCGTCAAGCTCGAGGAGCTTGAAGGGCTCGTTCACGGTCTGCTGGTGCACCTTGTTGGGGAAGTAGCCCTCCAGGGTGCGGCCGTTGATCTTCCACTGGCCGGTGCCGGGGACGATGCGCACGCGGGCGATCGCCTCCTTGCGACGGCCGAGGCCTGCGCCGGGGACGGCCTCGCCGAAGCGGCCGGCCAGGGACTCGGAGGTGTAGCTCTCCTCGGAGGTGTACTCGCCCTCGACGGCCTCGACGGCCTCGTCGAAGTCGACCTCAAGGGTTTCAGTGGTCTCGGCCACGGTGTTCCTCAGCTCTTTTCAGTGTTGGGGGGCTTGGTGGCCGAATTACTGCGCGACCTGGGTGATCTCGAACGGCACCGGCTGCTGGGCAGCGTGCGGGTGCTGGTCGCCCGAGTAGACCTTCAGCTTCGAGAGCATCTGGCGGCCCAGGCTGTTCTTGGGAACCATGCCCTTGATGGCCTTCTCGACGGCCTTCTCCGGGTTGTTCGCCAGCAGGTCGTCGTAGCGCACCGACCGCAGACCGCCCGGGAAGCCCGAGTGGCGGTAGGCCAGCTTCTGGGTCTTCTTGTTACCGGACAGGTGCACCTTGTCGGCGTTGATGATGATGACGAAGTCACCAGTGTCAACGTGCGGCGCGTAGATCGCCTTGTGCTTACCCCGGAGGAGGTTGGCGGCCTGGGAAGCCAGGCGGCCGAGCACGACGTCGGTCGCGTCGATGACGTGCCACTGACGCTGGACGTCGCCGGGCTTGGGGCTGTACGTACGCACGGTCGTAGCCTTCGCTTTTCAGTGAGTGAGTCCTGACAGGAGCACCCGGGACGGAAGAGCAGCCTGGCCAACCTTGGACGCAATTCAAGGGGGACCGCTGGTCGTCGAACCTGATGTCTCCGGCGTACCGACCTCTCACGTGAGATAGAGCGAGCCAATACGCACATCAAGCGTCCAGGTTACCGGGCGAGTGGGTGGGGGTCAAAAATCGGCTGACCCGACCACCCCGCCACTCAGCGTTCGCGCTCCACCCGGCTGACGTCCCAGACCGGCTCGGGCGACTCGTAGACCCGGCCGTCCGCACCGAACACCAGGAAGCGGTCGAAGGTCTTGGCGAACCAGCGGTCGTGGGTGACGCACAGCACGGTGCCGTCGAAGGCCTCCAGCCCGGCCTGCAGCGCCTCGGCGCTCTCCAGGTCCAGGTTGTCGGTCGGCTCGTCGAGCAACAGGGCCGTCACGCCGGAGAGTTCGAGCTTGAGGATCATCAGCCGGGCCTGCTGCCCACCGGACAGCGACTCGAACCGCTGCTCCTCCTGCCGGTCCAGCTCGTAGCGGCGCAGCGCGCTCATCGCGGCGCCCCGGCCGAGCGCGTGCTCCTCCTCGATGATCGAGCGCACCGTCCGGCCGAACAGCTCCGGGTGGGCGTGGGTCTGCCGGAAGTGGCCGGGGACGACCCGGGCGCCGAGCTTCCAGCTGCCGGTGTGCGCCACGCTGCCGTCGCCCGCCAGCAGTCGCAGGAAGTGCGACTTGCCGGAGCCGTTGGAGCCGAGCACGCCGACCCGCTCGCCGTAGAAGACCTCCAGGTCGAAGGGCTTCATCAGGCCGGTGAGCTCCAGCCGCTCCACGGTGAAGGCGCGGACGCCCGTCCGCCCGCCCTTGAGCCGCATGGTGATGCTCTGCTCGCGCGGCGGCGCCTCCGGCGGGCCGGCGTCCTCGAACTTCTTCAGCCTGGTCTGGGCGGCGGAGTAGCGGGAGGCCATGTCGTGGCTGATGGAGGCGGCCTGGCGCAGGTTGACGACCAGCTTCTTGAGCTTGGCGTGCTCCTCGTCCCAGCGGCGGCGCAGTTCCTCGAAGCGCTCGAAGCGGGCCTTGCGGGCCTCGTGGAAGGTGGCGAAGCCGCCGCCGTGCACCCAGACGCTGCTGCCGGCCGCGCCGGTCTCGACGCTGATGATCTTGTCGGCGGTGCGGGACAGCAGCTCGCGGTCGTGCGAGATGAACAGGACCGTCTTCGGGGTGGCCTTGATGGCCTCCTCCAGCCAGCGCTTGGCCGGGACGTCCAGGTAGTTGTCGGGCTCGTCGAGCAGCAGCACCTCCTCGGGGCCGCGCAGCAGCGCCTCCAGGACGAGCCGCTTCTGCTCACCGCCCGAGAGGGTGTTCAGGCCGCGCCACTGGGCCTTGTCGAAGGGCATCCCGAGGGCCGCCATGGTGCAGACGTCCCAGTCGGTCTCGTAGTCGTAGCCGCCGACGTCGGCCCAGTCGGAGAGCGCCTGGGCGTAGGCCATCTGGGTCTTCTCGTCGTCCTGGGCGATCATCGCCAGTTCGGCGGCGTCCACCGCACGGGCGGCGACGGCGATCCGCTCGGGGGCGACGGACACCAGCAGGTCGCGGACCGAGGCGTCCGACGCCAGCGCACCCGGGGTGGCCCGCTCGTCCTCGCGGCCGGTGGTGCCGACGAACTGGCGCATCACGCCGAGCCCGCCGCTGATCGTCACCGTGCCGCCGTGCGGCTGGAGGTCCCCCGCGATCATCCGCAGCAGGGTGGTCTTGCCGGCCCCGTTGGCGCCGACCAGGGCGACCGCGGCGCCCTCACCGACCCGGAAGGACGCGTCGTCGAACAGCACCCGCCCGTCCGGCAGGTAGTACTCCAGGTGCGAAATCTCGACGTGTCCCATGCGGACGATTGTCCCAAGCCGACGCGCCCGGCCAAAACGGATTACGCGACGGGCGGCTGACCGGGCAGTGTGCGCATCCGCCTGGCCTGCCGGTTCCGCTCGGCGAGCCGGTCGTCCGGCGGGTAGCCGACCTCCTCAAGGGTGAGCCCGTACGGCCGGATCACATTGACGGCCGAGTTGCGGACCCCGCCGGCCAGCACCTCGCCGGGGAACTCCACCGGCCGGTGCCCGTCGCCGACCAGCAGCATCGCCCCGACCAGCGCCCGGACCATGTTGTGGCAGAACGCGTCGGCGCGGACGGTGGCGACCGCCAGCGAGCCCTCCTGGGCGGCGTAGGAGTCCACCGGGACGCGGTCCCAGTGCAGTTCCAGCAGGGTGCGGATGGTGGTGGCGCCCTCGCGCTTCTTGCAGTACGCGGCGAAGTCGTGCTCGCCGAGCAGCAGCTTCGCGGCCTCGTTCATCCGGTCGACGTCCAGCGGGCGGTCGTGCCAGAGCACGTGCCCGCGCAGCAGCGGGTCGACCCCGCCGGGGTGGTCGGCGACCCGGTAGGCGTAGCGGCGCCAGATCGCCGAGAAGCGGGCGTCGAACCCGGCCGGCGCCTCGCCGACCCGGTAGATCCGGACGTCCCCGGGCAGTCGGCCGGCCAGCCGGCGCAGCAGCTTCTCGCGGTGCGCCTCCCACAGCTCGGCCGGCAGGTCGACGTGCGCGACCTGGCCGCGGGCGTGCACCCCGGCGTCGGTGCGCCCGGCCACGGTCAGCGGGAACGACTCGGGGCTGCGGGTGACGATCTGCAGCGCGGTCTCGATCTCCTCCTGGACCGTCCGGCGGCCGCCGCGCTGGCGGGCCCAACCGGAGAACTCGGCGCCCTGGTAGGCGAGATCGAGCCGGACCCGGACGTACCCGTCGGCCGGGCCGTCCTTCACCGGCGGCTGCTCGGCGCAATCGTTGACCACAATCCACTCCAGACAGAAGGAACGGGCCCGCTCCCCCACGGATGGGAGAGCGGGCCCGCGACCACACCTAGCGGTGTCAGGCCTGCTCGGCCTCGGCGGCCTCGTCGGCCTTGGCGTCGGCCGGAGCCTCGACCTTGGCGTCGGCCTCCTTGACGGCGCGCTTGGTGGCGCCCTCGGCCTCGCCGACGGCGGTCTGCGCGACGGTCAGCGCCTCGACCAGCTCGATCACGGCCATCGGGGCGTTGTCGCCACGACGGGGACCGATCTTGGTGATACGGGTGTAACCACCCGGGCGGTTCTCGTAGCGCGGCGCGATCTCGGTGAAGAGGGTGTGCAGCACGGCGATGTCGGTGATCGTCTTGCGCACCAGGCGACGGTTGTGGATGTCGCCCTTCTTCGCCTTGGTGATCAGCTTCTCCGCCAGCGGGCGCATCCGACGGGCCTTGGCCTCGGTCGTGGTGATGCGGCCGTACTGGAACAGCTCCCGGCACAGACCGGCGAGCAGCAGCGGCTCGTGGTGCGGGCCGCCGCCGAGGCGGGCACCCTTGGTGGGACGCGGCATGGATGACTCCTTGAATCTCCGACTACGGCCGTATCAGGTACCGCAGCGGGCGTACGGGCACTGTTGCCCGCACGACTTTCACGACGACGGGGGCGGCTCGGTGGAGCCGCCCCCGCGGCCAAATCTCTTAGTACTGCTCGGTCTCGGCGTAACCCGCGTCGTCCAGGTCGTCGGCGCCGAAGGCGTCGGCGGCCGCGGTCGGGTCGAACCCGGGCGGGCTGTCCTTGAGGGCCAGGCCCATGCCGGCCAGCTTCGCCTTGACCTCGTCGATCGACTTCGCACCGAAGTTGCGGATGTCGAGCAGGTCGGCCTCGGAGCGGGCGACGAGCTCACCCACGGTGTGGATGCCCTCGCGCTTGAGGCAGTTGTAGGAGCGGACGGTGAGCTCCAGCTCCTCGATCGGCAGCGCCAGGTCGGCGGCCAGGGCGGCGTCCGTCGGGGACGGGCCCATGTCGATGCCCTCGGCGTCGATGTTCAGCTCGCGGGCGAGACCGAACAGCTCCACCAGGGTCTTGCCGGCCGAGGCCATGGCGTCGCGCGGACGCATGGCGGGCTTGGTCTCGACGTCGACGATCAGCTTGTCGAAGTCGGTCCGCTGCTCGACACGGGTCGCCTCGACCTTGTAGGTGACCTTCAGCACGGGGCTGTAGATCGAGTCGACCGGGATGCGGCCGATCTCCTGGCCGGAGGCCTTGTTCTGGACGGCGGAGACGTAGCCGCGACCGCGCTCGACGGTCAGCTCCATCTCCAGCTTGCCCTTGCCGTTCAGCGTGGCGAGGACCAGCTCCGGGTTGTGCACCTCGACACCCGCCGGCGGGGCGATGTCGGCGGCGGTGACGACACCCGGGCCCTGCTTGCGCAGGTACATCACGACCGGCTCGTCGTGCTCCGAGGAGACGACCAGCTGCTTGATGTTGAGGATGAGGTCGGTCACGTCCTCCTTGACGCCCGGCACGGTGGTGAACTCGTGCAGGACGCCGTCGATGCGGATGCTGGTGACAGCGGCACCCGGGATCGACGACAGGAGCGTGCGGCGCAGGGAGTTGCCGAGGGTGTAGCCGAAGCCCGGCTCCAGCGGCTCGATCACGAACCGCGAGCGGAACTCGTCGACGACCTCTTCGGTCAGCGAGGGGCGCTGAGCGATAAGCATGGGGGATGTTCCTCCGGTTGTCTTCGGCACCCACTATTTGATGCCGACAGGACCAAGCGTACGGGGTCCCGCAAGCAGCGACGAATCACTGCGTGGGACCCCGTACGTGGTTGGAGCGAGAACTGCGAGCCCGAAGGCGCTGCGTCAGACGCGGCGGCGCTTCGGCGGACGGCAGCCGTTGTGCGGGGTGGGGGTGACGTCCTGGATCGAGCCGACCTCCAGGCCGGTGGCCTGGAGCGAGCGGATCGCGGTCTCGCGGCCGGAGCCCGGACCCTTGACGAAGACGTCAACCTTGCGCATGCCGTGCTCCTGCGCGCGACGGGCAGCGGCCTCGGCGGCCATCTGCGCGGCGAACGGGGTGGACTTGCGCGAGCCCTTGAAGCCGACGTGGCCGGCGGAGGCCCAGGAGATCACGTTGCCCGCGGGGTCGGTGATCGAAACGATGGTGTTGTTGAACGTGCTCTTGATGTGCGCGTGGCCGTGAGCGACGTTCTTCTTTTCCTTGCGGCGGATCTTCTTCGCGCCGGCAGCCTGACGACCCTTGGGGGGCATAAGTCTGTTCTCCTACTGAGGTGGTCGGTCCGCTGACCCGCGGGCCGGAGGGATGTCCGGTTACGGGACGGACTACTTCTTGCCCGGCTTCTTCTTACCGGCGATCGCGCGACGCGGGCCCTTGCGGGTACGCGCGTTGGTGTGGGTGCGCTGACCGCGGACCGGCAGGCCGCGGCGGTGACGCAGACCCTCGTAGCAGCCGATCTCGACCTTGCGGCGGATGTCGGCGGCCACCTCACGGCGGAGGTCACCCTCGACCGTGTAGTTGGCGTCGATGTACTGGCCCAGCTTGACGAGGTCTTCCTCGGTGATGTCGCGAACGCGGACATCCGGGTTGACACCGGTCTCGGCCAGGGTCTGCTGGGCGCGGGTACGGCCGATGCCGTACACGTAGGTGAGGGCGATCTCGATCCGCTTCTCACGGGGGAGATCAACGCCGGCGAGGCGTGCCATTCAAGGCTCCTGTGCTTCTTCAGAGGTCTTGCGTGCTACCTACTCCTTCGCCTCTCGACGATGGAGCCCCGGCCTCTGACCGGGGGTGGCAGTCCGTCCCTTCGTGGGGGCGGATCGGGTAGCCCGCTTATGACGTTTTCGCGTCGCGCGAAGTACTACGAGAAATGCGGGGGCGAGATCAGCCCTGGCGCTGCTTGTGGCGCAGGTTGTCGCAGATCACCATGACCCGGCCGTGACGGCGGATCACCTTGCACTTGTCGCAGATCTTCTTGACGCTCGGCTTGACCTTCATGTTCAGGTTCTCCGGGTCTAGATCTGACGTTCTTACTTGTAGCGGTAGACGATCCGCCCGCGCGTGAGGTCGTAGGGGCTGAGCTCCACGACGACCCGGTCGTCCGGCAGGATGCGGATGTAGTGCATGCGCATCTTGCCACTGATGTGCGCGAGGACCTTGTGACCGTTCTGCAGCTCGACCCTGAACATCGCGTTCGGAAGAGACTCGATCACGGTGCCCTCGATCTCAATGGCGCCTTGCTTCTTAGCCATGAACTGCGAGATCCACCTTCCGGGACCGGCTACCGTATGCGGCACGCTCGTGCGAACCTGGGTTCACCCCGCCCCCGAAGGGAAGAGGGCGTGCTGAAGCACGCTACGAGTGAGCCGACGGTCCATCCTACGCCAGCGCGTCCGGTGGGCCAAAACGGGGTACTCCCGAAGGCGGCCACCGTCACGTCCCGGCCGGTCAGAACCCGGCGGTGAGCTTCAGCGGCTCGACGTGGGCGGTGCAGGCGGAGCAGCGGCGGGCGGCCTCGGGGATCTCGGTCAGGCACTCGGGGCAGGGCCGCTTGGGGGTCTTCGGCTTCTTCGGCAGGTACCGCGCGGTCGCCTTGGTGATCGGCAGCACGACGCAGAAGTACAGCACCGCCGCGGTCATCACGAAGGCGATCAGCACGTTGAGGAACTGGCCGTACGGGAAGGTGACCCCGGCCACCGTCGCCTTGTACGAGCTGAAGTCGCCGGCCGCGCCGACCACCACGCCGACCAGCGGGGTGAGGAAGGCCGACACGAAGCCGGTCACCACCGCGGTGAACGCGGCGCCGATGACCACACCGACCGCCATGTCGACCACGTTGCCGCGCATCATGAAGTCGCGGAATCCCTTGAGCACTGCACTCTCCCGATCAATCGAAGCTGCTGAAGCCACTGTCAGCCGATAAAAATAGGACAAAAGCCCTGGAGGTCCAAACCTCCAGGGCCCTGATCCCTTGTCAGCAGCGGAAGTTGGCCGCTCGGCCGACCTTCCGATGACTAACCGAGCGGGTCCGGCGCGGCGGTGATGCCCAGCTTCGCGAGCTCCGCCTTGCCGCCGTCGAAGGCGGTCAGCACCAGCGGACCCTCCTCGGTGACGGCCACCGAGTGCTCCCAGTGCGAGGCCCAGGTGCCGTCGTTGGTGACGACCGTCCAGTCGTCCTCCAGCACGGCGGTGTGCGGGGTGCCCAGCGAGACCATCGGCTCGATCGCCAGCACGGTGCCGGGGATCAGCTTCGGGCCCTTGCCGCGGCCGCGCTCGACGTAGTTCAGCACGTGCGGCTCCATGTGCATCGCGGTGCCGATGCCGTGGCCGCCGTAGCCCTCGGTGATGCCCCACTTGCCCTTGGGGGGCAGCGGCTGGCGGCGGATGAAGCCCTCGATCGCCTTGGAGACGTCCACCAGGCGGTTGTTCTTCTTCATCTGGGCGATGCCGGCCCACATCGAGCCCTCGGTCACCCGGCTCAGCATCTCGACCTCGGGCCGGACCTCGCCGACCGCCACGGTGATCGCCGAGTCGCCGTGCCAGCCGTCCAGGATGGCGCCGCAGTCGATCGAGATGACGTCGCCCTCCTGGAGCACCCGGTCACCGGGGATGCCGTGCACGACCTCGTTGTTCACCGAGGCGCAGATCACCCCGGGGAACCACAGACCACCGTGGTCGGCCCGGAAGTTGGAGGTCGCACCGTGGTCGGTGATGACCTTGTCCGCGATGTCGTTGAGCTCCTGGGTGGTCACTCCCGGGGCGACCGCCTCCCGGCAGGCCTTCAGCGCCTCGGCGACGACCAGCCCGGCCGCTCGCATCTTCGCGATCTGCTCGGGGGTCTTGATCTCCACCATCTGGTCACGCCTTCCACGTTCTGTTTGCCACTGCCTACCACCGTACGACGCCGTACGGCCGCGCCGCCCGGGATCGGGGAGCGCGGCCGTACGGCGTCGCCGGGAAACTCAGTTGTCCTGCTTCAGCGCCTCGATCGCGCGCCGGGTGACCTCGTCCACCTTGCCGAGGGCCGAGATGGTCGCCACCAGGCCCTGCTGGGCGTAGTAGTCGATGATCGGCTCGGTCTCCGTGTGGTAGACCTCCAGCCGGGTGCGCACCTTGTCCTCGGTGTCGTCCGAACGCTGGTACAGCTCGCCGCCGCACTCGTCGCAGACGCCGTCGGCCTTCGGCGGGTTGTAGTCCACGTGGAAGACGTGGCCCCCGTCGTTGCGGCACAGGCGGCGGCCGGCGATCCGGCGGACCACCTCGTCCTCGGGGACCTCCAGGTCCAGCACGCCGTCCAGCTTGATCCCCTGCTCGGCGAGGAACTCGTCGAGCGCCTTGGCCTGGCCGAGGTTGCGGGGGAAGCCGTCGAGCAGGAAGCCGCCCGCGGCGTCCTCCTGGAGCATGCGGTCCTTGGCCATCCCGATGGTGACCTCATCCGGCACCAGGCGGCCCGCGTCCATGTAGCTCTTGGCCTCGAGCCCCAGCGGGGTGCCCTGACCGATGTTGGCGCGGAACAGGTCGCCGGTGGAGATGTGGGGAATGGACAGGGTCTTGGCGAGCAGGTGCGCCTGAGTACCCTTCCCGGCCCCGGGAGGACCAACGAGGACGATACGCATCAGCGGAGGAACCCTTCGTAATTGCGCTGCTGGAGCTGGCTCTCGATCTGCTTCACAGTTTCGAGTCCGACGCCGACGACGATGAGCACGCTGGTGCCGCCGAACGGGAAGTTGGTCTGCTGTCCGAAGGCGACCAGGGCGATCATCGGGATCAACGCGATCAGGCCCAGGTAGAGCGAACCCGGCCACGTGATGCGGGTCAGCACGTAGTTCAGGTACTCGGCCGTCGGCCGACCGGCCCGGATGCCCGGGATGAAGCCACCATACTTCTTCATATTGTCGGCAACTTCTTCGGGGTTGAAGGAGATCGCGACGTAGAAGAAGGCGAAGAAGACGATCAGCAGGAAGTACGTCGCCATGTAGACCGGGTGGTCACCCTTGACGAAGTTCGTCCGGATCCACGTGGCCCAGCCCGCCTGGCTGTTGGTCAGCTGGACCACCAGGGCCGGGATGTACAGCAGCGACGAGGCGAAGATGACCGGGATGACACCGGCCTGGTTCACCTTGAGCGGGATGTAGGTCGAGGTGCCGCCGAACGCCCGGCGGCCGATCATCCGCTTCGCGTACTGCACCGGGATCCGGCGCTGGGCCTGCTCGACGAAGATGACCAGCATCACGACGATGACGCCGACCGCGACCACGGACAGGAACTCGACCCAGCCGCCACCGATGGTGCCGGAGGTCTTGATCGCCCACATCGAGGACGGGAACTGCGCGGCGATCGAGGTGAAGATCAGCAGCGACATGCCGTTGCCGATGCCGCGGTCGGTGATCAGCTCGCCCAGCCACATGATCACCGTGGTGCCGGCGGTCATCGTGATCACCATGACCGCGATCCGGAACACGCTCGTGTCCGGGACGATCTGGTTGCCCACCGGGCAGCCGGAGAACAGCGCGCCGCTGGAGGCCGTCGCCACGATGCCGGTGCCCTGGAGCACGGCGAGCGCGATGGTCAGGTAGCGGGTGTACTGGGTGATCTTCGTCTGGCCGGCCTGCCCCTCCTTCTTCAGTGCCTCCAGTCGCGGGATCACGACCGTGAGGAGCTGGAGGATGATGCTCGCGGTGATGTACGGCATGATGCCGAGCGCGAAGATCGTCAGCTGGAGGAGCGCGCCGCCGCTGAACAGGTTGACGAGCCCGAAGAGGCCGCTGTTCTTGGTCTCCTTCACACACTCGTTCACGGCCGTGAAGCTCACGCCGGGGATCGGGATGTGTGAGCCCAGGCGGAACAGCACCATGATGCCCAGCGTGAACAGCAGCTTCTTGCGCAGGTCGGGCGTCTGGAACGCCCGCGCGAACGCACTGAGCACGGTGCCTCCTGCGCCTCCCGCGCGTCGTCGGCGGGAGGGTCGGTCCTGAATGGGAGTTTTGGCGGTACGGGCTCCCGTACAGACGGCACAGGCGAGCCTACGCGCAGCCTACAAGGGAACTCCACGGACTCTAACAGTGCGCGGCCACTCGGAAGAAGCGCGTACCGCCCGTCCCCCACTCACGGGGTACGGGATGCCCGGGTTTGCCACACAAAAGAACGAGGGCACGTCAACGGAATGCCCGGAAAACGCGCGAGCCCCGCACCTCCCGAAGGAGGTGCGGGGCTCGCACCGAAGTCAGCGGGCTCAGACGAGCTCGGTGACGGTACCGCCGGCGGCGGTGATCTTCTCGGCGGCGGAGCCGGAGACGGCGTCAACCGTCACCTGCAGCGCGACCGAGATCTCGCCGGTGCCGAGCACCTTGACGAGGGAGTTCTTGCGAACCGCGCCCTTGGCGACCAGGTCCTCGACGGTGACCTCTCCACCCTGCGGGTAGAGCTCGGCCAGCTTGTCGAGGTTGACGACCTGGAACGTGATCTTGAACGGGTTCTTGAAGCCCTTCAGCTTCGGCAGGCGCATGTGGAGCGGCATCTGGCCACCCTCGAAGCGCTGCGGAACCTGGTAGCGGGCCTTGGTGCCCTTGGTACCACGACCAGCGGTCTTACCCTTGGAGCCCTCACCACGACCCACGCGGATCTTGTCGGTCTTGGCACCCGGGGCGGGACGCAGGTTGTGGATCTTGATCGGGTTCTCGCCCATGATCAGTCCACCTCCTCAACCGTCACCAGGTGACGGACCGTGTGGGCCATCCCGCGGATCTCGGGACGGTCCTCCTTCACCACGACGTCGTGCATGCGCTTGAGACCAAGCGAACGCAGGGTGTCACGGTGATTCTGCTTGCTGCCGATGTACGACTTGGTCTGCGTGATCTTCAGGCGAGCCATCAGGCGCTCACCCCTGCAGCACGAGCCCGCAGCAGAGCTGCGGGAGCCACGTCCTCCAGCGGCAGGCCACGACGGGCAGCGATCTCCTCGGGGCGCACGAGGCCCTTCAGAGCAGCCACGGTGGCGTGCACGATGTTGATCGCGTTGTCCGAGCCGAGCGACTTCGACAGGATGTCGTGAATGCCGGCGCACTCCAGGACGGCGCGCACCGGACCACCGGCGATAACACCGGTACCGGGGGCGGCGGGCTTCAGGAGCACGACGCCGGCGGCCTTCTCACCCTGGATCGGGTGCGGGATGGTGCCCTGGATACGGGGGACCTTGAAGAAGTTCTTCTTGGCCTCCTCAACACCCTTGGCGATGGCGGCCGGAACCTCCTTCGCCTTCCCGTAACCGACACCCACGGTGCCGTCACCGTCGCCCACCACGACCAGCGCGGTGAAGCTGAAACGACGACCACCCTTGACAACCTTGGCGACACGGTTGATCGCGACAACGCGCTCGACGTAAGCGGTCTTCTCGACGGCGGGGGCATTGCCCCGGTCGTCACGCTTACGGTCGCGCCGCTCGCCACCGCCGGTGCCACCGCCGGCGCCGCTACCGCGGCGCTGGGGTCCAGCCATTGGAATTACCTCTCTCGATTACGTCCGTCGACTGAGTCGACGAGCGGCTTAGAAGTCGAGCCCGGCCTCGCGGGCCGCGTCCGCCAGGGCGGCGATGCGGCCGGCGTACCGGTTGCCCGCGCGGTCGAAGACGACCGACTCGATGCCGGCGGCCTTGGCGCGCTCGGCGACCAGGCTCCCGACCTTCTTGGCCAGCTCGGTCTTGTCGCCCTCGGCGCCCTTGATGGACACGTCGAGGGTGGACGCCGACGCCAGGGTGTGACCCTTGGCGTCGTCGATGACCTGGGCGACCATGTGACGGTTCGAACGCGTCACGACGAGGCGCGGACGCACCTCGGTGCCGACGACGCGCTTGCGAACGCGGATCGCGCGGCGCTTGCGAGCGGCGCTCTTGTAGGCGTTGCCCTTGCCGATCTTGACAGAGACGCTCATCGCTTACTTACCACTCTTTCCGACCTTGCGGCGGATGACCTCGCCCGCGTACTTGACGCCCTTGGCCTTGTACGGGTCGGGCTTGCGCAGCTTGCGGATCTTCGCGGCGACCTCGCCGACCTTCTGCTTGTCGATGCCGTCCACGTGGAACTTGGTGGCCGACTCGACGACGAAGGAGATGCCCTCGGGGGCCTCGACCAGGATCGGGTGGCTGTAGCCCAGCTGGAACTCCATGTCGGAGCCCTTCGCCAGAACTCGGTAGCCGACACCGCTGATCTCCAGCGACTTGCGGTAGCCCGCGGTCACGCCGGTGATCATGTTCGCCACCAGCGTGCGGGAAAGGCCGTGCAGGGCCTTCGACAGACGCTCGTCGTTGGGGCGGGTGACGAGCAGCGTGCCGTCCTCGCCCTTACCGATCTCGATCGGCGCGGCGACAACGTGGGTGAGGGAGCCCTTCGGGCCCTTCACCGAGACCGCCTGGCCATCGATGGTGACGTCCACGCCAGCGGGGACCTGGATGGGCAGCCGTCCAATGCGCGACATTGCTGTACCTCCGTTTCCCGAATTACCAGACGTAGGCGAGAACTTCTCCGCCTACGCCCTTCTTGGCGGCCTGCTTGTCGGTGAGGAGACCCGAGGACGTGGAGATGATCGCCACGCCCAGGCCGCCGAGCACCTTCGGCAGGTTGGTGGACTTTGCGTAGACCCGCAGGCCCGGCTTGCTGATCCGCTTGATGCCAGCGATCGAGCGCTCACGGTTGGGGCCGAACTTGAGCTCGATGGTCAGCTTCTTGCCGACCTCGCCCTCAACGGGCTCCTCAACCTTGTAGGAGGAGATGTACCCCTCCTGCTGCAGGATCTCGGCGACGTGCGCCTTGATCTTGCTGGCCGGCATCGCCACGGAGTCGTGGTACGCCGAGTTAGCGTTACGCAGACGCGTGAGCATGTCTGCGATGGGGTCGGTCATGGTCATGATGGCCTCAGGCCTCTCTCGCCGTGGTTTCTCCGCGCCAGGTCCCCCCGCCGCACTCCGAGGAGTGCGGCGGGGGCACAGACGCAGGGGACCTGCGGCGTCGTAAGACTGGGTGCGAGCCCTCCGAAGAGGGTCGACGGCAGCTATGGAGCTCCCGCGACAGGGGGCCCGACCTCACTACCCTACGGGATTCCGTACGCAGCCCCAAAAAGGGGCGCTGTGGGGTCGGGCACACCTGCTTCGCTATGGCGTTACCGCGAGGTCCTGGACTACCAGGAGCTCTTGGTCACGCCCGGCAGCTCGCCGCGGTGCGCCATCTCACGAAGGCACACACGGCAGAGGCCGAACTTGCGGTACACCGAGTGCGGACGGCCGCAGCGCTGGCACCGGGTGTAGGCCCGGACGCCGAACTTCGGCTTGCGCTCGGACTTCGCGATGAGGGACTTCTTCGCCATTGGCTCACGCCTCCTTGAACGGGAAGCCCAGAGCACGCAGGAGCGCCCGGCCCTCGTCGTCGGTCTGAGCGGTGGTCACGACGGTGATGTCCATACCGCGCTGACGGTCGACCTTGTCCTGGTCGATCTCGTGGAACATAACCTGCTCGGTCAGACCGAAGGTGTAGTTGCCACGGCCGTCGAACTGCTTCGGGGAGAGGCCACGGAAGTCACGGATTCGCGGCAGGGCCAGCGAAACCAGACGGTCCAGGAACTCCCACATGCGGTCACCACGGAGGGTGACGTGCGTGCCGATCGGCTGGCCCTCGCGCAGCTTGAACTGCGCGATGGACTTGCGAGCCTTGGTCACGGCCGGCTTCTGACCGGTGATCGCGGTCAGGTCGCGGATCGCGCCCTCGATCAGCTTGCTGTCACGGGCGGCCTCGCCGACACCCATGTTGACGACGACCTTGACCAGGCCGGGCGTCAGCATGACGTTCTCGTACGAGAACTGCTCCTGCAGCTGACCCTTGATCTCGGAGTTGTAACGCTCCTTGAGACGGGGGGTCACCTTCTCAACAGTCGTCTCAGACATCAGATGTCCTCACCGGTTCGCTTGGCAACGCGGATCTTGTTGCCCTCGTCATCGAAGCGGTAGCCAACGCGGGTGACGACCTTCTTGCCGTCCTTCTCCACGACCAGCTGGACGTTGGAGACGTGCACCGGGGCCTCGACGGTGACGATGCCACCCTGAGTGCCCGGGCCCGGCTTGGTGTGCTTCTTGACCCGGTTCACACCCTCGACCAGGACCTTGTTCTCGGCGGGCATGGCCTGGATGACCTTGCCCTGCTTGCCGCGGTCCTTGCCGGTGATGACCTGAACCAGGTCACCCTTCTTGATCTTCATGCTGTTCGCCATGGGTTAGAGCACCTCCGGCGCAAGCGAGATGATCTTCATGAACTTCTTGTCGCGCAGCTCGCGGCCCACCGGGCCGAAGATGCGGGTGCCACGGGGGTCACCATCGGTGTTCTTCAGAACGACCGCGGCGTTCTCGTCGAAGCGGATGTACGAGCCATCCGGACGACGACGCGACTTCACGGTACGGACGACGACGCACTTGACGACGTCACCCTTCTTCACCGAACCGCCGGGGATCGCGTCCTTGACGGTCGCGACGATGACGTCCCCGATACCGGCGTAGCGGCGACCGGAACCACCGAGAACGCGGATGCAAAGGATTTCCTTCGCGCCCGTGTTGTCGGCGACTCGCAGTCGCGACTCCTGCTGGATCACAGCTTTCTCCTGATCGTCAACGAGAGCTGACGGGCCGGCCGCTGCTCACACCAGCGCCCACGAGGGGCCTGGTGCACATACGGCCGTACCGCATCAACTTCGTTACTTGGCCTTCTCGAGGATCTCGACGACGCGCCAGCGCTTCGTCGCGGACAGCGGGCGGGTCTCCGCGAGGAGGACCCGGTCGCCGATGCCGCAGGCGTTCGCCTCGTCGTGCGCCTTCAGCTTGTTCGTACGGCGGATGACCTTGCCGTACAGAGCGTGCTTGACGCGGTCCTCGACGGCGACGACGACGGTCTTGTCCATCTTGTCGCTGACGACGAGACCCTCACGGGTCTTGCGGAAACCGCGCGTCTCGTTGGTGTTCTCAGTCATCAGGCGTTCTCCACCGTCTCGATGCCCAGCTCGCGCTCGCGCATCAGGGTGTAGATCCGCGCGATGTCCTTACGGACGAGCTTGAGCCGTCCGTGGTTGTCGAGCTGCCCGGTCGCCGCCTGGAAGCGGAGGTTGAACAGCTCCTCCTTGGCCTCACGGAGCTTGGCAACGAGACCCTCGTTGTCCAGCTCGCGGAGGTCAGCAGCCTTGGTGCCGGCCGACATCAGCTCTCACCTGCCTCGCGCCGGATGATCCGGCACTTCATCGGGAGCTTGTGAGCAGCGCGGGTCAGCGCCTCACGAGCCACCTTCTCGTTGGGGTACGACAGCTCGAACATGACCCGACCCGGGTGCACGTTCGCGATCCACCACTCGGGCGAACCCTTACCGGAACCCATGCGGGTCTCGGCCGGCTTCTTGGTGAGCGGACGGTCCGGGTAGATGTTGATCCAGACCTTGCCGCCACGCTTGATGTGACGGGTGACGGCGATACGAGCGGACTCGATCTGCCGGTTCGTCACGTAGGCCGGGGTGACGGCCTGGATGCCGTACTCGCCGAAGGCGAGCTCGGTGCCACCCTTGGCAGCGCCACGGCGCTTGGGGTGGTGCTGCTTGCGGTGCTTGACCCGACGGGGGATCAGCATTGGTGTCAGGCCTCCGTTCCGGTGTTCTCGGCAGCCGGAGCCTCGGCGACCGGGGCCGCGGAGGCCTCGGCAGCGGCGGGGCGACGGCCACGGCCACCGCGCTCGCCACCACGGCGCTCGCCACCGCGGGCGGGACGACCACCCTCGGGACGGGCCGGGCGGTTGCCCGAGCGGGCAGCGGCGTTCTCAGCGCGGACCTCGGCGATGTTCTTGACGTCGCCCTTGTAGATCCAGACCTTCACACCGATGCGGCCGAAGGTCGTCTTGGCCTCGAAGAAGCCGTAGTCGACGTTCGCGCGCAGGGTGTGCAGCGGCACACGGCCCTCGCGGTAGAACTCCGAACGGCTCATCTCGGCGCCGCCGAGACGACCGGAGCACTGGACCTTGATGCCCTTGGCGCCGGACTTCATGGTGCCCTGCATCGACTTGCGCATGGCACGACGGAAGGACACGCGCGAGGACAGCTGCTCCGCGACGCCCTGAGCCACGAGCTGGGCGTCCAGCTCGGGGTTCTTGACCTCGAGGATGTTCAGCTGGACCTGCTTGCCGGTCAGCTTCTCGAGGTCGCCGCGGATGCGGTCGGCCTCGGTGCCACGGCGGCCGATGACGATGCCGGGGCGGGCGGTGTGGATGTCAACGCGGACGCGGTCGCGGGTGCGCTCGATCTCGACCTTGGAGATGCCGGCGCGCTCCATGCCCTTCGTCATCATGCGACGAATGGCGACGTCTTCCTTGACGTAGTCCTTGTACAGCTTGTCGGCGTACCAGCGGGACTTGAAGTCCGTGCTGATGCCAAGGCGGAACCCGTGCGGGTTAACCTTCTGGCCCATTACCGGGTCCCTTCCTTGCTGCTGACGACCACGGTGATGTGGCTGGTCCGCTTGCGGATCCGGAAGGCACGACCCTGCGCACGCGGACGGAACCGCTTCAGGGTCGGGCCCTCGTCAACATACGCCTCGCTGATGACGAGGTCGTCCACGTTGGAGTGGTTGTAGTTGTGCGCGGCGTTGGCAATGGCGCTGTCGAGCACCTTGCCGACGGGCACGGTGGCTGCCTGCGGAGCGAAACGCAGGACGGCCTGGGCCTCCGTGGCCGGCAGGCCACGGATGAGGTCCACCACGCGGCGGGCCTTCATGGGCGTGACGCGGATGTACCGCGCCTGGGCCCTGGCTTCCATGGTTGTCCCCTTGCTGGTGTAAGTCATTGAGTCGGTAATCTCGCTGGCGACTAGCGACGCTTCGACTTGCGGTCGTCCTTGACGTGACCGCGGAACGTGCGCGTCGGCGCGAACTCGCCGAGCTTGTGGCCGACCATCGACTCGGTGACGAACACCGGGACGTGCTTACGGCCATCGTGCACCGCGATCGTGTGGCCGAGCATGGCCGGGAAGATCACGGAGCGACGGGACCAGGTCTTGATGACGTTCTGGGTACCCGCCTCGTTCTGCGCGTCCACCTTCTTGAGAAGGTGGCCGTCGATGAAGGGGCCCTTCTTGAGACTGCGCGGCATCTGACCTGCTCCTAGCGCTTCTTGTTGGTCTTGCGGCGGCGCACGATGAGAGCGTCCGACGCCTTCTTCGGGCGACGGGTGCGACCCTCCTTCTGGCCCCACGGCGAGACCGGGTGGCGACCACCAGAGGTCTTACCCTCACCACCACCGTGCGGGTGGTCGATCGGGTTCATGGCGACACCACGCACGGTCGGGCGGACGCCCTTCCAGCGCATACGGCCGGCCTTGCCCCAGTTGATGTTCGACTGCTCGGCGTTGCCGACCTCGCCGACGGTCGCGCGGCAGCGCGCGTCGACCAGGCGGATCTCGCCGGAGGGCATGCGCAGGTGCGCCATCTTGCCCTCACGCGCCAGCAGCTGGATGCCGGCACCGGCGGAGCGGGCCATCTTGGCACCGCCACCGGGACGCAGCTCCACCGCGTGGATGGTCGTACCGACCGGGATGTTGCGAAGCGGCAGGTTGTTGCCCGGCTTGATGTCGGCGCCAGCGCCGTTCTCGATCCGGTCACCCTGCGCGATGCCGCGCGGCGCGATGATGTAGCGCTTCTCGCCGTCCGCGTAGTGCAGGAGCGCGATGCGCGCGGTGCGGTTCGGGTCGTACTCGATGTGCGCGACCTTGGCCGGCACGCCGTCCTTGTCGTGACGACGGAAGTCGATCACGCGGTAGGCGCGCTTGTGGCCGCCACCCTGGTGGCGAACGGTGATCCGACCGGCGTTGTTACGGCCGCCCTTGCTGTGCAGGGGGCGAACCAGCGACTTCTCCGGCGTGGACCGCGTGATCTCTACGAAGTCGGCCACGCTGGAGCCACGACGGCCCGGCGTAGTCGGCTTGTACTTGCGGATGCCCATTTGGCTCTCTCGTCCTCGTCCTTATCGACGATCACGATCTCCGTTAGGAGACCGGACCACCGAAGATGTCGATGCGGTTGCCCTCAGCCAGCGTCACGATGGCGCGCTTGGTGTCCTTGCGCTTGCCAAAGCCCGTCTTGGAGCGCTTGCGCTTGCCCTGACGGTTGAGCGTGTTGACGGACTCGACCTTGACCGAGAAGACCGCCTCGACGGCCTGCTTGATCTGGGTCTTGTTGGCACCGGGCGACACGACGAACGTGTACTTGTTCTCGTCGAGGAGCGAGTAGCTCTTCTCCGAGATGACCGGCTTCACCAGGACGTCACGGGGGTCCGTGAACGTCTTGCTCGTGATCTCTGCAGCCATCAGGCGGCGCTCCCTTCGAGCTCGCCCTCAGCAGCCACGGCCTTGGCGGACGCGGCCGGACCGGCCACGAAACGCTCGAAGGCGGCCTGGGTGAAGACCACATCGTCGGAGACGAGCACGTCGTAGGTGTTCAGCTGACCGGCGTCCAGGATGTGCACGTGCGGCAGGTTGCGGGCGCTCTTCAGACCCAGCTCGTCGGCACGCTCGACGACGAGGAGGATGTTCTTGCGCTCGGTGATCTTGCCGAACAGACCCTTGGCGGCCTTGGTCGACGGCGCCTCGGCCGCGATCACGTCGGTGACGACGTGGATGCGGTTGTGGCGGGCCCGGTCGGTGAGCGCACCGCGCAGGGCGGCGGCGATCATCTTCTTCGGGGTCCGCTGCGAGTAGTCACGCGGCACGGGACCGTGCACGACGCCACCGCCGGCGAACTGCGGCGCACGGGTCGAGCCCTGACGGGCGCGGCCGGTGCCCTTCTGGCGGTACGGCTTCTTGCCGCCACCGCGGACCTCGCCACGAGTCTTGGTCTTGTGGGTGCCCTGACGGGCGGCAGCGAGCTGCGCCACGACGACCTGGTGCATCAGCGGAACGCTGACCTTCGCGTCGAAGATCTCGGCCGGCAGCTCAAGGCTGCCGGTCTTGTCGCCCGAGGGCGACAGGATGTCAATGGTGCTCATATCCTCACAGCCCCTTCGCCGCAGTGCGGACGAGGACGAGGCCGCCGTTCGGGCCCGGGATTGCGCCCTTGATCAGGAGCAGCCCCTTCTCCGCGTCAACGGCATGGATGGTCAGGTTCTGGGTGGTCACACGCTCGTGGCCCATCCGGCCGGCCATCCGCACGCCCTTGAACACGCGACCCGGGGTGGCACAGCCACCGATCGAGCCGGGCGAACGGTGCTTGCGCTGCACACCGTGACCGGCGCCGAGGCCCCGGAAGTTGTGGCGCTTCATGACACCGGCGAAGCCCTTGCCCTTGGAGGTGCCGGTCACATCGACCTTGACACCCGCCTCGAACAGCTCCGCGGTGATCTCCTGGCCGAGGGTGTACTCGGACGCGTCCGTGGTACGGAGCTCGACCAGGTGGCGGCGCGGGGTGACACCGGCCTTGGCGAAGTGGCCCGCGAGGGGCTTGTTCACCTTGCGGGGGTCGATCTCGCCGAAGCCGATCTGGACGGCGTCGTAGCCGGCCGGACTGTCGGCGGTGTGGACCTGGGTCACGACATTGGGCCCAGCCTTGACGACGGTCACCGGAACGATCCGGTTGTTCTCGTCCCAGACCTGGGTCATGCCGAGCTTCTCGCCCAGGATGCCCTTAATCTGCTTAGCCATCTTCGGTGCGCCTCTCAGAGCTTGATCTCGATGTCGACGCCAGCCGGCAGGTCGAGACGCATGAGCGAGTCAACCGTCTTCGGCGTGGGGTCGAGGATGTCGATCAGACGCTTGTGAGTACGCATCTCGAAGTGCTCGCGCGAGTCCTTGTACTTGTGCGGCGAGCGGATGACGCAGTACACGTTCTTCTCAGTGGGCAGCGGCACCGGGCCCGCGACCTGCGCACCAGTACGGATCACCGTCTCGACGATCTTCTTCGCCGAAGAGTCGATGACCTCGTGGTCGTAGGCCTTGAGCCGGATGCGGATCTTCTGTCCCGCCATGGCTACTCAGTAGTCCTTTGTCCTTAGTCACTGCACGACCAACCTCCGACCCCCGCGCTCGGGCGTGTCGCTCTCGCGCTTGCAAAAAACCGGCGAAAAGCTCGTCGGTTTCAAACTTTCGGGGTGGGGGGGCCGGGTCGAGGCCCCGCATACGCTTCCCGGAAGATTCCCGTACTTTCGCCCCGCAGCTGCCGTGGCGTCGACTTCACGCTTAACGGCCATCACGGGAACGACGAATACCTGGGACTCGCTTCCGGTCCTCCCGGCGGGAGGCGCGCAGCATCGGCACTCAACCGAGCAACTTGGACATACTGCCACATGGAGCAGCCCGAATGCCAATCGGGGCCGGTGAGGCACCCCTCACCGGCCCCGATCGGGTAGTTCCGCTGCTCAGCCCTTGCGCCAGAGCACCCAGCCGTGGTCCTTGCTGTACTTCGCGATGCGCCAGCCCGGAAGCGGCTTCTCCCAGCTGGACTCCGGCGTCGCGTCCTTGGGAACGGTCAACAGCATCGCGTTGGCCTTCTCCGGCGGGGTGTTGCCGTGCTTCACGTTGTTGGTCCAGACCCGGCCCGAGTAGACCTCGAAGGTCAGCGCCATCCGGGTGCCCCAGTCGAGGTCCCAGTCCAGGATCACGTTGTCGCCCTTGCCCAGGCCGGCCTCCTTGGCCAGGCCGACGGCCTCGTACTTGCGGAACTTGGCGTGCGGCTCGGCGACGTTGTTGGTGACGGCGACCGTCGCGAAGGCGGCGAAGATCGTCAGGCAGCCCACCACGGCCGCGACGATCCGGCGACCGCCGGCCACCCGCAGCAGCAGGCAGGCGGCCAGCACGGCGAGCGCACCGAGCGTCGTACGGCCCATGTGCAGGCCGTCCCAGGTCGCGGCGAGGAACTGCGCGTCCGGCACGGCCCACGGGATGATCCACACGTTGAGCTTGGACCCCGCGTACTCGGTGACCGACACCCCGGTGATCCCGATGACCACCGTGCCGACCACGGCCAGCCGCAGCAGCGGGCGCGTCCCGGCCCGAAACAGTACGGCCAGGCCGACCACCAGGAACACCGGCACCAGCACGGCGCAGTACCTGGCGTACACCCAGTTGTCGACGCGGTTGTCGTCCGCGAGGCCCGCGGCGGAGGCCAGCGCAGTACCGCACAGCAGGGCGACCATGCAGAAGGCCACCACCCGCTCGGCCACCGAGAACCGGCGGTGGAACACCGCCACCACGCACAGCACGAAGGCGATCGCCCCGAAGCCGTAGGTGGAGGTCATGAAGTACCACAGCTCGCCGAAGGTACGGACGATGATCGTGGTGGTGTAGTCGCTGTTCTCGAGGTTCTCGAAGACCTTGTTGCCCACACCGGCGGACGGCACGTCCTTGAACTGGCCCTCGACGAAGTGGGCCAGCAGCTTGGTGCCCAGGAAGGCCACCCCGAGCGCACCGATCCCGGCCAGCGAGGAGAGCCGCGGCGCCCAGCCGAAGACCAGCACCACGACCAGGACCAGTGCCGTCAGCGCCACGACCACGCCGCCGCGGTCATGGGTGGCCATCGAGTAACCGGCGGCCAGGCTCATCGCCACCGCGTGGAGCGAGCGGCGGCGCGACGATCCGGGCGAGAGCCAGCCGTGCATCGCGATCAGCCAGATCAGCAGGAGCACCGGGAGGATCGCGTCCGTCATGACGAACTGGGAGTAGAAGATCACCGCCGGCACCAGCGCGACGGCGGTCCCCGCCAGGAACGCGTGCGGCCGGGACAGGCCCAGGCGGCGCGCCGCCACGAAGGCCAGCGGGAAGACCAACGCGTTGAGCACCGCGTTGATGACCATGATCAGGTGGTACGCGGTTGCCGGGTCGTCGGCGATCCGCAGCGCCGGCGAGATCAGCAGCGGGTACCCGCCGGGGATGATCACGCCGGTGGGCATCTCGGAAACCGGCCGGCCGGCCAGCACCCGCGCGATCGCGAGGTACCCGTCCTCGTCCGCGTGCACCGAGGGGTAGTAGTTGTGGATCGACAGCGCCAGCCTGAACGCTGTCTGCCCGAGGTAGCCGAGCAGCAGGGCCACCGGCCAGAACCAGCGGTGGGCGGCGAGGGCCCACAGCCGGGTCAGTGCGGCCGGGGGCGTCGTCTTCTCGGCGACCCCGGTCGCGTTCCCGTCGCCGCCCTCCCCCAATGTCTGCCCGTCGGGCGCATGAGCAGAATCGATCAGCGGCTGCACCGGGATACTTCCCTACTTGTCGGAACCAGCAGTTGTCATGTCCTACGCACAGATGGCCGCGAGTCGCCTGCCCGCACCCCCGGTCGTCGGATCGCACGGGAAGTCTGCCATGCGGCCCGATGTGCAGCCAGTGTGATCATTCGGCGAATTGCCCGCATCCGAATGGCGCGGGGTTCCTGAGCTGCCGCATCCGCCCGCTTGTCGCATCGCGGCCACCAGCCCGCTCCCGTCGTTGTGTTCAACGCGAGCCCGGCTACCCGACGTTCAACCGGCTACCCGGCGTTCAATCCGTACCCGGCGCGCGGAGTCGGCCCGATCGGCCGGTCAGCTACCGCGCACGGCGCGACCGACCATGGCGCCGGCGTGGGAGAAGTCACCCGCGCCGAGTCGGCCGGCGGCGACCACCAGGGCGTGCAGGCGGGACGAGAGGTGCAGGTCGGCCGAGCGCGCTGCGGTGTTCCACCCCTTGGCACGCAGCTCCTTGGAGATCAGCGAGTAGTACCGCAGCTCCTCGTCGAAGCGCTTGCCGTCCTTCACCCGGGTCGAGGAGTCACTGGCCTGGTGGCGGCGGTAGCGGAACACCGGGCGCTCGTCGACCAGCAGGTTGCCGCCCTCCATCAGCATGTCGACCATGAACGCCAGGTCGTGGATGGCGTCGATGTCCGGGCGGTACGGGATCTTCGACAGCGCGGACTGGCGGTAGGTGAGCGACGGCGTGTACAGCCAGTTGCCGGACAGCAGGCTCTTCACCGCGGCCTCGCCGCTGATCACCCCGGCCTTGCGGGCCGGTGCGCTGATCCGGCGCTTGACCTTGTCGCCGATGCCGAGCGAGGGCACCAGGGTCCCGTCGCTGTCCATCACCCGCACACCCGGCTGGACCGCGATCGCGTGCGGGTCGGCCCGCAGGCGCTCCAGGACGACGTCCAGGTAGTCGGGCTCCAGCAGGTCGTCGGCGCCCATCATCGAGACGAACTCGCGCTCGGCCAGGGTGGACGCCTTGTAGGTGTTGCCGTTGGGCCCCAGCCGCTCCTCGTTGCGGATGTAGCGGATCCGCTCGTCGTTCAGACTCTCGATGTACTGCGGCGCCCGAAAGCCCGGGTACTGGTCATCCACGACGGTCAGCCGCCAGTCCTGCTGGTGCTGGGCCCGGATGCTGTCGATGGTGGCGAACAGGTACTCCGGATCGCCGTAGTACGGGATGACGAAATCGACGCTCATAACAGCGCCGCACCTCCTGGTCCTGGATCACGCTTCGGTGCCGCCCGGCCGCGGCCGCCGAGCGAGCCAAGTCAACCAGCTTTTTCGAACGGATGCGTCGGGCGGGACAGCCGCCCCGGGGGTCCGACGGCCGGCGTCGGCGTTCGCATATGTGACCAATCGGAAGATCCGGCCGACGAAATTCAGTCCGCCGGACATCGCGGCAATGAATTACCGCTCCCGATGTCCGGATTTTCGCTGATTTAAATATCCGCCACCGGAGCAAGGCTGGTCCAGACCTCTAGGATATCGTCGGGGTGACATGCCAACTCCCGGACAACCGGGTTCTGAAGGGCCTTCCAGGATGACCATCAGCGCTCCGCACCGTGCCGCCAGGCCTCGGCGGTCGCCCGACCAGGCACTACTCCCCCCTCTGCCCCAACGTATGTACCGGCGTCAGAGTTCGGCCTGGTGGCTGGCGGTCGAGGGTGTCATCGGCATAGCGGCCGCCATGCTCATGACCTGGGCGTCCCGATTCATCGACATCAATCCGATGGTTCGTGTCGGGCAGGTCAGCGGACTCGCCGGGCTGCAACTGATTCTGCTGATCGCGATGGGCGCCACGGTCGGTCTGCTGATGCTCGTGATGCGCCGTTGGTCCATACTCCCGGTGCAATTCGGTGCCGCGATATTCGCCGGCCTCTCCAGCGGGCTGCTCGCCGCGGCCGTCGCGCTCGCGCTTCGCGGCACCCCGTGGCCGCTCAACGGACAGACCGGCGACTCCGCCGTCCTCCAGGGCTGGGCCTTCAACCTCATCCACGGCCAGCCGATCGACGACACCTACCCGCCGCTGTTCCCGCACCTGGTCGGGTGGTACACCGAGCACTTCGCCGACGGCGACCCCGGCCACGCGCTCAAGATCCTCAGCCTGCTGTTCACCGCCCTGCTGGGACCGACGGCCTACGTCGCCTGGCGGCTGATCCTCCCGCCGCTGTGGGCCCTGGGCATCGGCGTCACCGCCTCGCTCCCGCTGGCCGACCCGTACAAGCCGTACACCACGATCGTCCTGGTCGGGCTGCTCCCGGTGCTCGCGAAGCTGCTGCAGCTGATCCAGCGCTCCCAACTGCTCAGCCGGCGCCGCGCCGCGGTCCTGGGCGCCGTCGTCGGGGCCGTGCTCGGCCTGCTGTTCCTGCTGTACTCGGGCTGGTTCGTCTGGTCCGCAGCCGGTCTGATGCTGATGGGCCTCATCCTGCTCGTCCGCCAGTGGCGCACGCACGGCACCGGCGCCCTGGTCACGGCCCTGGTGCTGATCGGCTCCACCATCGTGGCGTTCGTCGCGGTGGCCGGCTTCTACCTCAGCACGTTCCTCTCCTCGGCCGGCGGGGCCGTCGACCGGTACTGCTACTTCGACGTCTACACCGAGCCGACCTACTTCACGATGTGGGGCAGCGACACTCCCGGCGGCCTCGGGCTGGGCGCCTGGCCGCAGCCGGGCGAGATCGGCGGCGTCGGGCTGTTCGCCATCCTGCTGCTGGTCGGCGCCGCCGCCGCGCTCGTGGTCGGCCCGCGCAACTCCGTCGTGCTGGCGACCGCCGCCGCCGCGGCCAGCGCCTTCCTGATGCGCTACTGGTACGCCGCCCACATGTTCAAGAACCAGGCGGTGATGCTCTACCCGCGCACCAACCAGCAGCTGCTCTACTGCTTCATCGTGCTCACCGGCCTGGCGCTGTTCCTCGGCACCGAGCGGTACCTGGAGAAGCACCAGCGGACGACCGCCGAGGGGCCGGTGACCGCCGCCGCCCGTACGCCCCGTCGGTACGCCCTCGCCTCGCTCTGCGCGCTCGGCCTGCTGTTCGGGATGGCCGGCTCGTCCACCGGGAACCGGTACATGCCCGAGGCCGGCTCGCGAAGCTACAACACCGGCGTCTTCGCCTACACCGCCCAGACCCTGCGCGGTCTGGACGGCACCTGCTCGCCGTACGTCTCGGCCAAGCAATGCGTCGACCCCGGCGTTCCGGCCGTCTACGACCAGGCGGAGAAGGCCCGCAAGGACCAGGAGAACCAGCAGAAGCCCGAGAAGCAGGTGCTGAGCTGCCGGAACGACAACCCCTACCCGACGGCTCTGAAGCCGTCGGCGGGATCGGCCAAGGACTGAGGCCCGTCCAACGGCTGAGGGCCGGCACCCCGTCGGGGGTGCCGGCCCTCAGCCGTGTGTCCTACCGCGTGGAGCGCGCGATCAACGGTCGGAGCCGACCGGAGCGTCGAGGCGGTCGTTGTTGTGGCGGACGCCCTCGGTGATGGCGACCGTACGGGCCAGGTCGGTGAGCTTCTTCTCCAGCGACCGGAAGCGCAGGTAGGTGTTGAGCGTGAGGAAGCCCATGGCGATGACCATCAGGTAGAGCACCAGGTCCGTGCCACGGCCGACGCCCAGCGCGCTGGCCAGCTTGGTCACACCGGTCGGCCACAGGATCGCGATGACGTTGGCGACCACGAAGAGCGAGAAGGCGATGCGCTTCCACGCCCGGGTGTTCGCGGCGTCCCAGCGCCGGACGAACAGGAGGGCCATGGCCACGGCGGCCAGGACGAGGATCAGCTGAATCCAGAGGTGATTCATCGGCGGTTACGCTCCCGCAGCGAGATGTCGAAGAGGATGTTCACGCCGTTGATCAGGGACTGGCCCTTGGCGCGCGAGTAGTCGGTGTACAGGATGTCCACCGGCACCTCGGCGACCCGGAGGTCCGAGCCGGCGAGGAAGGAAACGATCTCCGAAGCGTGCGCCATGCCGTTCATGGTGATCCGGATGCGGCTGGCCGCCTCGCGGTTCATCACGCGCAGACCGTTGTGCGCGTCGGTGAGCTTGAGCTTGCGGGCGGTCGGGCTGACCGCGGCGGCGGTGCGGAGCACGACCCGCTTGATCCACGGCACCTGGCCGGTCTGCTCGATGAAGCGGGAGCCGAGCACGATGTCGGCCTCGTCCTGGCGCAGCAGCGCCACCATCTTCTCCACGTCGGCGGTCTGGTGCTGGCCGTCCGCGTCGAAGGTGGCGAAGTACTCCGCGCCCTCCTGCTCCAGCGCGTACTTCAGACCGGTCTGCAGCGCCGCGCCCTGGCCCAGGTTGACCGGGTGCCGCACCAGGTGGGCGCCGGTCGTCATGACGTGCTTCGCCGTGTCGTCGGTGCAGCCGTCGTCGATCACCACGATGTTGGGGAAGGTCTTGCGTGCCCCCTCCACGACCTCGGCGATCACCTGGCCTTCGTTGTAGGCCGGAATGACCAGCCAGACGTTGTCATAGTCGGACACAGGGGCTCCATGCTTGGCGAACGGCACGGCGGTGCGTGCCTCGGTCTGTCTATCGGTGGTGATCACGGGCGTCGGCCAATCACAGTCCGGTCCCCCGCCGTCACGAGGTCCGCAGCGGCTCGACCGCGCTCCGACTGTCCAGCCCGGAGTGCCCGGAGGCGGCGGGACGGGAGGGGAACGCGCGGTACAGCGCCCACAGCATCAGGATGGCGCTGATCAGCGCGCCAGCCAGGTACGCGAGCTCGGCGCGGAGACCGACGTCGCCCGGGGAGAGGGCGACCGCGACCAATGCTACGGAACCGGCGGTCCAGCCCACCAGCTGTCGGCGGTGCTGGGCGCTCGACATCAGGGCCTGGCCGAAAACCGTCGCGAGGACGTAGCAGAGCGTGCCGAAGACGAGCCAGGTGAAGTCCAGCGGTCCGAGCAGGTCCTTGGCGTTGAAGAGCAGTGGGTTGAGCCAGGCGCCGAGCGCGATCACCGGCAGTCCGCCACCGACGCACATCGCGGCGACGATCGCCGTGGTGCGGGTCAGCACCTTGCGGAACTCGGCGTGGTCGCCGGCCGCGGCGGCGCCGGAGAGCGCGGAGACCATGGAGGCCTGTAGGGCGCTGTAGGCGAAGAGCGGCACGCGGGCCATCACCACGGCCTGGCCGAGGGCGAAGACCAGGGCGTCGGACGCCTCGGAGTGCTTCGGCGCGAGCAGCCGCACGCAGACGACGGTCGCGTTCACCACCAGCTGGCTGAGCATCACGGAGGCGATCAGCAGGCCGAGACCCCTGGTGAGCTGGCGCCAGGACACCTCCGGCCCGGGGGCGCGGTCGGCGAGGATGCCGCGCAGGCCGATCAGCGAGGCGGCGACCGGGGCGACCACCAGGATCAGGCCGAAGGCCAGCGCCGAGTGCAGCCCGATGATGGCGGTCAGCGCGGCCAGCCCGATGCGCAGCGCACCGTCGACGGCCAGCTGGGTGCCGTAGGGGCCGAACAGCCCGAGGCCGGCCAGCGCGCCGCGGGAGACCGAGCTCACCGCGAGGCCCGCCATGCCGCCGGCGAGGGCCACGACGAGTGTCCGGTCACCGCCGAACAGCTGGTCGGCGATCGGGCCGGCGGCGGCGGCCAGCACGGCGCAGGCCACGGCCAGGATCGCCAGGGCGAGCAGCAGCATCCGCCGTACCGCGGGCAGTGCCCCCGCTCCGGCCACCTTGCGGGCGGCGACCAGCCGTGTCAGCTCCAGTTCGACGGGCTGGAACAGACCCCACCCGACGGACATCACGATCGTCCACAGCATCGTCACCCTGGCTGCACCGGCCGTACCCAGGCTGTAGCCCACGAGCGCCATATAGACGTACGCCGAGGCGCCGAGCACGACCGTGCCACCGACCACGAGCCGGGCCCCCGGGGGTAGTACCCCCAGCAGCTTGGCGATCGGGTTCTTCATCACATGATCACCGAATTCACCGGCCGACCTTGCCACACGTCTCCGCACGAGGCCGGCCCGGCCGTGCGATTGCTGTGAATAGTAGCGGGTAGCCGTGAACATCCGATGACGGTGGGTCCACCCTCGCCCCCCCTGCCCGTCTCCCCGGCCGGGTGCGGACTTCCACTACCGTCAGCGGGCAGGCTACGAGCCACAGCATACCGAGGGGTGCGCTGCCGCGACGGGCCCGGGGCCCCGGGTGGGCGGTCCGCGAACCGCTGGGAACGGGCGCCGTTCAGCCCCGGAAGACCCAGACCTTCAGCAGCACGAACCGGGCCACCGTGGCCAGGCCGTTGGCGACGACCAGCCCGGCGACCTCCACCGGTCGGGAGGCGTTCGGTGCCACCTGGTCCAGCAGGGCGAGCGCGCCCGCACTGAGGCCGAGCCCGATCAGGAAGGCCACCGCGCCCTGCAGTTGGTGCCGGACCATGCCCTGCGAGCCGGTGACCCCGAAGGTGAAGCGGCGGTTGGCCGCGGTGTTGGCCACCGCGCTGACGGCCAGCGCGATCAGGTTCGCCGCCTGCGGGTCGGTGAACCACCGCGCGGCGACGAACAGCGCCAGGTAGAAGACGGTGCTGAGCACGCCGATGACCAGGAAGGACGGCAGCTGGCGGCGGGTCGACGGGGCGGGCTCGGCCGGCTCCTCGGTGACGGTCACCGGCGCAGGCCCTGCGCGTCGTCCGCCGCGTCGTCCGCCGCCGATTCGTCGTCCGCCGAGTCGTAGCCGACGAAGTAGGTCGGGCGGGCCTGGACGGCCGAGTAGATCCGGCCGACGTACTCCCCCAGCAGTCCGACGCAGATCAGTTGCACGGCGCCGATGAAGAGCATGCCGATGAACAGCGAGGCCCAGCCGGGCACGGTCGCGCCGAGCGCGTACGAGACGGTGGTGTAGACCGCGAGCGCCATGCAGACCACGAAGCTCACCAGGCCGAGCCAGGTGGCCAGCCGCAGCGGGGCGGCGGAGAAGTTGGTCACGCTGTCCAGCGCGAGCCGGACCATCTTGGACAGCGGGTAGTGGGTGCCGCCGGCCACCCGCTCCTCGCGGACGTACACCACCTCGCCGCTGGGGAAGCCGAGCCACGGCACCAGCAGCCGGTAGACCGGCTGGTGCTCGGGCAGCTGCTTGAGGGCCTCCACGGCCGCGCGGCTGAGCAGGCGGAAGTCGCCGGCCTGGTTGGGCATCCGCTTGCCGACCAGCTTGCGCATCAGCCAGTAGTAGGCGCCGGCCGTCCGGCGCTTGAAGGCGGTGTCGGTGGCGCGGTCCCCGCGCACGCCGTAGACGACGTCGAAGCCCTGCTCGCGGGCCAGGTCGAGCATCTCCGGGATCTTCTCCGGCGGGTCCTGCAGGTCGGCGTCGATGCTCACCACGTAGTCGCCGCGCGCCCGGTGGATGCCCGCGGTGAGCGCGGCCTGGTGCCCCGAGTTGCGGGCGAAGCGGACGATGCGGAACTCCGACCAGTCCTGCCGGATCTTCTGCAGGACGACGGGGGTGGCGTCCGTGCTGCCGTCGTCGACGCCCACGACCTCGTAGTCGACCCCGAGCCCGTCCAGGATCGGCCGCAGCCGCTCGACGGTCAGCGGGAGCGCCTCCTGCTCGTTGTAGATCGGCATCACGACCGACAACAGTGGTGCCGTTGGCATGCGTTGGATCCCACTTTCCGCGACGGCGGGGCTGGACGGTCGCCCGACAATAACAGCCGGCCATGAGCAGCCCGTGAGAGCGGGTGAAGGCCGGATGAAGGCCGAAGGGCTCCACACACCGGGGTGTGCGGAGCCCTTCGGTTCGCCTGTACGGGACAGACAGGTCAGAACATCGACTACTTGATGATCTTGGTGACCTGGCCGGCGCCGACGGTGCGGCCACCCTCACGGATGGCGAACTTCAGGCCCTCCTCCATGGCGATCGGCTGGATCAGCGCGACCGTCATGGCGGTGTTGTCGCCCGGCATGACCATCTCGGTGCCCTCGGGGAGGGTCACGACGCCGGTCACGTCCGTGGTACGGAAGTAGAACTGCGGGCGGTAGTTGTTGAAGAACGGGGTGTGACGGCCACCCTCGTCCTTCGACAGGATGTAGGACTGGGCCTCGAAGTCGGTGTGCGGCGTGACCGAACCCGGCTTGATGATGACCTGGCCGCGCTCGACGTCCTCGCGCTTGATGCCACGGAGCAGCAGACCGACGTTCTCACCGGCCTGGCCCTCGTCGAGCAGCTTGCGGAACATCTCGATGCCGGTGACCGTGGTGGTGGTCTTGGTCTCCTTGATGCCGATGATGTCGACAGTCTCGTTGACCTTGAGGATGCCACGCTCGATGCGACCGGTGACGACGGTGCCACGACCGGTGATCGTGAAGACGTCCTCGATCGGCATCAGGAACGGCTGGTCCACGGCGCGGGCCGGGGTCGGGATGGCCTCGTCGACCGCGTGCATCAGGCCGAGGAGCTTCTCGCCCCACTCCTTGTCGCCCTCCAGCGCCTTCAGCGCGGAGACGCGGACGACCGGCAGGTCGTCGCCCGGGAACTCGTACTCCGAGAGGAGCTCGCGAACCTCGAGCTCGACGAGCTCCAGGATCTCCTCGTCGTCCACCATGTCGGCCTTGTTCAGGGCGACGACGATGTAGGGGACGCCGACCTGGCGGGCCAGGAGGACGTGCTCCTTGGTCTGCGGCATCGGGCCGTCGGTGGCGGCGACGACGAGGATCGCACCGTCCATCTGGGCCGCACCGGTGATCATGTTCTTGATGTAGTCCGCGTGACCCGGGCAGTCGACGTGGGCGTAGTGACGCGCCTCGGTCTGGTACTCGACGTGCGCGATCGAGATGGTGATACCGCGCTGCCGCTCCTCCGGCGCCTTGTCGATCTGGTCGAACGGCGTGAAGGGGTTGATCTCCGGGTACGCGTCGTGCAGCACCTTGGTGATGGCCGCGGTAAGGGTCGTCTTACCGTGGTCAATGTGACCGATGGTGCCGATGTTGACGTGGGGCTTCGTCCGCTCGAACTTCGCCTTCGCCACTGCAGTCCTCCTGAGGACAGTTCTGTACGCCGTGCTGACGTCAGTTGGTCTTTGATCGGGTTTGGGCCCGAGGTGCCGGAAGCACCTCGCACCGTCCCGCGGGGTGGGGGCCGGAGGCCCCCCGGGAGAATCCGACCGGATCCTCCCGGGACGCCTCCTAATAGCCTAAGGGTTCGCAATCGTCCCGAATGTCGGGACGGCCGCGGCCTCGTAGGGAGCCGGCTGGCGCCGGTCCTTACTCGCCCTTGGCCTTGGCGATGATCTCCTCCGCCACGGCCTTCGGAACCTCGGCGTACGAGTCGAACTGCATCGAGTAGCTCGCGCGACCAGAGGTCTTGCTGCGCAGATCACCGACGTAGCCGAACATCTCGGAGAGCGGCACCAGCGCCGTGACGACGCGGGCACCGTGACGCTCGTCCATGGACCGGATCTGGCCACGGCGAGAGTTGATGTCGCCGATCACGTCGCCCATGTAGTCCTCGGGCGTGGTGACCTCGACGGCCATCATCGGCTCGAGGAGGACCGGCTTGGCCTTCCGCGCGCCTTCCTTGAAGGCCATCGAACCGGCGATCTTGAACGCGAGCTCGGAGGAGTCGACGTCGTGCGCCTGACCGTCGAGCAGGCTCACGCGGACACCCTGCAGCGGGTAGCCGGCGAGGATGCCGAACTCCATGGCCTCCTGGCAACCGGCGTCGACCGACGGGATGTACTCCCGCGGCACGCGGCCACCGGTGACCTTGTTGACGAACTCGTAGCCCTCGGCCTGCTCGAGCGGCTCGATCGCGATCTGCACCTTGGCGAACTGACCGGAACCACCGGTCTGCTTCTTGTGGGTGTAGTCGATGCGCTCGACGGCCTGACGGATCGTCTCGCGGTACGCGACCTGCGGCTTGCCGACGTTGGCCTCGACCTTGAACTCACGCTTCATACGGTCGACCAGCACCTCAAGGTGCAGCTCGCCCATACCCGCGATGATGGTCTGGCCGGTCTCCTCGTCCGTGTTGACCTGGAAGGACGGGTCCTCCTCGGCGAGACGCTGGATGGCGACACCCAGCTTCTCCTGGTCACCCTTGGACTTGGGCTCGATCGCGACGCGGATGACCGGGGCCGGGAAGTCCATGGACTCCAGGACGACCGGGTTCTTCTCGTCGGACAGCGTCTCACCGGTGGTGGTCTGCTTCAGGCCCATGACGGCGACGATGTCGCCGGCGCCCACCGACTCGATCTCCTCACGCTTGTTCGCGTGCATGCGGTAGATCTTGCCGATGCGCTCCTTCTTGCCCTTCACGGCGTTCAGCACCGAGGTGCCGGACTCCATGCGGCCGGAGTAGATCCGGACGAAGGTGAGCTTGCCCAGGTGCGGGTCGGACATGATCTTGAACGCCAGCGCGGCCAGGGGCTCGTCGTCCGAGGCCTTGCGGGTGATCTTGGTCTCCGGGTCGTTGGGCTTGGTGCCCTCAACCGACTCGATGTCCAGCGGCGACGGCAGGTACTTGACGACCGCGTCGAGCAGGGGCTGAACGCCCTTGTTCTTGAACGCGGTACCGCAGAAGATCGGCGTGAAGGCCGACTCCAGGGTGCCCTTGCGGATCGCCTCGTACAGCAGCTCCTCGGGGACGTCCTCGCCCTCCATGGCGAGCATCATCACGTCATCGCTGACGTTCGACACCTCGTCCAGGAGCATCTCGCGGTACTCGTTCGCCTGCTCCTGCAGCTCGGCCGGGATGTCGACGATGTCGTACATCTCGCCCTTGGCGGCCTCGGCGGACCAGACCAGCGCCTTCATGCGGACAAGGTCGACAACGCCCTTGAAGTCCGCCTCGGCACCGATCGGGAGCTGCATGACCAGCGGGGTCGCGCCGAGGCGGTCCACGATGGTCTTGACGCAGAAGAAGAAGTTCGCGCCCGTGCGGTCCAGCTTGTTGATGAAGCAGATGCGCGGGACGCCGTAGCGGTCAGCCTGCCGCCACACGGTCTCGGACTGGGGCTCGACACCGGCCACACCGTCGAACACCGTCACGGCACCGTCGAGGACGCGCAGCGAACGCTCCACCTCGACGGTGAAGTCGACGTGACCCGGGGTGTCGATGATGTTGATGGTGTTGTCGACGTCATCGACCGTCCAGTGACAGGTCGTCGCGGCCGACGTGATCGTGATGCCGCGCTCCTGCTCCTGCTCCATCCAGTCCATGGTGGCAGCGCCATCGTGGACCTCACCGATCTTGTACGAGACACCGGTGTAGAACAGGATCCGCTCGGTGGTGGTGGTCTTGCCCGCGTCGATGTGCGCCATGATCCCGATGTTGCGGACCCTGGCGAGGTCAAGGGAGGTTGCAGCCATGGTGGCTCGTTCTCTCTCTGTCTAGTGACGGGGTAGGGACTACCAGCGGTAGTGCGCGAAGGCCTTGTTGGACTCGGCCATCTTGTGGGTGTCCTCGCGACGCTTCACGGAAGCGCCCAGACCGTTGCTGGCGTCGAGGATCTCGTTCATCAGGCGCTCGGTCATGGTCTTCTCGCGACGGGCGCGGGAGTAACCGACCATCCAGCGCAGCGCCAGGGTGCTGGCGCGGCCCGGACGGACCTCGACCGGAACCTGGTAGGTCGCGCCACCGACACGGCGGGACTTGACCTCGAGGGCCGGCTTGACGTTCTCCAGCGCGCGCTTCAGCGTGACGACCGGGTCCGAGCCGGTCTTCTCACGGACGCCCTCGAGGGCGCCGTAGACGATCCGCTCGGCGGTGGAGCGCTTGCCGTGCAGCAGGATCTTGTTGACCAGCTGGGTGACGACCGGGGAGCCGTAAACCGGGTCGATGATGACCGGGCGCTTCGGGGCGGGGCCCTTACGAGGCATTCTTACTTCTCCTTCTTGGCGCCGTAGCGGCTGCGAGCCTGCTTGCGGTTCTTGACACCCTGGGTGTCAAGCGAGCCGCGGATGATCTTGTAGCGGACACCAGGAAGGTCCTTCACACGACCACCGCGCACCAGCACGATGGAGTGCTCCTGCAGGTTGTGGCCCTCGCCCGGAATGTAAGCGGTGACCTCGATCCCGCTGGTGAGGCGCACACGGGCGACCTTGCGGAGAGCCGAGTTCGGCTTCTTCGGGGTGGTCGTGTACACACGCGTGCAGACCCCACGACGCTGCGGGGAACCCTTCAGCGCGGGAGTCTTGTTCTTCTCGACCTTGTCCTGCCGGCCCTTTCGGACCAGCTGCTGGATCGTAGGCACCGTTTCTCCGTTTTCTGTGTGCCAAGGCTTGGTGGAACTAACCTGTGGTGATCCCTCACACACGGCCCCGTGGTCGACCCACGCGGTCGGGTGTGTTGGGCTTATTCCGACACGGAATCCCATGAGCTGATGTACAGCGACGGCGCTCAACGCGCGGGGCGCTGGAAGGCGCTCCGGCTCGGCGCGGCGACCGGTGTGCATGCACGCACAAGGACCCGGGGACACCCCAGGCACAAGGTCAGAGCGTACCTAGCGCATCGGGCGCGGTCAAAACAAATGCAACGCCGCAGGTCGCGACCTTCGGCCGGATGTCCCAGGAGTGTCCCGGACGCGACCACCCGGTGTCGGACCACCCTCCACCCGCTCTACCACAGCCCGCCGACCGTCGCCACCGGGAGCGGAACCGCTCGGTGCGGCCCGCTCAGACCGGCCCCTGCAGGGCCACCAGGATCAGCAGCGTCCAGAGCGCGCAGCCGCCGTAGCCGAAGAGCAGGCCGAGGGTGGCCACCCAGTCGCCGGTCCGGTCCCGGCGGCCCAGCTGGGCCTTCGCGACGTGCCCGACCACCACCGCGGGCAGCGAGAGGCCGGTCAGGCCGAAGACCAGCGAGGTGACCGCCAGCGCACTGGTCGAGCTGGCGGGGGGCGGCGGCGCCGGGAGGAAGGTCGCCGGGACGGGCGGGACGGCGAAGGCCATCGGCGCCGGCATCGGACCACTGGGCAGGTCGGCCACCAGGCCGGCCAGCTGGCCGTAGGTCTGCGCGACGGCCGCCGCCTCGTGGCGCTGCTCGTACTCGTCGGCGGAGAGCCGGCCCTCGGCGAACGCGGCCTTCAGCACGTCGACCGTCCGGTCGCGGTCCGCGTGCCCGGCGCGCATCCCCGCGTGGAACCCGGGCTGCGGGACGGGCTGGGGCTGCCAGCCCCCGGCCGGGCGGCGATCCGGCTCGCCGGGGCCCGCCGCTCCCCACGGTTGAACGGCCATCCGCCACCTCCCGGCACCCGACGCGGCCCCGCGCCCTCACTGTTCCTCATAGTGCAGGACGAACGGCGCGGCTGAGTAGTTGCCAATTCCAGCCCGGCACCCGCCGTAACGCGCCGTCCGGGCGGCGCGCCTCACCTGTTCGGCCCATTCACTCAGAGGATCCTCAACTCGGGAGACAGCCCGTTTCCGCGATGACAGGCTGAATCCGAGACACCCGTCCGCCAGCGAACAGAGAAGGCCACCATGCAGGCGTCAGCGCCGCCGCCGTCCGACCGTCCCGTACCCGTTCCCCCCTCCGCCGTCAGCATCCAGGGGCTGTGGAAGCACTTCGGCGGCCAGGCCGCCGTCGCCGGGCTCAGCCTGGAGCTGCCGGCCGGCTCCTTCATCGGCCTGGTCGGCCCGAACGGCGCCGGCAAGACCACCACGCTGTCCATGGCCACCGGCCTGCTCCGGCCCGACCAGGGCACCGTCCTCGTCCACGGCGGCGACGTCTGGGCCGACCCGGTCGCGGTCAAGGCCCGGATCGGCATCCTGCCCGAGGGGCTGCGGATGTTCGAGCGGCTCAGCGGCCGCGAACTGCTGCAGTACAACGGGCGGCTGCGCGGCCTGCCCGGCGCCGAAGTGGACCGTCGCGCCGAGGAACTGCTGGCCGTCCTGGACCTCGCCCGCGACGCCGACAAGCTGGTCGCCGACTACTCCACCGGCATGCGCAAGAAGATCGGCCTGGCCACCGCGCTGCTGCACAACCCCGACGTGCTGTTCCTCGACGAGCCCTTCGAGGGCGTCGACCCGGTCTCCGCGCAGACCATCCGCGGCGTGCTCAAGCGGTACGCGGCGGCCGGCTCCACGGTGGTCTTCTCCAGCCACGTGATGGAACTGGTCGAGCAGCTCTGCGACTGGGTCGCCGTGGTCAACGCCGGCCGGGTGATCGCCCACGGCCCGCTGGACACCGTGCGCGGCGGGCGCAGCCTGCACGAGGCCTTCCTCGACCTGATCGGCGTCCGCGAGGACGACGGCCAGGCGCTCGGCTGGCTCGGCGGCGGACCGGCCGGGAACGCGCCGGCCGGCGGCGGACAGCTCGGCGGCCAGGCGGGCGCGCAGTTCGGGGGCGGGCAGTGAGCACCGCCCCCGCGGCCGCCCGCACCCCGGTGCCCGACGGGCGGACGGTGGTCCGCGCCCTGGTCGCGCTCAAGCTGCGGCTGCTGCGCAACGGCCTGCGGCGCAGCCCCGGCCGGACTGCCGTCTACGTCATCGGCGCTGTCCTCGGCCTGGCCTTCGCGGCCGGCATCGCCTTCGCCCTCGCCAAGATGAACGGGCGCTTCGCCGGCTCCGGGGACGCCGGGGTGATGATGCTCGGCGTGCTCACCCTCGGCTGGGCGGCGCTGCCGCTGTTCCTCTTCTCCAGCGACGAGAGCTCCGACCCGACCCGGCTCACCATGCTCCCGCTGCGACCCGGTCCGCTGCTGCGCGGCTCGCTGCTGGCCGCGCTGATCGGGCCCGGCCCGCTGGTCAGCCTGGTGCTGGTGACCGGCGCGGCGCTGTCCGGGGCCAACGGCGGCGCCTCGGCCGCGGCCGCGCTGGTCGGTGTCCCGCTGGCCGTGCTCTGCCTGGTCACGCTCTCCCGGGCGGTCGCCGCCGGCAACGCCCGGATGCTCTCCAGCCGGCGCGGCAAGGACTTCGCGATCTTCGGCGGACTGCTGTTCGCCCTGCTCGTGCAGGCCGCCAACGTCGGCTCGCAGAGCGTCTTCGGCCGGCCCGGGGAGCAGCTCGACCTCAGCCCGCTGGCGCCGATCGCCTCCGTACTGCGCTGGCTGCCGCCGGTCGGCGCGGCGGACGCGGCCCGCACCGCCGGCGAGGGCCGGTACGGGCTGGCGCTGTTCCAGCTCGCCGCGGCCGCGGCGCTGCTCGCCCTGCTGCTGCGCTGGTGGCGCGGCAGCCTGCAGGAGCTGATGGTCACCGCCGACTCCTCCACCCTGGAGGTGGCCCGCGGGGTGCAGAGCTCGCGCGGCTGGAGCTTCCTGCCCGAGGGCCGGGCCGGCGCGGCGATGCAGCGCCACCTCCGGTACGCCTGGCGGGAGCCGCGGGCCAAGGCCGCGGTGTTCACCAGCATCGGCATGACGCTGGTGATCTCCGTGCTGTCGATGGTCCAGGGCTGGTCGAGCGTCTACCTGCTGGCGATGACCGGGATGTTCCTCGGGCTGCAGATGCTCAACCTGTTCGGCATGGACGGCTCGGCGTTCTGGATGGTCGCCGCCACCCTGCTCACCCCGGCCGACGCCCGGGACGAGCTGCGCGGCCGGGCCTACGCGGTGCTGTCGTACGCCCTCCCGGTGACGGTGGTGCTCGGGCTCGTGCTGGCCGCCGCCACCGGCGACTGGGCGGGCCTGCCGTCCGCGCTCGGCATCGCGCTCGCCCTGCTCGGCTGCGGCATCGCGCTCGGCGCGACGCTCAGCGTGCTCGCGCCGTACACCATGCCGGCCGACAGCAACCCGATGCGCAACGCCGCCCCCGGACAGGGCGGCCTGGTGCTGGTCAACCAGTTCGGCTCGCTGCTCGGTGTGACGCTGCTCTCCCTGCCGGTGAGCGGCTACCTCGGCTGGGCGCTGTTCTCCGCCGGCCCGACCTGGCCGGTCCTGGTGCTCGGCCCGCTCTACGGCGCCCTGATCGCCGCCCTCGGCATCCGCTTCGCGGCCGGGCGGCTGCTGGAGCGCGCCCCGGAGATCCTGGCCAAGGCCGTCGAGCGCTGAGTCGCCCCGGAGCGCCCGGTCCCGTCGGCGGGGCCGGGCGCTCCGGCATCATGGGCGGGAGGGCCGGACCGTCGAGGAGAGCAGGGACACACCGTGGGCAAGCGCGCGCAGCAGGACGGGGACGGGGGCGCCGGCCCGCTGCTGGAGCAGGCGGTGCGATCGGTGCTGACGGTCTCCGACGAGGCGCTGGACCTCGCCCTGGACACCGGGGCGTCGCTGCTCGCCGCCTCGGCCGGGCAGTGGCCGGCGGTCAGCCGGGCGCTGCTGGGGTACGCGGACACCGCCGTCGGCCGCTGCTGGTCCGCCGGGTGGCGCCCGGCCGACCTGGCCCGGGTGGTCCGGCGCGGGCTGAAGCCCGTCCACCTGGCCCTCGCGGTGGACCTGATCGCCGCCGAGGGCCGCCGGCACCCCGCGGCCGCCCTCGACCGGCGCTGGCAGGAGCAACTGCGCGAGCTGGAGGCCGAGGTGTGGTGGCCCGGTGACGAGCAGTACCTCGGCGCCTTCGCCGACCGGCACCGGCTGGACCGCTTCGCGCTCGCCACCGCCACCCTGGAGCTGCTGCGGACCTGGGGCCGGCTGCCGCCGATCTCCCCGGTCGGCCCCGCACCCGGTCGGCGGCCGCAGGCCGAACGCGCCACCGGACCGCAGGCCGGCGAGCCGCGGATGCTGGCCCGGATCCGGGCGCTGCTGGCCAAGGCCGAGTCCACCGAGTACCCGGAGGAGGCCGAGGCGCTCACCGCCAAGGCCCAGCAGCTGATGGCCCAGCACAGCATCGACGACGCGCTGCTGGCCGCCGCCGGTGCCGACCGGGACACCCCGGCGGCGCTGCGGATCGGCGTGGACAACCCGTACGAGAGCCCCAAGACGATGCTGCTGGACGCCGTCGCGGCGGCCAACCGGTGCCGGGTGGTGTGGGCCAAGGAGTTCGGCTTCTGCACCGTCGTCGGCTTCGACGGCGACCTGGACGGCGTCGAGCTGCTCTACACCTCGCTGCTGGTGCAGGCCACCCACGCGCTCAACAAGGCCGGCTCCCGCAGGGACTCCCGCAGCAAGGCGTTCCGGCACTCCTTCCTGGTCGCGTACGCGGCGCGGATCCGCGAGCGGCTGACCGCCGCCACCGAGCGGGCCACCAGCGCCGCCGCGGCCGGCCGGCACCTGCGCGAGGACGGCACCGAGGAGCAGCTGCTGCCCGACGAGCGGCTGCTGCCCGCGCTCGCCGCCCGCTCCGAGGCGGTGGACGACGAGGTCGGCCGGCTGTTCCCCAAGCTGGTCTCGCAGCGGGTCCGGGTGAGCGACGGCGTGGGCTGGGCGGCCGGCCGCGCCGCCGCCGACCGCGCCGCCCTGCACGGGCGCGCCGGGGAGATCCGCCGGTAGACCTGATAGAACGTAAGCCGCCACGAACCAAAGGGGATCGACGTGACGGAGTCGGCGGCCGAATCGGGATACCGGGACCGGGTGCGCGGAGCGCTGCTCGGCGGGGCCGTCGGTGACGCGCTGGGCTGGCCGGTGGAGTTCCAGCAGCTCCACCAGATCCAGCAGCGGTACGGGCCGGACGGCGTGACCGGGCTACCGGCCGGCGCCGGGCCGGTCGAGGTCACCGACGACACCCAGATGACCCTGTTCACCGCCGAGGGCCTGATCCGCGCGTTCGTCCGCGGCTGGACGGGCGGCGGCGGCTCGGTGCCCGAGGCCGTCCACGCCGCCTACCGCCGCTGGCTGCTGACCCAGCGCCAGGGCTCGCCGGACGCGGTGCCGCAGCCCCGCCCGTACGACGGCTGGCTGCTGACCAGGCCCTTCCTGTACGCATCGCGGGCGCCCGGCAACGCCTGCCTGAGCGGGGTGTCCGAGCACCCGGTGTTCGAGTCGCCGTCCGCGATCGGGCAGCCGGGGCCGATCAACCCGGACTCCAAGGGCTGCGGCACGGTGATGCGCTCGGCGCCGTTCGGGCTGGCCCGGCTGGGCGTCGAGCTGTCCTTCGGGCTGGCCGTGCAGTGCGCCCAGCTCACCCACGGGCACCCGACCGGCTACCTCTCGGCGGGGGCCTTCGCGGCGCTGGTCGAGCGGCTGGCCAACGGGACCGAGCCGTGGGCGGCGGTCGGCGAGACCGTGGAGCAGATCCGCGAGCTGCCGGGGTCCAAGGAGACGGTGCAGGCGCTGGCCCGGGCCGTCCGGGTGGCCCAGGAGTCGCAGCCGTCGGCGGAGTCCGTGGAGCGGGTCGGGCTCGGCTGGATCGCCGAGGAGTGCCTGGCCATCGCGGTGTACTCGCTGCTGGCGGCCACCCTCGAACCCGACCCGGTGCGCAGCGCGCTGCTGCTGTCGGTGAACCACTCCGGGGACAGCGACTCCACCGGCGCGGTCTGCGGCAACCTGGTCGGCGCCGCGTACGGCGCCTCGGCGCTGCCCGCCGAGTGGGCGGGGGCGGTCGAGGGCCGGGCCGAACTGCTGCGGGTCGCGGACGACCTGCTGGTGCTGTTCGGCAGCCGCGACCCGGCCCACCCGGCGCTCGGCGGGCGCTACCCGGCCTGGTGACGCCTGCTTCGCCGGTGGGGCGGCTCAGGGCGCCTGCGGGTCGGTGACCTGGCCGAGGAACAGCGGCCGCCCGTCGACGGTGTCCCGGATCAGGAACAGGAACGGCCGGTCGATGTGCAGCTGGACGGACTCCGGCGCGGCCGGCGCCGCCATCGCCGCCACCCCGGCGCCGCTGCCGGCCGCCGCGACCGTACCGTCCTCGTTCACCTCGACGGCGGCCTTCTGCACCACCGCGCCCAGACCGAGCGGCTCCTTGGCGGTGATGCCGGTGAAGTCGGGCGCGTCGAAGGCCGCCTTGACGCCGAGTGAGCGCAGGGCGGGGACGAGGTCGTTGGCCGTGTCGAAGTGGAACCGGGGCAGGGTGAGGTCGACGGACCGCTCACCGAGCCCGCCGAGGATCCGGTCGAGCTGGGCCTGGTCCAGGCCCTTGCTGAAGGCCGCGTACCCGCCCTGCGCGGGGACGATCAGGTCCATCGCCAACCCGCCTCCCGCGTAAGGGAGTTCGACGGCCTGCCAGGGCTCGCCGACGATGCCGCCGGAGCCCTCGGCGTACCGGAGGGTGCCGGTACGGCTCATCGTGCTCACCGACGGGGTGGAGCCGTCCAGCCGGCGGAACGGGCGCTCGGAGGTGTTCGCGGGCTTGAACCCGGAGGCCCACGCCGCCTTCAGGTAGAGCGCGTCGGTGAGTGCCAGCCGGGTGTCGGCGGTGATCTGCTGCGGGCCGAAGAGCTCCTTGATCCGGCCCTCGGTGGCCTTCTCCACCGCCGCGTTGATGCTCCTGCGGGCGCCGGCCGGGTCCTTGGCGAAGTCGACGGGGTGCACGCCGGCGTCGAAGGCGGCGGCGAGCGTGTCCAGGTACTCCGGGGCGACGGTCAGGCCCTGCTGCGTCCACAGGTCGTCGGACCGGCGCAGGACGACCTGGCCGCCGGCCTGGGCCCCGTGGCCCGGCGCGCCGACGGCGAGGGCGTACTCTCGCGGGTCGAGCCCGGTGTGCAGGGCCTTGGCCAGTTCCTCGGCGGTGGTGCCGCGCGCGCCCGGCAACAGCATCCCGAGCACGCTCGCCAACCCGGCCGGCGAGACCACGACGTTGCGCCCCGCCCCGTCCGGCGTCGCGGTCAGCGCGTGCAGCAGGTCCAGCCCGAAGGCGCTGGTCCCGGCCGCCACCGCCGCCACCTGCCCCGGATCCACCGCCGCCCGGCTGGCCGACCCCGTGGCCCGCACCACCACGGGCCCATCGGCCGCCGTACTCCCGCACCCGGCCAGCGCCGGGCCGGCAGCCAACCCGGCCGCGAGGAGCAGCCCCACCCGACGGCGGGAGCGGTGATGCCCTACGGTGCTGCGCTTCGTCATGGCCCTTCGACGCACCACCCCCGAACCCGGTTCCCCTAGACCTCGACCACCAGTTCCTCGAGGCCCCGGATCACGTAGCCCGGGTTCCACTCGGGCTCGCGAACGAGTCGCAGCCCGGGGGCCCGGCGCAGGAGGGCGCCGTAGGACTCGGTGAGCTCCAGTCTGGCAAGCGGGGCGCCGAGGCAGAAGTGGATTCCGGCGCCGAAGGTGATGTGGGGGTTGTCGGTGCGGCCGAGGTCGAGGCGGTCGGGGTCGGTGAAGCGCTCGGGGTCGCGGTTGGCGGAGCCGAAGAGGAGGGCGACCTCGGAGCCGCGCGGGATGGTGACGCCGCGCAGCTCGATGTCCTCCAGGACCCACCGTTCGAAAAGTTGCAGCGGGGTGTCCCAGCGCATCAGTTCCTCGACGGCGGTGGGCAGGAGCGCGTCGGTCGCGCCGCGCAGCCGGGCGAGTTCGCCGGGGTCGCGGAACAGCGCCCACCAGCCGTTGCCGGTGGTGTTGACGGTCGCCTCGTGGCCGGCGTTGAGCAGCAGCACGCAGGTGGAGATCATCTCCTGCTCGCTGAGCGCGTCGGAGCCCTCCTGGGCCTGGATCAGCGCGCTGATCAGGTCGGTGCCGGGGGCGGTGCGGCGTTCGCGGATGAGGGCGCGCAGGTAGTCGGAGAACTCGGTGCTCGCGGTGACGGCCCGGCGGGCGGCCTCCTCGGTCGGGTTGAGCTCGTACATGCCGGTGATGTCGGCGGACCAGGGCCGCAGCAGGTGCCGGTCGCCCTCCGGCACGCCGAGCATCTCGGCGATCACGGCGACCGGCAGCGGCTCGGCGACGGTGGCGATCAGGTCACCGCCGCCGGCCGCGAGCAGGTCGTCGACGAGTTCCCCGGCCAGCCGCTGGACGGTCGGCCGCAGGCCCTCGACCATGCGCGGGGTGAAGGCCTTGGAGACCAGCCGGCGGATCCGGGTGTGGTCGGGGGCCTCCAGGTCGAGCAGCCCGAAGTCGTTGAGGGTGTGGAAGGGCTCGTGCGCCGGGTCGGGTTCGGGCCGGCCGAACTCCTGGTGGCTGAAGCGGTGGGTGTAGGTGCGGCCGAGCCGCCGGTCGCGCAGCAGCGCGCTGACGTCCTCGTGGCGCGAGACGAGCCACTGCCCGGTCGGCTCGAAGTACGTCACCGGCGCGTGCTCGCGCAGTTCGGCGTACGCGTCGTACGGGTGGGCCACGAACGCCGCCGACCAGGGGTCGAACTTCGCCGTCGTCGTCATCGGTCGATCACTCCAGGCTGTGAGGGGGAGCCGGGAGGATCATCGTACGCATGCGGTTCACCCGTTTTAAGCCCCTTTTCCCAGGCCTTCCGGCGACCGTCCGGAAATCCGGGTGCGCCGCGTCAACTCCCGCCGCACACTGGGCCGGTCACCCCACCACTCGCCAAGGAGCCCCGTGCAGGGAGCAGTCAGCGTCTCGCCCGCCCAGATACCCGAGTTGCTGCTCGGGCTGGCCACCGTCCGGCCGGTGTTCCTCTGGGGCGCGCCCGGAATCGGAAAGTCCTCGCTGGTGCGGGAGTTCGCCGAGTCGCTCGGCCTGGAGTGCGTGAGCCTGGTCGGCACCCAGCTCGCCCCGGAGGACCTGATCGGCGTCCCGCAGCTCACCCCGGAGGGTCGTTCCCGGTTCTGCCCGCCCGAGCAGATCGCCCGCGACGAGCCGTACTGCCTGTTCCTGGACGAGCTCAACGCGGCGACCCCGGACGTCCAGAAGGCGTTCTACTCGCTGATCCTGGACCGCCGGATCGGCTCGTACGAGCTGCCGCCCGGTTCGATCGTGATCGGCGCCGGGAACCGCGCCACCGACGGCGCGCTCGCCCGCCCGATGGCGTCCGCGCTGGTCAACCGCATGGTCCACGTGCACCTGCGGGCCAGTGCCGCGGACTGGCTGCGCTGGGCGGCCGGCGCCGGCATCCACCCCTGGGTCATCGACTACGTCACCGACCGGCCCGACCACCTGTGGTCCGCCCCGCCGAAGACCGAGGAGCCGTTCTCCACCCCGCGCGCCTGGCACATGCTCTCCGACGCGCTGCACTCCTTCGGCCCCACCCTGGACGAGGAGACCCTCAAGGTGCTCGCGTACGGGCTGCTCACCCCGCAGCACGCGATCGCCTTCTGCGGCTACGCGAAGATCGTCCGCAACGCGTACGGCCTGGAGGCGATCCTCAAGGGCGACGCCCGCTGGCCGCACCGGCTGGAGGACCGCGACCTGCTCTACTACCTGGCCGACGCCTTCCGCGGCCGCCTGGTCAAGGACCTGCCGGCCAGCAAGGAGCACGCCTCCGGGGCGCAGCGGCAGACCGCCTTCCGGGCCAAGTCGCTGCTGGTGCAGCTGGCCGAGATCTCGGTGGAGGTCGCCCAGACGGTGATCGCCGACGGCGCGGACGGCAATCCGGTGCTGCCGTCCTGGTTCCTGATCGAGGCGGCCCGGGACATGCCCCGGCTGGTCGAGGCCCGCCGGTGAGTCCTCCCGCCGCCCAGAAGGGTGCGAAGAAGCCGGACCCGGGCGCGGAGGTCTTCGCCGAGGGGGTGCGGCTGCTGCGCCTGAACCCGGCCTTCGCCGCCCTGCCCGCCGACTTCTGCCGCCGCGACGACTGCGGGCTGGCGCCGCCCGGCGGCTGGGCGGTGGTCGACTCCGACGGCACCGTGCACGTCAACCCGCGCCGCCGGGCCGAGCCCGAGGAGTGGGCCTGGGTGCTGGCGCACTGCCTGCTGCACCTGGGTTTCGGCCACGTCCCGGCCGCCCGGGGTGCCCGGGTCCAGCCGGACGCCTACGAGGAGGCGGCCCGCTGCGCGGTGGTGAACCGTTTCCTCGCGACCTTCCCGGTCGGCCGCCCCCCGGTCGCCCTCCCGCAGGAGTACCCGGGCGGCGACGAGGAGGAGCTGGCCGCCCGCTGGCGCCGCGACGGCCTGCCGCCCGCCGACTCCGGGACGGCCGGCGCCGCGGACCACGACCAGCTGCTGGTCGAGTGGCAGAGCCACGGCTACACCCCGAAGGACTGGTCGGCGGCCTTCGCCGCCGCGCTCACCCGCACCATGTCCGCCGCGATGGACCGGGCCGGCGGCCGGATCGACCAGCAGACCGGCGAGCGCCTGCCCGTACGGCCGTGGACCAAGGCGCTCGGCTGGTTCGTCTCCTCCTACCCGCTGCTCGGCGGTATCGCGGCGGGCCTCACCGTCGTCGCCGACGCCGAACTGGCCCGCGCCCACGACATCGCCATCGCCGCCGTCAACGCCGAGGCCGGCGAGATCTACATCAACCCGCTGCGCCAGCACACCGACGAGGAGTGGCGGTTCATCCTCGGCCACGAGATGCTGCACGCCGCCCTGCGGCACGGCGAGCGCCGCGGCGGCCGGGACCCGTTCCTGTTCAACGTCGCCGCCGACTACGTCATCAACGGCTGGCTGCTGGAGATGGGCGTCGGCGACATGCCGGAGGGCCTGCTGCACGATCCGCAGCTGAAGGGGCTGTCGGCCGAGGAGGTGTACGACCGGATCGTCCGCGACGAGCGCCGCATCCGCCGGCTCGCCACCCTGGCCGGCAAGAACCGCCCGGACGTCCTCGGCGCACCGCTGGACCGCGGCCCGCGCGACTACGTGGACCTCGACGACTTCTACCGGCGCGGCCTCCAGCAGGGCTTCGAGCTGCACCAGCGCGAACGCGGACTGCTGCCCGCCGGGCTGGTCGAGGAGATCCGCGCCCTCGCCCACCCGCCGCTGCCCTGGGACGCCCGGCTGGCCCGCTGGTTCGACGAGTTCGTGCCCCGCCCGGAGCCGGTCCGCAGCTACTCCCGCCCGGCCCGCCGGCAGTCCGCCACCCCGGACATCCCGCGGGCCGGCCGCTACCACCCACCCGAGGAGGTGCCGCGCTGCACCTTCGGCGTCGTCCTGGACACCTCCGGCTCGATGAGCCGGGTGCTGCTCGGCAAGGCGCTCGGCGCGATCGCCTCGTACGCGGCCGCCCGGGACGTGCCCGCGGCCCGGGTGGTGCACTGCGACGCCGCGCCGCACGACGCCGGGTACGTCCCGGTCGGCGAGATCGCCGGCCGGGTGCGGGTGCGCGGGCGCGGCGGCACCGTGCTGCAGCCGGGCGTCGACCTGCTGGAGCGGGCCGAGGACTTCCCACGCGGGGCGCCCGTGCTGGTGATCACCGACGGCGAGTGCGACGTGCTGCGGGTGCGCCGCGAGCACGCCTTCCTCGTCCCCCGGGGCTCCGGGCTGCCGTTCACCCCGCGCGGGCCGGTCTTCCGGATGAGCTGACGGACGCCCGCTCCTCCCCTGCGGGAGCGGCCGCCCCTCCGTCCCGCCCGTCCGTCCCGCCCGGTCAGGCCAGTGCCGGGCGGGGCCCGGCGGAGCGGCGGACCAGCGGAGCCAGCGCCGCCAGGTAGCAGACGGCGGCCACCGGGATCAGCGCCAGGTCGACCCCCGAGGCGGCCGTGCCGACCAGCATCAGCACCGGGCTCCACCAGGGCAGCGTCCGGGCCGCGCCCACCGCGGCGGCGACCAGCAGGGCCAGCAGGCCGACGTAGAACAGCAGCGGGCCGATCTGGTAGACGGCCGGCAGCACCCCGGGGACGCCCTGGACGCGGTCGAACAGCCGTGACTGCTCGGCCTTGTCCGCCGCGACCAGGCCGACGCACAGGTCGATCCCGATCTGCACCAACGAGGCCGCCAGGCCGGCGAACGCCGTCCCCAGCGCGGCGCCGGCCGCGAGCCGCCCGGCCGTGGTGCCGCGCGGGGCGAGCCGCCCGCGCAGGGCGAGCAGGACCGGGGCGAACAGCAGCAGCCCAGCGAACATCGCGGTGTGGCCGACCGTCCAGCCGAGGCCCGGCTCCCGGGAGCCGGGGACCAGCCGGATCCCGCCGTAGAGGGCCATCAGGGCGGGGGCGCCGACGACGGCGTAGGCGGTGCGGCGGGTGGTGCGAGTGGTGGTGCGGGTGGTGTTCATCTGCGTTCCCCTGCGGAGTCCGTGGTCCGTTCCGACACCACAGATGCTGTCCGCCGCACCCCTCGTCGCGGATCGCCCGCACCGGCGAACCGGCCGCCTCCCCCGCAGGAGGGAGCCCGGCTCAGGCCTCCCCCACGCGGAGGAGCCCCGCCACGGGCCTGCGCGACGGGCCCTACGCCTCCCCCGCCACCACCGCGCCCGCCTCGTACGCGAACACCACCGCGTGCACCCGGTCCCGCAGCCCCAGCTTGCTCAGCACATTGCTGACGTGCGTCTTCACCGTGTGCTCGCTGACCACCAGCTCGGCCGCGATCTCCGCGTTGGAGAGCCCGCGCGCCAGCAGCCGCAGGGTCTCCTGCTCGCGCAGGGTGAGCTGCTCCAGCAGCTTGGACGGCGGCCGCACCGCCCGCTCGGGCGAGCCCGGGCGGCGGGCGGCGAACTCGCCGATCAGCCGCCTGGTCACCGAGGGCGCGAGCAGCGCCTCCCCGGAGGCCACCATCCGCACCCCGTGCGCCAGGTCGTCCCGCCGGACGTCCTTGAGCAGGAAGCCGCTGGCGCCCGCGTACAGCGCGTCGAAGACGTAGTCGTCGGCGTCGAAGGTGGTCAGCATGATCACCTTGGTGGACGGGAACTCGGCGCAGACCCGGCGGGCCGCCTCCAACCCGTCCATGACCGGCATCCGGACGTCCAGCAGCAGGACGTCCGGGCCGTGGGTGCGGACCGCCTCGACCGCCTCGGCGCCGTCGCAGGCCTCGGCCACCACCTCGATGTCGGGCTGCGCGTCCAGGATCATCCCGAACCCCGCCCGCACCAGCTCCTGGTCGTCCGCGACGACCACCCGAATCGGCTTCATCCGCCCACCTTCTCCACCACGCCCGCCACCCCCAACGGCAGCCGGGCACTCACCAGGAAGCCCTTGCCCTCCGGTCCGGGCCCGGCCTCGGCCCGCCCGCCGCAGGCCGCCGCCCGCTCCCGGATGCCGACCAGCCCGCGGCCGCCGGACCAACCGCTCACCGCGCCGCCGGCGGTCACCGGCAGCCCGCGCCCGTTGTCGGACACCACGACCTCCACGGCGTCCCCGGTCCGCCGCACCCGGACCGCCACCCGGTCGGCGCCGGAGTGCTTGACCGTGTTGGTCAGCGCCTCCTGCACGATCCGGTACGCCGCGGCCTGAAGGTCGGCGGGCACCGCGCCCAGCCCGTCGGCCAGTTCGAGCTCCACCACCGGTCCGGCCCGGCGCACCCGCTCGGCCACGTCGGCGAGTTCGGCCAGCCTGGGCTGCGGGGCCAGTTCAGGGCCGGCCCCCTCCTCCTTCAACACCCCGAGGACGCGCCGCAGCTGGACCATCGCGTCGCGGCCCGCGTCGGCGATGGTGTCGAAGGCGCGGATCGCCCGGTCCGGGTCGGCGTGCACCACCAGCGGCCCGGCCTCGGCCTGGATGATCATCAGCGAGACGGCGTGCGCCAGGATGTCGTGCATCTCCCGGGCGATCCGGGCCCGCTCCTCCGCCACCGCGCGACCCGCCTCGCTGGCCGCCCGCTCCCCGGCCTCGCGGGCCCGCTCGGCCTCCAGCCGGGTCAGCCGCCGCTGGGCGCGCACCAGCGAGCCGAAGACGAACGAGCCGACCGAGGTGAGCAGGCTGAACAGCATGCCGTTCGGCGAGTGGGTGCCGATCACGTTGGCGACCACCACCACCGCCAGCACCGTCCAGCGCTGCCGGTCCGGGGAGCGCTCCGCCACCGTGTAGATGCCGATCACACCGGCCAACGGCACCTGCGGGTTCGCCGAGTGCGCCACCACGGACAGCACCGTGAAGGCCACGCTGCCCGCCGCCAGCGCGGCCAGCGGCGCCCGGCGCCGCCAGGGCAGCGACAGCGCGGTGGACACCGCGATCAGGTGGACCCACCACGGCCAGGCCCGGTCGTCGTGGTAGACCGCCCAGAGCGAGATCCCGGCCGACGCCACGGCCAGCAGCGAGTCCAGCACGTACGGACTCAGCCCGGCCGACCAGCCCCGCCAGCGCACCGCTCGCACCACCGCCGCCCCTCCCCCGTGACCGGGGGCGCCGCCCCCGCGGAGAAGATCATGCCCTACCGGCAGGACCTCGGGAACGGCCCGGTCAGACACCGTCGACCGACACTCCGCCGGCGTCCGTGCGCGCCGTGATGCTGCGCGCCGCCCCCGGCTGCGAGGGGATGCCGACCTCCACCCCGCCGGCCCCGGCGTGCGCGTCCACCGCGTACGCCTCCCCGGCCGGCACCCTGACCCGCACCCCGCCGGTCTCCGCCTTCGCCTCCACCTTCACGGGCGCCGCCGCGAAGTCGGCCCGCACCCCGCCGGTCCGGGTGCTCAGCCGGACGTTCCGCGAGGTCAGCCGGGTGGCCTCGACCCCGCCGGTGTCCACCGTGGCCTCCACCTCGGCGGCCAGCCCGACCAGCCGCACCCCGCCGGTCTCCTGGTTCACCCGCACCTTCGTCCCGGCCGGCACCTGCACGGTGTACCCGACGCCGCAGCCCCGGCAGTCGTACGTCAGCCGCAGCACGCCGTCCTTCACCTCGTGCGTGGTCCGTGGCGCCTCGCCCCGGTAGTTCTGCTCCTCGACCACGTGCACCGCGTCGCCGCCGCCGGTCACCACGATCCCGCCGGTGTGCGCCTCGACCACCAGCTCCCTGACCGGCTCCGGCACCCCGTAGCCCACCGTCCGGTGCTCCTGGTCGTCCCCGAAGGGCAGGCAGGCGGACGTCCCGACCAGCACCGCCCCCGTCATCGCCACCGCGCCCAGTACCCGCTTCATGCCCGGCCCCCTTCGAAAGCCCCGTCGTCCTGACCCGCGAAGCCTCCCCCGGCCGCCCCCTCCCCCGCCTCCCCCACCGGAGCGGTTCCCGCCCCTCCCCCGCACGAGGGAGGCACCGCTCCGGGAACGACGAAGGGCCCGGAGGCTTGATGCCTCCGGGCCCTTCGTTGCTACTGAGTAGCGGGGACAGGATTTGAACCTGCGACCTCTGGGTTATGAGCCCAGCGAGCTACCGAGCTGCTCCACCCCGCGTCGGTGAACACGACTCTACGCGACTTCCGTCAGGGAACCTAATCGCCTTCCTCCGGCCCCGGAAACGCCGCAGGGCGGCCACCCCGCGAGGGGTGACCGCCCTGACAGCCGAACGTCGGACTCAGCCGGTGTACGGGCCGTAGTCGTAGTCGTCCAGCGGGACCGCCTGGCCGGAGCCGGCGCCGAAGGGCGACAGGTCGTAGTCGTCGTAGCCGACGGCCGAGTACATCGCGGCCTTGGCCTCCTCGGTCGGCTCGACCCGGATGTTGCGGTAACGGGGCAGGCCCGTACCGGCCGGGATGAGCTTACCGAGGATGACGTTCTCCTTGAGGCCCAGCAGCGGGTCCGACTTGGCGTGGATCGCCGCGTCGGTGAGGACCCGGGTCGTCTCCTGGAAGGAGGCGGCCGACAGCCAGGACTCGGTGGCCAGCGAGGCCTTGGTGATACCCATCAGCTGCGGACGGCCGGAGGCGGGGTGACCGCCCTCGGAGACCACGCGACGGTTCTCCGTCTCGAAGCGGCCGCGCTCGACGAGCTCGCCCGGGAGCAGCTCGGCGTCGCCCGACTCGATGATCGTCACGCGGCGGAGCATCTGCCGGATGATGATCTCGATGTGCTTGTCGTGGATCGACACGCCCTGCGAGTTGTAGACCTTCTGGACCTCGGCGACCAGGTGGATCTGGACGGCACGCTGGCCCATGATGCGCAGGACGTCGTGCGGGTTGGTGGCACCCATGGTCAGCTTCTGGCCGACCTCGACCGCCTCGCCCTCGCCGACCAGCAGCTTCACACGCTTGGAGACCGGGTAAGCGATCTCCTCGCTGCCGTCGTCCGGGGTGATGACGATCTTGCGGGTCTTCTCGGTGTCCTCGATCCGCGCCCGGCCGGTGGCCTCCGAGATCGGGGCCACACCCTTGGGGGTACGGGCCTCGAAGAGCTCGACGACACGCGGCAGACCCTGGGTGATGTCGTCACCGGCCACACCACCGGTGTGGAAGGTACGCATCGTCAGCTGGGTACCGGGCTCACCGATGGACTGGGCGGCGATGATGCCGACCGCCTCACCGATGTCGACCAGCTTGCCGGTGGCCAGCGAGCGCCCGTAGCACATGGCGCAGGTGCCGACGGCCGACTCACAGGTCAGGATCGAGCGGGTCTTGACCTCGCCGATGCCGTGGCGGATCAGCTCGTCGATCAGCACGTCACCGAGGTCGGTGTTGGCGGTGGCAAGGAGCTTGCCGTCCACCGTGATGTCCTCGGCGAGCATGCGGGCGTACACGCTGGTCTCGACGTCGTCGGCCTTGCGCAGCACGCCGTCCGCACCCACGGAGCCGATCGCCAGCTTCAGGCCGCGCTCGGTGCCGCAGTCCTCCTCGCGAATGATGACGTCCTGGGAGACGTCGACCAGACGACGGGTGAGGTAGCCGGAGTCGGCGGTACGGAGGGCGGTGTCCGCCAGACCCTTACGGGCACCGTGGGTGGAGATGAAGTACTCCAGCACGGTGAGACCCTCACGGAACGACGCCTTGATGGGTCGCGGGATGGTCTCGTTCTTGGCGTTCGACACCAGACCACGCATACCGGCGATCTGGCGCATCTGCATCATGTTTCCACGAGCACCCGAGTCGACCATCATGAAGATGGGGTTCGTCTTCGGGAAGTTCTCGTTCATGGCCTCGGCGACCTCGTTGGTCGCCTGGGTCCAGATGCCGATGAGCTCCTGCTTGCGCTCGTCGTTGGTGATCAGGCCGCGCTCGTACTGACGCTGGACCTTCTCCGCCTTCGCCTCGTAGCCCTCCAGGATCTGGGGCTTGTTCGGCGGGACGACGACGTCGGAGATCGAGACGGTGACGCCCGAGCGGGTCGACCAGTGGAAACCGGACGCCTTCAGGTTGTCCAGGGTCGCCGCGACGACGACCTTGGGGTAGCGCTCCGCCAGGTCGTTGACGATCGCGGAGAGCTGCTTCTTGCCCACCTCGTAGTCGACGAACGGGTAGTCCTCGGGCAGCAGCTCGTTGAAGAGCGCGCGGCCCAGGGTGGTGGTCAGGCGGAACGGCTCGCCGTCGAACCAGGTCGACTGGCCGTCCTCATCCACCGGCGGGGTCCAGCCGCGCGGCGGGACGGTGCCGGCCGGCAGGCGCAGCTCGATCGGGGCCTGGACGTCCAGGTCGCGGGCGTCGAAGGCCATGATCGCCTCGGCGGTCGACGAGAAGGTGCGACCGGCGCCCTTCACGTTGTCGCGGTCCGAGGTCAGGAAGAACAGACCGAGCACCATGTCCTGGGTCGGCATGGTGACGGGGCGACCGTCGGCCGGCTTCAGGATGTTGTTCGAGGACAGCATCAGGATGCGGGCCTCGGCCTGCGCCTCCGCGGAGAGCGGCAGGTGGACGGCCATCTGGTCACCGTCGAAGTCCGCGTTGAACGCGGTGCAGACGAGCGGGTGGATCTGGATGGCCTTGCCCTCGACCAGCTGCGGCTCGAAGGCCTGGATGCCGAGGCGGTGCAGGGTGGGCGCACGGTTCAGCAGGACGGGGTGCTCGGCGATGACCTCTTCGAGCACGTCCCACACGACCGGGCGGGCCCGCTCGACCATGCGCTTGGCCGACTTGATGTTCTGCGCGTGGTTCAGGTCGACCAGGCGCTTCATCACGAACGGCTTGAAGAGCTCCAGCGCCATGGCCTTGGGCAGACCGCACTGGTGCAGCTTGAGCTGCGGGCCGACGACGATGACCGAACGGGCCGAGTAGTCGACGCGCTTGCCGAGCAGGTTCTGACGGAAACGACCCTGCTTGCCCTTCAGCATGTCGCTGAGGGACTTCAGCGGGCGGTTGCCCGGGCCGGTGACCGGACGGCCGCGACGGCCGTTGTCGAACAGGGCGTCGACGGCCTCCTGGAGCATGCGCTTCTCGTTGTTCACGATGATCTCGGGCGCGCCGAGGTCGAGAAGCCGCTTCAGGCGGTTGTTGCGGTTGATCACGCGGCGGTACAGGTCGTTCAGGTCGGAGGTCGCGAAGCGGCCACCGTCCAGCTGCACCATCGGACGCAGGTCCGGCGGGATGACCGGGACGCAGTCCAGCACCATGCCGTTGGGCTTGTTGGTGGTCTGCAGGAACGCGGAGACGACCTTGAGGCGCTTCAGCGCACGGGTCTTCTTCTGGCCCTTGCCGGTGCGGATGATCTCGCGCAGGCGCTCGGACTCCTCCGCCAGGTCGAAGGTCTCGAGGCGGTCCTTGAGGGCCGCCGCGCCCATCGAGCCGGAGAAGTAGGTGCCGAAGCGGTCGCGCAGCTCGCGGTAGAGCAGCTCGTCGCCCTCAAGGTCCTGGACCTTGAGGTTCTTGAAGCGGGCCCACACCTCGTCGAGGCGGTCGAGCTCGCGCTGCGCGCGGTCGCGCAGCTGCTTCATCTCGCGCTCGGCACCCTCGCGCACCTTGCGGCGCACGTCGGCCTTGGCGCCCTCGGCCTCCAGCTCGGCCAGGTCGGTCTCGGCCTTCTTGGCACGGGCTTCGAGGTCGGAGTCGCGGCGGTTCTCGATCTGCTGGCGCTCGACCGAGACGTGCGCCTCCAGGGACGGCAGGTCGCGCTGGCGGCGCTCGTCGTCGACCCAGGTGATCATGTAGGCGGCGAAGTAGATGACCTTCTCGAGGTCCTTCGGCGCCAGGTCGAGCAGGTAGCCCAGGCGGGACGGCACGCCCTTGAAGTACCAGATGTGGGTGACCGGGGCGGCCAGCTCGATGTGGCCCATCCGCTCACGGCGCACCTTGGCGCGGGTCACCTCGACGCCGCAGCGCTCACAGATGATGCCCTTGAAGCGGACGCGCTTGTACTTACCGCAGTAGCACTCCCAGTCCCGGGTGGGGCCGAAGATCTTCTCGCAGAAGAGTCCGTCCTTTTCGGGCTTCAGGGTGCGGTAGTTGATGGTCTCCGGCTTCTTGACCTCGCCGTGCGACCACTGGCGGATGTCGTCGGCGGTGGCCAGGCCGATGCGGAGCTCGTCGAAGAAGTTGACGTCAAGCACTGGTCGTCAAGCCCTCTTTCGTAAGTCGAGAGTCGTTCATGTGGTCTGAGGGGGGCCTGGGGGCGGGCCGGCTGCTCGGGCAGCCGGCCCAACCTCCGTCAGACCTCTTCGACGCTGCTCGGCTCGCGCCGGGACAGGTCGATGCCGAGCTCCTCGGCGGCGCGGAACACGTCCTCGTCGGAGTCCCGCATCTCGATGGACTGGCCGTCCGAGGACAGCACCTCCACGTTGAGGCAGAGCGACTGCATTTCCTTGATGAGGACCTTGAAGGACTCGGGAATGCCGGGCTCGGGGATGTTCTCGCCCTTGACGATGGCCTCGTAGACCTTCACACGGCCGAGGACGTCGTCGGACTTGATGGTGAGCAGCTCCTGCAGCGCGTAAGCAGCGCCGTACGCCTCAAGGGCCCACACCTCCATCTCACCGAAGCGCTGACCACCGAACTGCGCCTTACCACCGAGCGGCTGCTGGGTGATCATCGAGTACGGACCGGTCGAACGGGCGTGCAGCTTGTCGTCGACCAGGTGGTGCAGCTTGAGGATGTACATGTAGCCGACCGAGACCGGCATCGGGAACGGCTCGCCGGAGCGGCCGTCGAACAGCCGGGCCTTGCCGGTGGAGTTCACCAGGCGCTCACCGTCACGGGTGAGGGTGGTGTTGTCCAGCAGGCCGGTGATCTCGTCCTCGCGGGCGCCGTCGAAGACCGGGGTGGCGAGGTTGGTGCCGCCCTGGACGGTGTCGGCGCCGATCGCCTGCAGGCGCTGGGCCCACTCGTCGGCGAGGCCGGAGACGTCCCAACCCTGCTTGGCGAGCCACCCGAGGTGGATCTCCAGGACCTGCCCCGGGTTCATTCGGGACGGGACACCCAGCGGGTTGAGGATGATGTCGACCGGGGTGCCGTCCTCCAGGAACGGCATGTCCTCGACCGGCAGGATCTTCGAGATGACGCCCTTGTTGCCGTGACGGCCGGCGAGCTTGTCACCGTTGGTGATCTTGCGCTTCTGGGCCACGTAGACGCGGACCAGCTGGTTCACGCCCGGGGGCAGCTCGTCGCCCTCTTCGCGGTCGAAGACGCGGACGCCGATGACCTTGCCGGACTCACCGTGCGGCACCTTCAGCGAGGTGTCGCGGACCTCACGGGCCTTCTCACCGAAGATCGCGCGGAGCAGGCGCTCCTCCGGGGTCAGCTCGGTCTCGCCCTTGGGCGTGACCTTGCCGACCAGGATGTCGCCGGTGACGACATCGGCGCCGATGCGGATGATGCCGCGCTCGTCGAGGTCGGCGAGGACCTCCTCGGAGACGTTCGGGATGTCCCGGGTGATCTCCTCGGGGCCGAGCTTGGTGTCACGGGCGTCGACCTCGTGCTCCTCGATGTGGATCGAGGAGAGGACGTCGTCCTGCACGAGGCGCTGCGACAGGATGATCGCGTCCTCGTAGTTGTGACCCTCCCACGACATGAACGCCACGAGCAGGTTCTTGCCGAGGGCCATCTCGCCCTCGTCGGTGCACGGGCCGTCGGCCAGCACCTGGCCGGACTCGACCCGGGCGCCCTCGTCCACGAGCACCTTCTGGTTGAAGGCGGTGCCCTGGTTCGAGCGGGTGAACTTGGCGGCGCGGTACGTGGTGTACGTGCCGTCGTCGTTGGCGACGGTGACGTAGTCGGCCGAGACCTCCTGGACGACACCGGCCTTCTCGGCGGTGATGACGTCCGCGGCGTCGACGGCGCAGCGGTACTCCATGCCGGTACCGACCAGCGGAGCCTCGCTCTTCAGCAGCGGCACCGCCTGGCGCATCATGTTCGAGCCCATGAGCGCGCGGTTGGCGTCGTCGTGCTCGAGGAACGGGATCATGGCGGTCGCGACCGACACCATCTGGCGCGGCGAGACGTCCATGTAGTCGATCTCGGTGCCCGGGATGTAGTCGATCTCGCCGCCACGGCGGCGGACCAGGACACGCGGCTCGGCGAAGGTCAGCTCCGCCGTCAGCGGGGCGTTGGCCTGCGCGATGACGTAGCGGTCCTCCTCGTCGGCCGTGAGGTAGTCGACCTGCTCCGTGACGACACCCTCGATGACCTTGCGGTACGGGGTCTCGATGAAGCCGAAGGCGTTGACCCGGCCGTACGAGGCCAGCGACCCGATCAGACCGATGTTCGGGCCTTCGGGGGTCTCGATCGGACACATGCGCCCGTAGTGCGAGGGGTGCACGTCTCGGACCTCGAAGCCGGCGCGCTCACGGGAGAGACCACCGGGGCCGAGGGCGGACAGACGGCGCTTGTGGGTCAGGCCCGACAGCGGGTTCGTCTGGTCCATGAACTGCGACAGCTGGCTGGTGCCGAAGAACTCCTTGATGGAGGCGACGACCGGCCGGATGTTGATCAGGGTCTGCGGCGTGATCGCCTCGACGTCCTGGGTGGTCATGCGCTCGCGCACGACGCGCTCCATGCGGGCGAGACCCGTACGGACCTGGTTCTGGATGAGCTCGCCGACGTTGCGCAGGCGACGGTTGCCGAAGTGGTCGATGTCGTCGACCTCGACCACGATGTCGCGGCCGGTCTGGTCGTTCCACTCGGTCTCACCGGCGTGCAGCTTCACCAGGTACTTGATCGCACCGATGATGTCGGGCTCGGTGAGCACGCCGGAGTCCAGCGACTCGGCGTTGCCCAGCTTCCGGTTGACCTTGTAGCGGCCCACCTTGGCGAGGTCGTAGCGCTTCGGGTTGAAGTACAGGTTCTCCAGAAGCGTCTGCGCGGCCTCGCGCGTCGGCGGCTCGCCGGGACGCAGCTTGCGGTAGATGTCCAGCAGCGCGTCGTCCTGGCCCTGGGTGTGGTCCTTCTCCAGGGTGTTGCGCATGGACTCGTACTCGCCGAACTCCTCGAGAATCATCTCGTTGGTCCAGCCGAGCGCCTTGAGCAGCACGGTGACGGACTGCTTGCGCTTGCGGTCGATGCGGACGCCGACCATGTCGCGCTTGTCGATCTCCATCTCCAGCCAGGCACCACGCGAGGGGATGACCTTGCAGGAGTAGATGTCCTTGTCGGACACCTTGTCCAGGGTGGAGTCGAAGTACACACCCGGGGAGCGGACCAGCTGCGACACGACGACACGCTCGGTGCCGTTGATCACGAACGTGCCCTTGTGGGTCATGAGCGGGAAGTCGCCCATGAAGACCGTCTGAGACTTGATCTCACCGGTCTCGTTGTTGGTGAACTCGGCCGTGACGAAGAGCGGAGCCGCGAACGTGAAGTCGCGGTCCTTGCACTCGTCAATCGAGTTCTTCGGCGGCTCGAAACGGTGGTCGCGGAAGGTCAGGGACATCGACCCGCTGAAGTCCTCGATCGGGGAGATCTCCTCGAAGATCTCCTCCAGACCAGACTTGGTGGGGACGTCCTGACCGTTCTCCAACGCCTCCTCGACCCGGGACTTCCAGGCCGCATTGCCGAGCAGCCAGTCAAAGCTCTCGGTCTGCAGGGCCAGGAGGTTCGGGACCTCGAGGGGCTCCTTGATCTTCGCGAAGGAGACGCGGAGAGGGGCGGTGGATGCGGCGGAATTGTTCGAGGCGTTGCGCGGCGCGGCCAAGAGGGGGGTCCTTCCGAGGGCTCGGAGCTCACTACGCGCGTACCAGCCGGGCCTTCACGGGCTTGGTCCCGCCTCCCTCGCCACTGGCCTCCGCCGGGATCGAAACCCAGGTCAGAGCCGCTTTGCGGAGGCGATGCCAGACCCCTTCAGGGCAACGCAAACTCCGGGCGACGAGTCACGGAGCAGCTAACAGGCAGCGCAAAGGGACAGTGTAGCCAAAGGGCACACTGCTGTCCAGCTCTGATTCGGAAACCGAATCGGAGACTCCTCCCGGTAGCCGGCGGACGCGAACGCCCACCGGGTACTGCACCGGCCCGGGCACTGCCCGGGCCCCATAACTCACGTGGAGTCACTTCCCGCCTGAGCCACTGGTTATGCATCCAGAGGCAAACCAACCGGGCGGACTCGCGCCTTGAGAATCGCGCGCCTCGCCGGGTTCGTCAAGGGCCCGCAGGCGGTGCGGACCTCGACCCGTCCATCGGTCGGACGCCCCCCGGCGTTACAGAAGCCGTGGTGGGGGCCACCGTCGATGACGGTGATCACCATACCCGTCCGCACCGACGCTGCCGAGTGGGCTCTCGGCCACACCGGCGCATCCCGGCCGCGCACCGGCCGCGCACCGGCCCAGGGCCGGAAACACGAAAAAGCCGGGCCGACCACCCACAAGGGTGATCGGCCCGGCTTCAGGCCCCCTCAGAGGGGGCGAGAAGTCACTTGACGGTGACCTTGGCGCCGGCACCCTCGAGGGCGGCCTTGGCCTTCTCGGCAACGTCCTTGGCAACCTTCTCCAGGACCTTGGCACCAGCGGTGTCAACGAGGTCCTTGGCCTCCTTCAGGCCGAGGGAGGTCAGGGTGCGCACCTCCTTGATGACCTGGATCTTCTTGTCGCCGGCACCGTCGAGGATGACGTCGAACTCGTCCTGCTCCTCAGCGGCCTCAGCGGCCGGGCCGGCAACGCCGGCGGTGGCAACGGCGACCGGGGCGGCGGCGGTGACGTCGAACTTCTCCTCGAAGGCCTTCACGAAGCCAGCGAGCTCGATGAGGGTGAGGTCCTCGAACTGCGCGAGCAGCTCGTCCTGGGACAGCTTCGCCATGATGGCGTCCTTCCACTAAATCGGCAGGTGGTGCCGTATGTACGGGTGGGGCGGGCACGGGCCCGCAGCGAGGCGTGAGCCTGCCGATTACTCGGCGGCGGCGTCCTCGGCGGCGGGAGCCGGCGTACCGGCACCGCCCTGCTCGACCTTGTCGCGCAGCGCGTCCACAGTGCGGACGAGCTTCGACGGCAGGGCCTGGAAGAGCGCGGCAGCCTGGGACTGCTTGGCCTTCAGGGCACCCGCCAGCTTGGCGAGCAGCACCTCGCGGGACTCGAGGTCCGCGAGCTTCTTGATCTCATCGGCGGACAGCGCCTTACCGTCAAGGACACCGCCCTTGATGATGAGAGCGGGGTTCTCCTTGGCGAAGTCACGCAGAGCCTTCGCCGACTCCACCGGGTCACCGGTGACGAAGGCGACAGCCGTCGGACCGTTGAACAGGTCGTCGAGCTCCGAAATCCCGGCCTCGTTGGCCGCGATCTTGGTCAGCGTGTTCTTCACCACGGCGTACTCGGCGTTCGAGCCGAGCGAGCGACGCAGGGTCTTGACCTGCTTCACCGAGAGACCGCGGTACTCGGTCAGCAGCGCCGCGGAGGAGCCACGGAACTTGTCCGTGATCTCGGCGACGGCGGCAGCCTTGTCGGGCCTTGCCATAGGCTTACGCCTCCTTCCGTGATGTCGAAGTCCGGCCGACCGCGAAAGTCGACCATTCACGCCTCGAACCAACCGGACGGAAGGAAAGCCTGCGGAAAGCAGATGAGCCCCGATGCGCAGGGCGCACGGGGCTCGAAACGACCTCGACGGGCATGCGCGTGAACGCGGACCCGGAAGTCGAAGCACCAGACACACCTGCGCGGGCTGCCTGCGACGAAGCGCAGATCCTTCGGCCACCGAACCCTTGCGAGCGCGGTGACAACCAGCGGTCTTTGGCTTCGGTAACACTAACCGGACTCGGCCGTCCGGGGCAAATCGCCCCTGAGCAGCCGACATCGGCCGGGGGCGGGCGGAGGTGGACCGGGGGCCGGCCGCACCGGACGGGGCTCAGCGGGCCAGCGGGGAGACCGTCCGGGTGCCGGTGTCCACGGTGTCCGTCTCGGCCGGGGCCTGCACCGAGAGCAGGGCGCCGGCGAAGTCGGAGTAGAGCAGCGAGTCGTCCGCCCGGCCGCTGTCACCGCTGCCGGTGCGCTGGAGCCGGACCAGCTGGTCCTTGTCGTTGAGCCAGAGGTCCAGGGTGAGCGAGATCGAGCCGCCGGGGGCCAGCGCGGCCCGCAGGCCGTCCCGGCGGGCCTGGGTCAGCTGGGCCTGGGCGGCGGCGTAGCGCTCTGCGGTGGTGGTGACCCGGTAGTGCTCGACCGTCGAGTCGTCGAACTTCTCCTCACCGACGAACCGGGGGTCCACCCCGTCGGCGGTGGCGGCGGCCAGCGCCTCGACCGGGCTCAGCAGGTCGATCAGCCCCGCGTACGGGACCTCCCGGTGGCCGTCCGCGTCCGGCGGGACGGAGAAGCGCTCCCAGTGCCGGCCGCCCTGGCGGGCCGCGGTGGCGGCGTCGCCGCCCTGGTAGGCGACGGTGTCCACGACGATCAGCTGCTCGGCGTCGGCCGGGGTGGAGCGCTTGATCTGGAGCGCCGTCTTGGGCTGCCAGAACAGCGGCCCGGCCCCGGCGTCCGCCCCCAGCCGGTAGCTGACCTTGGCCCGGCGGGCGGTCTGCATGGCCAGCTGCGCGGAGAGCAGGACGCCGTGCGGCGAGCGGTCACTGGGCTTGGCCGCCTCGGTCGACGAGGAACTGGTCGGGCTCGGGCTGCCGGAGGGCGTGGACGGCGCACCGCCGCCCCCGCCGCCCCCGCCGCCCCCGCCGCCCCCGCCGCCCCCGCCGCACCCGGCCAGCCCGCTCGCCAGCAGGACGACCGCGGCCAGCGCCGCCAACCGCCGTCGTCCCGCCATCGTCTGGTCCTCTCTCGCCCCGGAGCCGCCTCGGCGGCTTTCGCTCCGGCCACCTTGCCACCCTGACCCGGATCGGCCGGTGGCGCCCCCCTCGCCGAGCTTCGCCGGCTCGGCCGGCTCCACCGGGTCAGCCGGATCCGGCACCCGGATCGCCGGACCCCCCACGCACCGGACAGCCCCCTCCCGTCACCCGGTCGCGGCAGGGGACGCGTCGCCTTCTCCGGGATCCGAGACATCCGTCGTGGTCACCGTGGTACCGGCACTCCCCCGGGCCGTCTCACGCAGCCTCAGCAGCCGCTTGCCGGGCCCGACCCAGACGTCGTAGCCGATCGCCGCCACCCCGCGCTGGCGGTACCAGTCGACCACCACGGCGAGCCGCGCGGGGGTCAACTCCCCGTCGGCGCCGAAGTATTCGGCCACCGGCACGGAGCCCTGGTAGTGCGCGACGGTCATCCCGGCCAACTGCTCGCCGCCCAGCGAGCCGAGCTTCCCGGTCTGTGCGATCGCGTACGCGCGGCTGCCCGGGTTGGTGACCAGTCCGGTCATCCAGCCACCCGCGTAGCCGCCCGGGCCGGTGGTCGCCCGCGGATCGAGCGACTCGGCGCCGTCCCGGTCCGCGTGCTTGGGCGGGGCTCCCGGGTAGCCGAGGTCGAGTGCGCCGTCCCGGACGGTCAGCTGCCCGGTGCCCTGCTCGTCGGTGACGGTCAGCGCGGCCTCGTCCCGGGCGCCCCAGGTCAGTGTGCCGCTCGCGGTGCGGCGGCCGGCCGGGCCCTCCTCGACCACGTCGATCCGGGCGCCGCCGGCGTCGTCCAGCGCCTGGGCGGCGGCGAGCACCACCTGGCGGGGCGGCACGGCCGGGGCGTCACCGCCGGGGGTGCGGGTCCCGGGGACGGCCAGCAGGCTGCACCCGGTGGTGGCACCGATCAGCAGCAGGGTGGCCACCGCGGCGGCGGGGCGAAGGGTGGGCGGCACGGCACGCTCCGACGGTCACACGTTCTGCACATGATCTGACCGGCAGAGCGTACGACGCGTCGGGCAACCGTTCCCATCCGCCCCTGTCCCGATCCGGAAACGACGGCGGGCCCGCACCCCCGGTGAAGGGGGTACGGGCCCGCCGTGCGGACTGACTGCTTCAGAGCCGATCGGCTCAGACCGCGGCCGGGTCCTCCTCGACGAGGAGGTTGCGGGTGCGGTTCGGGTCCACGAGGATGCCGGGGCCGATGGTGGTGCTGATGGCCGTCTTCTTGATGTAACGGCCCTTGGCGGCGGACGGCTTGGCGCGGAGCACCTCGTCCAGCGCGGCGGCGTAGTTCTCGACCAGCTGCTCGTCGGTGAAGGAGGCCTTACCGATGATGAAGTGCAGGTTCGAGTGCTTGTCGACGCGGAACTCGATCTTGCCGCCCTTGATGTCGTTGACAGCCTTGGCGACGTCCGGGGTCACGGTGCCGGTCTTCGGGTTCGGCATCAGACCACGGGGACCGAGCACGCGGCCGAGGCGGCCGACCTTGCCCATGAGGTCCGGGGTGGCGACGACGGCGTCGAAGTCCAGACGGCCCTTGGCGACCTCGTCGATCAGCTCGTCGGAGCCGACGATGTCGGCGCCCGCAGCACGCGCGGCCTCGGCACGGTCACCGGTCGCGAAGACCAGGACCCGAGCGGTCTTACCGGTGCCGTGCGGGAGGATCACGGTGCTGCGGACCATCTGGTCGGCCTTGCGCGGGTCGACGCCCAGACGCATGGCGACCTCGACGGTGCCGTCGAACTTGGTGGTGCTGGTCGCCTTGGCGAGGCGGATGGCCTCGAGGGGGGCGTAAAGGCGGTCGCGGTCGACCTGAGCGTCCGCGGCCTTCAGAGCCTTGCTGCGCTTCACTGCTGCTCCTGAATGGTGATGGGAGTCGTGGTATCACGGGCCTGCGCAGGCCCTACCACAGGGACAAGAAGGGCTGGTCAGCCCTCGACGGTGATGCCCATCGACCGGGCGGTGCCGGCGATGATCTTCTCCGCCGCGTCCAGGTCGTTGGCGTTCAGGTCGGGCATCTTGGTGGTGGCGATGTCGCGGACCTGGGCGCTGGTGAGCTTGGCGACCTTGGTCTTGTGCGGCTCGCTGGAGCCCTTGTCCACGCCCGCGGCCTTCAGGATGAGGCGCGCGGCCGGCGGCGTCTTCGTGATGAAGGTGAAGGAACGGTCGTCGTAGACCGTGATCTCCACCGGCACGATCATGCCGCGCTGCGACTCGGTCGCAGCGTTGTAGGCCTTGCAGAACTCCATGATGTTGACGCCGTGCTGGCCCAGCGCGGGGCCGACCGGCGGCGCCGGGTTGGCCGCACCGGCGTTGATCTGGAGCTTGATAAGCCCCGTGACCTTCTTCTTCTTGGGAGGCATGTCTCTCCGGGTCCTTCCGAGAGGTGAGTGCTGGTGTGTGCGGAACCGGGGCGACACCCGGCCGCCAACACACACATCGAACCAGGCTAACGCCTTCGCGCCGCTGGACCAAAACGGATCCGGGGCAGGGCCCTCGGCCCCGCCCCGGATCCGAAGACCGTGGGACTAGTTCTTCTGGATCTGGTCGAAGGAGAGCTCGACCGGGGTCTCCCGACCGAAGATCTCGACGAGACCCTTGACCTTCTTCGAGTCGGGGTTGATCTCGTTGATGGTCGCCTGCAGGGTCGCGAACGGGCCGTCGGTGACGGTGACCGAGTCGCCGACCTCGAAGTCCAGCACCTGGATCTCGCTCGGCTTGACCGGCGAGGGCTTGCCGGCCTCCTTGGCGGCCTGGCGCTCGACGTCCGGGGCGAGCATCTTGACGACCTCGTCCAGGGTCAGCGGGTACGGGTCGTAGGCGTTGCCGACGAAGCCGGTGACACCGGGGGTGTTGCGCACGACGCCCCAGGACTCGGGGGTGAGGTCCATGCGCACCAGGACGTAGCCGGGGAGCTTGTTCTGGCGGATGGTCTTGCGGTCGCCGTTCTTGATCTGGACGACCTCCTCCTGCGGCACCTCGGCCTGGAAGATGTACTCCTCGACGTTCAGCGAGACGGCGCGCTGCTCCAGGTTCTGCTTCACCCGGTTCTCGTAGCCGGCGTAGGTGTGGATCACGTACCACTCGCCCGGCATGAAGCGCAGGTCCTCGCGGAACTTGGCGACCGGGTCGACCTCGACGGCCTCCTCGGCCTCCTCGGCGTCGGTCTCAGCCTCGGCGTCGGTCTCCTCGGCGTCGACCTCGGCGTCGGGCTCCACGTCGCCCTCCACGTGCAGCGCCGCCTCCTCGGCGGACTCGCCGGCCTCGGCCTCGTCGTACGCCTCGACCTCGTCCTCGTCGCCGTCCACGGCGTCAACGATCTGCGCGGCGGACTCGGCTTCGTCAGCCAGCTCGGCCGCGTCCAGCTCGGCGGCGACATCCGCCTCGCGGACGGTCTCGTCGGCGTCGTACAGGGGGGACTCAGACACGGTGGCTGCTTCTTTCCTGGAGATGGTGAAGGTGGCGCGCTCCGGGGCCGGCTCCGGCGGGCTGCCGCTCGCGCGGGCGCCAGGAGAGGACTCGGAGACTTCAACAGTACCGAGTCCACGGTAGCGGCCGCGTACGTCCGGCGCAGACAGCACGACCCGGGCCGAGGATTCGGCCCGGGTCGGGAGCTTGCTTCGAAGGTGGGACGGCCAGGTCAGCCGAAGATCAGGAGGCTCAGCTTGGAGAGGCCGTAGTCCAGACCGGCCACGAAGGCCATCACGACCACGACGAACACGACGACGACGGTCGTGTACTGGGTGAGCTCGCTCCGGCTGGGCCAGACGACCTTGCGCAGTTCGGCGATGATCTGGCGGTAGAACAGGCCGATCCGCGCGAACGGGCCCATCTTGCCGCGCTTGCCGGACTTCTTGTCACCCGCGCGGGCGGCACGCTTGCGCTCGCGGCGCGAGAGCGCCTTCTCCTCGCCCTCGGCGGGCGTGGTCCCGGCAGCGCCGTCGGCACCCTCAGGGTTGCCACTCTCAGGCGTTGCGGTGGAGCCCGTGGTCTCCGTCACTCGTCCTCACCTGAATCCGGGTCCGGCCGAGCGTCCCGCACCCGATGGGGCACGGACGGCCGGCTACAAGCGGTGCTGATCGGTGCCTTCTCCGCATCAAGCCCGCTCGCTCTGTGGAGCGAACGGGCTGAAGACGGATCAAGCAGCAGGGCAAGAGGGACTTGAACCCCCAACCGCCGGTTTTGGAGACCGGTGCTCTACCAATTGAGCTATTGCCCTACGGGTGCCTCGCGGCTCCGTAGCGACCAACCTACCGCATCTCCCCCCGCTGTCTGCACAGCTGGTGGAAGCTCCGGTTCTTTTTCGGCGGGCCGTCGAGCAGTGAGTGTACGTGGTCGAGGGGTGTTTGGTCGAACCTCTTCTTCCGGTGGCACCGCTCGTCCGGCATATGTCCGGCATGCCCGCATGATCACCGGCGGATCGGCGGGCGCCGCCATGTGGACGGTCCGGTACGGATGGTGAAACCGCGATGCCCGGTCCGTCCCGGTTCTGCGACGATGCAGGCATGAGCGCTTCCACCCCGCAGCCCGACCGTTCCATCCGCCCCGCCGACCGCCGGGTCTCCGCCCGGATCGGTGCGATCGCCGAGTCCGCGACCCTCGCCGTGGACGCCAAGGCCAAGGCCCTCAAGGCGGCCGGCCGTCCGGTGATCGGCTTCGGAGCCGGCGAGCCCGACTTCCCCACCCCGGACTACATCGTCGAGGCGGCCGTCGAGGCCTGCCGCGACCCGAAGAACCACCGCTACACCCCGGCGGGTGGCCTGCCCGAGCTGAAGTCCGCGATCGCCGCCAAGACGCTGCGCGACTCCGGCTACGAGGTGGACGCCTCCCAGGTGCTGGTCACCAACGGCGGCAAGCAGGCGATCTACGAGGCGTTCGCCGCGATCCTGGACCCGGGCGACGAGGTCATCATCCCGGCCCCGTACTGGACCACCTACCCGGAGTCGGTCCAGCTCGCCGGCGGCGTCCCGGTGGAGGTCGTGACCGACGAGACCACCGGTTACAAGGTCTCGGTCGAGCAGCTGGAGGCGGCCCGCACCGAGAACACCAAGGTGGTGCTCTTCGTCTCGCCGTCCAACCCGACCGGCGCGGTGTACACCGAGGCCGAGGCCGAGGCGATCGGCCGCTGGGCGCTGGAGCACGGCCTCTGGGTGCTCACCGACGAGATCTACGAGCACCTGGTGTACGGCGACGCCTCCTTCACCTCGCTGCCGGCCCTGCTGCCCGAGCTGGCCGACAAGTGCGTCGTGGTCAACGGCGTCGCCAAGACCTACGCGATGACCGGCTGGCGGGTGGGCTGGGTGATCGGCCCCAAGGACGTCATCAAGGCCGCGACCAACCTGCAGTCGCACGCCACCTCGAACGTCTCCAACGTCGCCCAGCGCGCCGCGATCGCCGCCGTCAGCGGCGACCTGGCCGCGGTGCACGAGATGCGCACCGCCTTCGACCGCCGCCGCAAGACCATCGTGCGGATGCTCAACGAGATCGAGGGCGTGTACTGCCCCGAGCCGGAGGGCGCGTTCTACGTGTACCCGTCCGTCAAGGGCCTGCTGGGCAAGGAGATCCGCGGCCACCGCCCGCAGAGCTCCGGCGAGCTGGCCTCGCTGATCCTGGACGAGGCCGAGGTCGCGGCCGTCCCGGGCGAGGCCTTCGGCACCCCCGGCTACCTGCGGTTCTCCTACGCGCTCGGCGACACCGACCTGGTCGAGGGCATCGGCCGGCTGCAGAAGCTGCTCGGCGAGGCCCGCGACTGACACCCGCGCTTCACGTCGGGTACCGCCCTCTTTCACCCCTTCGGGGGACGGAAGGAGGGCGGTTCCCGTTTGGGGGCCCGATGCGGCAGTATCGGCGAATGGAACGCCTGTTGAATCCGCGAGACGTCAGGGACCTTCCGAAGGCCCACCTGCACCTGCACTTCACCGGCTCGATGCGGCCCGCCACCCTGCTGGAGCTGGCCGACAAGCACGGCGTCCGACTGCCGGAGGCGCTCAGCTCCGGCGAGCCGCCGCGACTGCGGGCCACCGACGAACGCGGCTGGTTCCGCTTCCAGCGCCTGTACGACACCGCCCGCTCGGTGCTGCGGGACGAGGAGGACATCCGCCGGCTGGTCCTGGAGACCGCCCAGGACGAGCGGCGGGACGGCTCCCGCTGGCTGGAGATCCAGGTCGACCCGACCTCGTACGCGCCCCGGCTGGGCGGGCTGATCCCCGCGCTGGAGCTGATCCTGGACGCCGTGGAGCAGGCCGCCACGGCCACCGGGGTGGGCATCCGGGTGCTGGTCGCGGCGAACCGGATGAAGTCCCCGATGGACGCCCGGACGCTGGCCCGGCTCGCCGTCCGGTACGCCGACCAGGGCGTGGTCGGCTTCGGCCTCTCCAACGACGAGCGGCGCGGCCTCGCCCGGGACTTCGACCGGGCCTTCGAGATCGCCCGCAAGGGCGGGCTGCTGGCCGCCCCGCACGGCGGCGAGCTGGCCGGGCCCGAATCCGTCCGGGACTGCCTGGACGACCTGGGCGCCGGCCGGATCGGCCACGGCGTCCGCGCCGCCGAGGACCCCCGGCTGATGGAACGGCTGGCGGACCGCCAGATCACCTGCGAGGTCTGCCCGTCCTCGAACGTCTCGCTCGGCGTCTACGAGCGCCCCGAGGACGTCCCGCTGCGGCGGCTGTTCGACGCCGGCGTGCCGCTGGCCCTGGGCGCGGACGACCCGCTGCTGTTCGGCAGCCGGCTGGCCGCCCAGTACGACCTGGCCCGCGGCGTCCTCGGCTTCAGCGACGCCGAACTCGCCGAGCTGGCACGGCAGTCCGTCCGCGGCTCATGCGCGCCGGAGGCCGTCCGCAAGGAGCTGCTGGCGGACGTCGACGCCTGGCTGGCCAGCGGCACCTGAGGCGTGCCCTGGGGACCGGGCCTAGAGCTTGACGCCGATCATCACCGGCTCGTTCACCAGCTCGACCCCGAAGGCCTCGCGGACGCCGTCCCGGATCTCCCGGGCCAGCGCCAGCAGGTCCTCGGCGGTGGCCGCGCCGCGGTTGGTGAGCGCCAGGGTGTGCTTGGTGGAGAGCGTCGCCGGGCCGCTGCCGTAGCCCTTGCCGAAGCCGGCCCGGTCGATCAGCCAGGCGGCCGAGGTCTTGGTGCAGCCCTCCGGCGCCGGGTAGGCGGGGGCGTTCTCGGTGCCCGGGCGGGTCCGGAAGGACTCGTACTGGGCGGCGGTGAGCACCGGGTTGGTGAAGAAGGAGCCGGCCGACCAGGTGTCGTGGTCCGCCGGGTCCAGCACCATGCCCTTGCCGGAGCGCAGCCCCAGCACCGCGTCGTACGCCCGCTCCAGCGGCACCCGCTCGCCCTGCTCGACGCCGAAGTGCCTGGCCACCTCGGCGTACTTGACCGGGGTGGAGAGCCCGCCGTGGTCGGCCAGGGCGAACCGCACCCGCAGCACCACGAAGCGGTCCGGCTCGGTCTTGAAGCGGCTGTGCCGGTAGGAGAACGCGCACTCGGCGTTGGGGAGCGTGACCACCTCGCCGGCCGTGCGGTCGTAGGCGACCACCTCGGTGATCGACTGGGCGACCTCCTGGCCGTACGCGCCGACGTTCTGCACCGGGGTCGCGCCGGCCGAGCCGGGGATGCCGGCCAGGAACTCGACGCCCGCCAGACCGTGCTCGCGCACCGCGCGGGTGACCGCCTCCGACCAGACCTCGCCGGCCGCCAGCTCCAGCACGGTGCCGTCCAGGACGAAGCCGGTGGTCGCGATCCGCAGCACGGTGCCGGGGAAGCCCGCGTCGCCGATCACCAGGTTGGAGCCGCCGCCGAGGACCAGCAGCGGCTCGCCGGCCTCGTCGGCCGCGCGGACGGCGGCGATCACCTCGTCGTCGGTGTGGGCGGTCACCAGGCGGCGGGCCGGGCCGCCGAGCCGGAGCGTGGTCAGCGGGGCGAGGGGGGCGTCGTTTTCTACCAGCACGCCCACCAGCGTACGGGTGCGGGGGCGGCCGCCCGGCCGCCCCCGCACCCGGGTCGACCGGTCAGGCCTTCGAGGCCTCGGCATGGACGGGCGCCGCGTCCTCGGGCCGTTCGACACCGGCCTTCTCCGGCTTCAGGGCACCGGCCTTCTCCGGCTTCAGGGCACCGGCCTCCTCCGGCTCCACGGCCGCCGGCCCGTCGACGACGGCCGCGGGCTTCACCCGGCGCGGGAGGAAGAACGCGCAGACCGCCGCGACCCCGACCACCCCGGCGCCGACGTACAGCGCGGGCACCAGCCCGTCGACGAAGGACTGCTCCGACGTGTACCCGCCCTGCGCCGAGAACACGGCCGAGAGGACGGCCACCCCGAGCGCGCCGCCGACCTCGCGCAGCGCGTTGTTGGCGCCGGAGGCGATGCCCTGCTCCTCCGGTCGGACGCTGTCCATCACCAGGGCGGCGGTCGGGGCGAAGTACAGCGACATGCCGATGCCGCAGATCACCACGGCGGGGATCTCGGCGGCGTAGTCGTAGCCGGTGGTGCCGCCGGTGATCGCCGCGTACATCGCCAGGCCGGCACCCTGCAGCAGCAGCCCGGTGACCACGATCGGGCGGCCGCCGAAGCGGTCGGCCAGGATGCCCGCGATCGGGGCGACGATCAGCGGCATGCCGGTCCACGGGAGCATCCGGATGCCGGCCTCCTGCGGGCTGTAGCCGCCCACGCTCTGCAGGTGCTGGCTGATCAGGAAGATCGAGCCGAACATGCCGAGGAACATCAGCAGGCCGGAGGCGTTGACGGCGGAGAAGGCCCGGCTGCGGAACAGCCGCATCGGGAGCATCGGGTGCCTGGCCCAGCGCTGCTCGTACAGCACGAAGGCGGTGAGCAGCGCGACGCCGGCGATCAGGGAGCCGAGCACCAGCGGGCTGGTCCAGCCGTTCGGGTTGCCGCGGATCAGGCCGAGGACGACGCCGAACAGGCCCAGGCTGACCAGGATCGTGCCGACCACGTCCAGGGCCGGGTTGGCGCCCCGGCTCTCGCGGAGCTTGAGGGCGGAGAGCGGGATCAGGACGAGGCCGACCGGGACGTTCACCCAGAAGATCCACTGCCAGGAGAAGTGCTCGGTGAGCGTCCCGCCGACCAGCGGTCCGGTGGCGACGGCGAGGCCGTTGACGCCCGCCCAGATGCCGAAGGCCAGGCCCCGCTTGGCCGCCGGCACCGCGGCGGTGAGCAGGGTGAGGGTGAGCGGCATGGAGACCGCGGCACCGGCGCCCTGGACGGCGCGGGCGGCGATCAGCGCGCCGATGCCCGGCGAGAGGGCGGCCGCGGCGGAGCCGACGGTGAAGAGCGTGAGCCCGACCAGGAAGATCCGGCGGCGGCCGAAGCGGTCGCCGAGCGCGGCACCGAACATCAGCAGGACGGCGAAGGACAGGGTGTAGGCGCTGACCGTCCACTCCAGGTCGGACAGCCCGCCGCCGAGGTCCTCGCGGATGGACGGCAGCGCGGTGGTGACGACCAGGTTGTCCAGGCTGGCCATGAAGCCCGCGACGCTGGTGATCACCAGGGTCCAGACACCGAGCCGTCCCAGGCCCTGTTCTTCCGTTCTCTCCGTCATGACTTCCCCCCAGGGGTCTTAGATAGTTATTGATCACTAACTTTCGAGGCCCGAAAAGAGGCCGCACGGACTCCACCGTGCGGCCCGCTACTCCCCGCCCTCGCCGTGCTCTCCGTGCTCTCCGTGCTCTCCGAAGCCCAGGCCGCTCCAGATCCGGTGGTCCCGGGGGTACCCCAGTGCCACCAGCGTGTTGATCAGCATCCCGTACGCGAAGAACTCCGCGGCGCCCTGCACGTCACCGCCGATCCGGTCCCTGACCCGCTCGAACAGCTCCTCCCAGAGCCTCCGGGCGGTCTCCCCGATCTCGTCCTCGCCGGTCGTCCTAGCCGCGAACACCGAGACGTAGAGCTGCATCTGCATCATGAGCTGCTCGCTGTCCGCGACCAGGCCCAGGTACGCCTCGGACATCGCTTCGGCGGCGGCCGCCCCGGTCAGCCCGACCGACGCCTCGTCGAAGACCTTCCAGGTCTCCTCGATGCAGCGCTCGGCGGCGGCCGTGAAGATCGCCTGCTTGCCGGGGAACAGCCGGAACAGGTACGGCTGCGAGACGCCCACCCGGCGGGCGATCGCCTCGGTGGACGTCCCCCGGTAGCCGCTCCTGGCGAATTCGATCACCGCGGCGCGAACGACGCTCTCGCGCCGCTCCTCCGCACTCATCCGGATGCTCGACTTCGCCATGGCAGCCAAGTTAGTGGCCAATCACTATCTTCGCAAGGCCGGCGGGCGCGGCGGGAGTCCCGTCGAACGGGCCCCGCCGCGGCCGGACACCTCAGGCGAGCCGGACGACCGCCCTGGACATCCCGAGCACCTTCTGCCCGCCGGTGGTGGCCAGCAGGTCGACCTGCACCTTGCGGTCGCCCAGCAGCTTGGCGACCTTGGCCGACACCTCGACCACCGCGCCGACGCCGTCGTTCGGCACCGGGACGGGGCGGGTGAAGCGGACGCCGTACTCGACCACCGCGGCCGGGTCGCCGACCCAGTCGGTGACCACCCGGACCGCCGCGGCCATGGTGAACATGCCGTGCGCGATGACGTCCGGCAGGCCGACCTCCCGGGCGAACTTCTCGTTCCAGTGGATCGGGTTGAAGTCGCCGGAGGCACCCGCGTACCGCACCAGGGTGTCGCGGGTCACCGGGAAGGACTGCGCCGGCAGCTGGGTGCCGACCTCGACCTCGTCGTAGCTGATCGCCATCGTGTTCACTTCCCCGTCTCGTCGGCGGCCCGGGCCACCAGCGTCATGACCGACGTCACCACGTGCTCGCCGATCGCGTCCGACACCTCGCCACGCACGGTGAGCACGTCGTTGCCCGCCAGCGACTTGATGTTGTCGATGGTCACCGCGACCGTCAGCCGGTCGCCGGCCAGCACCGGGCGGGAGTAGGAGAACTTCTGGTCCCCGTGCACCACCCGGCTGTAGTCCAGGCCCAGCTCCGGGTCCTCGACCACCTGGGCGGCCGCCCGGTAGGTGATCAGGAACGGGAAGGTCGGCGGGGCGATCACGTCAGGGTGGCCCAGCGCCTTCGCCACCACCGGATCGGTGAACGCCGGGTTGGCGTCCCCGATCGCGATCGCGAACTCGCGGATCTTCTCCCGGCCGACCTCGTACGGCTCGGTGGGCGGGTAGGTCCGCCCGATGAAGGAGGGGTCGAGTGCCATGGGGCAACTCCTCGGAAGCACGGTGGATCCGGCGACCGTTGCCGCCGGCGGGGTGCGCATGGGTGCATACGCGAAAAACTCCGGGCCGCACCCCCTGAGGGATGCGGCCCGGAGCTCAAGACCTGGTTTCACACAGGCCCGATGCCCTGCGAGAGGGTCAGCGGGTCTCGCGGTGCGCGGTGTGCGAGTTGCAGCGGGGGCAGTGCTTCTTCATCTCAAGACGGTCCGGGTCGTTACGCCGGTTCTTCTTGGTGATGTAGTTCCGCTCCTTGCACTCCACGCAGGCCAGCGTGATCTTCGGGCGGACGTCGGTGGCAGCCACGGGAGTGCCTTCCTGGGACAACGAATAAGAACACGACAAGAGTAGCCGACCGGGAGTGCGATCTCCCGACCGACTACGCGGGGTAGCGGTGACCGGACTTGAACCGGTGACACAGCGATTATGAGCCGCTTGCTCTACCAACTGAGCTACACCGCCACAGTGATCCACCGTACGGCCGAAGCCGAACCGCTTTTCACCAGAGCCCCCATGCGGAATCGAACCGCAGACCTTCTCCTTACCATGGAGACGCTCTACCGACTGAGCTATAGGGGCGAACGAGGAAGAGATTACACGTTCCGCGCCCAGAGGTGAAATCCGTATCCCGACACGAAGACCGCAGGTCGGCGAGGTGCACGGACGAACGATCCAAGGCCCCGCGTTCGATCGGCCCACCGGCCGCACGGCCCGACCCGATACGACTATTGCCCGCCTCCGAGCGCCCCGCCCCCACGCGCCATAGGCTCGACCCTCATTGATCGGGACGGCCCGGGGCGGCAGGACGACCTGGGGTCAGGACGGTCCGGCCGACCGGACGGGCCAGCGCGGGAAGGAGCCGGCGATGGGCAGCGCAGCCGCCGACGGTCCGCACTCCGGCTCCGGCCCCGCGGCCAACCCGCTCGGGCACGGACCGGTCCTCCTGCTCACCGGCGCCCGACTGGCCGACGGGCGGGTGGTGGACGTCCGGATCAGCGGAGACCGGATCCAGGCCGTCGGCACCGTCGGCAGCCTCGGCCCGCTGCCCGCCCTGCCCGGCGCCCCCACCGTCACCACCGGCGCCCGGATCGACCTCACGGGCTACCTGCTGCTGCCGGCCCCCGCCGAGGCGCACGCCCACTACGACGTCGCGTTCTCCGCCGCCCTGCCCACCCCGCCACCGGAGGGCCCGACCGACCTCACCCGGCGGGTCACCGAGGCCGCGCTCACCTCGCTCGGCTACGGCGCCACCGCCCAGCGCACCCACGTCCGGATCGGCGACGTGCACGGGCTGCGCCGGCTGGAGGCGGTGCTCACCGCCCGGCAGGCGCTGCGCGGTCTGGCCGAACTCCAGGCGGTGGCGATGCCCCGGCTGCTCACCGGCCGGGCCGGCGCGGACGGCCGGGCCCAACTTCGCGACGCGCTCAAGCTGGGCGCCACCGCGGCCGGCGGCTGCCCGGAGCTGGACCCGGATCCGGCCGGGTACGTCCAGGTGCTGCTGGAGGCCGCCCGGGAGGCGGACTGCCCGGTGGACCTGCACACCACGGCCGGCGATCCGGCCCAACTCGCGCGGCTGGTCGGCATGTTGGCCCCGCTGCGGCCGAGGGTGACGCTCGGGCCGTGCGGGGCGCTGGCCCGGGGTGCGTCCACGGTGCTGGCGACCGGCGGGGTGCGGGTGGTCTGCCTGCCGCAGAACGGCGGCTGCACCGGGCTGGAGGGCCGGGCGGCGGGGCTGCGGCCGGGCCTGCTGCGGGAGTTGACGGAGGCCCGGGTGCCGCTGGCGGCCGGCAGCGGCGCGCTGCGGGACCAGTCCAACCCGGTCGGCCGGGCGGATCCACTGGAGTCGGCGTACCTGCTGGCGGCGGGCGGGGAGCTGGAGCTGGAGGCGGCGTACGACGCGGTGGCGAACCAGGCCCGGGCGGCCCTCGGGCTGCCACCGGTCCGGGTGGACGCCGGGTTCCCGGCGGAGCTGCTGGCGGTGCGCGGGGACAGCCTGGCCGGGGCGCTCGCGGGCGGCCACAGCCGGCTGGTGGTGCACAGCGGCCGGGTGGTCAGCCGGACCAGCGCGGTGCGGGAGTTCGCGGACACCGTGGCGCTGGCGCTGCCCCGGCAGGCCGGGAGCACCGGCGGGGGCTGAGGCGGACCCGGAAAATTCAAGGGGCGCGCGACGGATGTCGCGCGCCCCTCCCCCACCTGCTGGCCGCCGTTCGACGGCGGCTGGAGCGGTCCCGGGCCTCCCCCACATTGGAGCCGGTCCCGCTCGGTCAGCACTGACGCTACGCCCACGGAACACCGCTCCGAGCCCGCCTTGACGCTCCCCTGTCGGCCCCCGGCCCGCTCTTGACGGGTCGTTGACGCGACGGCGGCCGGGACGGGGCTCAGGGCTCGTACCGGTACCCGATCCCCGGTTCGGTGATCAGGTGCCGCGGACGGGCCGGGTCGCGCTCCAACTTGCGGCGCAGCCCGGCCAGGTAGACCCGCAGGTAGTTGCCGCGCGCCTCCTGGGCCGGCCCCCACACCTCGCGCAGGATCTGCCGCCCGGGCACCAGCCGGCCCGGGTTGGCCACCAGCAGGGCGAGGATCCGCCACTCGGTCGGGGTGAGCCGCACCAGGCCCTGCGGGCCGGTCACCGTGGTGGCCGTCAGGTCGACGATGTGGTCGCCGATCACCGGCCGGCCCAGCGGGGCACCGCCCAGCGGCCGGCGCAGCACGGCCCGCAGCCGGGCCAGCAGTTCCTCCATCAGGAACGGCTTGGTGAGGTAGTCGTCGGCGCCCGCGTCGAGGGCGCCCACCTTGTCGGCGGCGCCGGACCGGCCGGAGAGCACGATGATCGGCATCGCGCTGCGGGTGCGCAGGCCGCGCAGCACGTCCATGCCGTCCAGGTCCGGCAGGCCGAGGTCGAGCAGCACGGCGTCCGGGACGGAGTGCGCGGCGCGGTCCAGCGCCTCGCCGCCGCTGGCGGCCGTCCGGACGGCGTACTTCCGGGCGCTGAGGTTGATCCGCAGCGTCCGCAACAGGGCGGGTTCATCGTCGACGATCAGGATCTCGCTCATGCGTCCGCCTCGCTTCGCCCGGCGGTCGCTTCGCGGGACACGCACCTTTCGACGATTCGTTCACTTCGTTCACTCATGCACGGGCTCCTCCCGAGCGGCGGCGGGCAGGGTGAGCAGCATGGTGGTGCCGCCCCCGGGGGTGTCCTCGACCTCCAGGCTGCCGCCCATCGCCTCGGCCAGGCCTCGGGAGAGCGCGAGGCCGAGTCCGACACCGGTGGTGTTGTCGGTGTCGCCGAGGCGCTGGAAGGGCAGGAAGACCCGGTCGCGCTCCTCGGGGGCGATGCCGGGGCCGCGGTCGATCACCCGGATCTCGACCTGGTCGGCGTGGTGGCTGGCGGTGACCAGGACGGGCGCGCCGGGCGCGTTGTAGCGCAGCGCGTTGGTGATCACGTTGGCGAGCACCCGCTCCAGCAGCGGCGGGTCGGCGAGCACCGGCGGCGCGGTGTCCAGGTCGAGCGGCTGGATCGGGGCGTACGGGTCGGGGAGGCTGTCGAGCGCCCGGGGCAGGATCTCGTCGAGGTGGGTCTCGCTGAGGTGCAGGGTGAGCGCGCCGGCCTGGAGGCGGCTCATGTCGAGCAGGTTGTCGACCAGGCGGGTGAGCTTGACCAGCGACTCGTCGGCGGTGGCGAGCAGTTCGGCCTGGTCCTCGGGCGAGAACTCGACGTCGGGGCTGCGCAGCGAGCCGACCGAGGCGAGCGCGGCGGCGAGCGGAGTGCGCAGGTCGTGGCTGACGGCGGCGAGCAGGGCGGTGCGCATCCGGTCGGCGGCCTTGATCGGCTCGACCTCGGCGGCCACCACGGCGAGCCGGTCGCGTTCCAGCGCGACGGCGACGTGCGCGGCGAAGGCGGTGAGGACGCGCTGGTCGGCGGCCGGCAGCCGGCGGCCGGTGAGGACCAGGACGGCGTCCGCGCCGACCGGGACCTCGGTGGTCTCGCTCTGCCCGTCGGGGTCGTCCTGGTGCTCGGCCTCGGAGTGGGCGAGCACCTCGTCGTCGGCCCGGGAGAGCAGGGCGACGGCCTGCATGCCGAAGGCCGTCCGGGACTTCTCCAGCAGGGCGGACAGGGCGTCGGCGCCGCGCAGCACGCTGCCGGCCAGGGTGGAGAGGGTCTCGGCCTCGGCGGTGGCACGGGCGGCGCGACTGGTGAGCCGGCTGGCGTGGTCGACGATGGTGGCGACGGCGAGCGCGACGGTGGCGAAGACGACCAGGGCGACGATGTTGTTGGTCTCGCCGATGGTCAGGGCGTGTATCGGCGGGATGAAGTAGTAGTTGAGCAGCAGCGAGGCGGTGACCGAGGCCAGCAGGGCGGAGGTGGCGCCGCCGAGCAGGGCGACGATGACCACGCCGAGCTGGAAGATCAGCGCGTCGGTGGTGAGGTTGATGCTCTCGTGCGCCTGGGACAGGAGCGCGGTCAGCAGCCAGGGCACCACGAGGCCGGCCGCGTAGCCGGCGATGGTGCGGCGCTTGGAGTGGCGGCGGCCGAGCGAGGGCAGCCGGCCGCGGCCGGTGAACTCGTGGGTGACCATGTGGACGTCGATGTCCTCGGAGTCGTCCACGGTGGTCTCGCCGATGCCGGGGCCGGTGAGGAAGCGGTTGATCCGGCCGCGGCGGCTGGTGCCGAGCACCAGCTGGGTGGCGTCGTGGGCGCGGGCGAAGGTGAGCAGCGCGGTGGGGATGTCGTCGCCGACCACCACGTGGTAGCTGCCGCCGAGGGTCTCGACCAGCTGGCGCTGCTGGGCGAGCGCACCGGAGGAGGCGCCGGCCAGGCCGTCGCTGCGGGTGACGTGGACGGCCAGCAGGTCGCCGCCGGCGGTGCGGTCGGCGATCCGGGCGGCGCGGCGGATCAGGGTCTCGCCCTCGGGGCCGCCGGTGAGGGCGACCACGACGCGTTCGCGGGTCTCCCAGACGCGGTCGATGTTGTGGCTGGCCCGGTAGTCGCGCAGGCCCTCGTCGACCCGCCCGGCCACCCAGAGCAGGGCGAGTTCGCGCAGGGCGGTGAGGTTGCCGACCCGGAAGTAGTTGGAGAGCGCGGCGTCCACCTTCTCCGCCCTGTAGACGTTGCCGTGGGCCATCCGGCGGCGCAGCGCCTGCGGGGCCATGTCGACGAGTTCGATCTGGTCGGCCCGGCGGACCACCTCGTCCGGGACGGTCTCGCGCTGCGGGATGCCGGTGATCTTCTGGACGACGTCGTTCAGCGATTCCAGGTGCTGGATGTTGACGGTGGTGATGACGTCGATCCCGGCGGCCAGCAGGTCCTCGACGTCCTGCCAGCGCTTGGCGTGGCGGCCGCCGGGGATGTTGGTGTGCGCCAGTTCGTCGACCAGCACGACGGACGGGCGGCGGGCGAGCACGGCGTCGAGGTCCATCTCGTCGAACTCGGCGTCGCGGTAGGAGCGTCGGGCACGCGGCAGCACCTCCAGGCCGTCCAGCATGCCCTCGGTGTGGCGGCGGCCGTGGCACTCGATGTACCCGACCGTGACGTCGGCCCCGCGCTCCTGTCTGCGCCGGGCCTCGTCCAGCATCCGGTAGGTCTTGCCGACCCCCGGGGCGGAACCGAGGTACACCCTCAGCCGGCCCTTGCGGATGCCGGTGCCGGGGGTGAGGTCGCGGGCCATGGGCACTGCTCTTTCGTTCCTGCGAGGCTGCCGCCAGGGCGTCCTCGGGCCGGGGTCGGGACGTACGGCGGCCGACCCGGGCGCGGGGGTGGTGCCCCGGCCCGGGTCGGCCTGTTTCACGGATCCAGCCGTTGACCTGTCACTTCTGCTCCGCCGGTCACTTCTGTTCCGCGAGTGCCCGGTTCAGCAGGAGGACGTTGACGCCCTCCTGCCCGAGGAAGCCGAGCGAGCGGCCTTCGGTGTACTTCTCGACCAGCTTGTGCACCGCGTCCGCCGACAGGTTGCGGGTCTTGGCGACCCGGTTCACCTGCTCCTCGGCGTAGGCGACCGAGATGTACGGGTCGAGGCCGGAGCCGGAGGCGGTCAGCGCGTCGGCCGGGACGCTCTCCGGGGCGACGCCGTCGAACTCGGCGGCGGCGGCGCGGCGGTCGTTGACGGCCTTGAGCAGGTCGTCGCTGTTCGGGCCGAGGTTGGTGGCGCCCGAGCCGTCGCCGGCGTAGGAGTTGGCGGAGGGGCGGGGCTGGAACCACTTCGGGTCCGGCTGCGCCTCCTCCTTCGGGTCGTCGGGGTTCTTCTTCGGGAGGTTGAAGTTCTGGCCGATCAGGCTGGAACCGACCTCCTTGCCGTCGGACTTCACGAGCGAGCCGTTGGCCTTCTCGGTGAAGGCGACCTGGCTGATCCCGGTGACCAGCAGCGGGTAGGCGATCCCGAGGATCGCGGTGAGCACCAGCAGCGCCCGCAGTGCGGTGAAGTGGGTGCGGACGGTCGTCGGCAGGGGCTTGGACATCGGATTCTCCTCTCTCAGCTCAGGCCGGGGATGAACTGGACGATCAGGTCGATCAGCTTGATGCCGACGAACGGCACCACCAGACCGCCGAAGCCGTAGACCCCGATGTTGCGGCGCAGCAGGGAGCTGGCGTCGGACGGGCGGTAGCGCACGCCGCGCAGGGCGAGCGGGATCAGGCCGATGATGACCAGGGCGTTGAAGATGATCGCCGAGGTGATCGCGGACTGCGGGCTGTGCAGGCCCATGATGTTGAGGTGGCTCAGGCCCGGGTAGACCCCGGCGAACATCGCGGGGATGATCGCGAAGTACTTGGCCACGTCGTTGGCGATCGAGAAGGTGGTCAGCGCGCCACGGGTGATCAGCAACTGCTTGCCGATCTCGACGATCTCGATCAGCTTGGTCGGGTTGGAGTCCAGGTCGACCATGTTGCCGGCCTCCTTGGCCGCCATGGTCCCGGTGTTCATGGCCACGCCGACGTCGGCCTGGGCGAGCGCGGGGGCGTCGTTGGTGCCGTCGCCGGTCATCGCGACCAGCTTGCCGCCCTCCTGCTCCTTCTTGATCAGGGCCATCTTGTCCTCGGGGGTGGCCTCGGCGAGGAAGTCGTCCACGCCCGCCTCCTCCGCGATCGCCTTGGCGGTCAGCGGGTTGTCGCCCGTGATCATGATGGTCTTGATGCCCATCCGGCGGAGCTCGTCGAAGCGCTCCCGCATGCCCTCCTTGACCACGTCCTTGAGGTGGATCACCCCGAGGACGCGGGCCGGCTCGGCGCCGACCTTGGTGGCCACCACCAGCGGGGTGCCGCCGGCCGCGGAGATCCCGTCGACCAGGGCGGAGACCTCGTTGCCGACCGAACCGCCGTTCCCGGTCACCCAGTTGGTGACCGCGCCGGCCGCGCCCTTGCGGACCTGGTGGACCGCCTCGGCCTCGTCCAGGTCGACGCCGGACATCCGGGTCTGGGCGGTGAACGGGACCCAGGTGGCGTGCGTCAGCTCGCCCTGGGCGCGGGCCCGCAGACCGTACTCGGTCTTGGCGAGGACCACGATCGAGCGGCCCTCCGGGGTCTCGTCCGCGAGGGACGACAGTTGCGCGGCGCTGGCCAGATCCTCGGTGGACACGCCCGGGGCGGGCAGGAACTCGGCGGCCTGGCGGTTGCCCAGGGTGATGGTGCCGGTCTTGTCCAGCAGCAGGGTGTTGACGTCGCCGGCCGCCTCGACGGCCCGGCCGGACATCGCCAGCACGTTGCGCTGCACCAGCCGGTCCATGCCGGCGATGCCGATCGCGGAGAGCAGCGCGCCGATGGTGGTCGGGATGAGCGCCACGATCAGGGCGACCAGGACGATCATCGACTGCGGGGCGCCCGCGAAGGTGGCCATCGGCTGCAGGGTCACCACGGCGACCAGGAAGACGATGGTCAGCGAGGCGAGCAGGATGTTCAGCGCGATCTCGTTCGGCGTCTTCTGCCGGGCGGCGCCCTCGACCAGGGCGATCATCCGGTCGATGAACGACTTGCCGGGCTCCGAGGCGATCTTCACCACGATCCGGTCGGACAGCACCTTGGTGCCGCCGGTCACCGCGGAGCGGTCACCGCCGGACTCCCGGATGACCGGCGCGGACTCGCCGGTGATCGCCGACTCGTCGACGCTCGCGACACCCTCGACGACGTCGCCGTCGCCGGGGATGACCTGTCCGGCCTCGACCACCACGTGGTCGCCGAGCCGCAGCGCGGTGCCCGGGACCTCCTCCTCGGCCTGCGTGGCGGGCCAGTCGGTGAGGCGGCGGGCGACGCTCTCGGTCTTGGTCTTGCGCAGGGTGTCGGCCTGGGCCTTGCCGCGGCCCTCGGCGACGGCCTCGGCCAGGTTGGCGAAGATCGTGGTGAGCCAGAGCCAGACGGTGATGGCCCAGGCGAACACGGACGGGCTGGCGATCGCGGAGACGGTGGTGACCACCGAGCCGACCTCGACCACGAACATCACCGGGTTCTTGACCATCACCCGGGGGTCGAGCTTCTTCACCGCGTCCGGCAGGGACGCGACGATCAGCTTCGGGTCGAGCAGGCCGCTGGACACTCTGTGCGGCGCGGCGGGCTCAGCCTTGTCGGCCGGTGCGGGGTTGAGCGTAGGGGTGGACATCAGGAGAGACCTTCCGCGATCGGCCCGAGAGCCAGGGCCGGGAAGTAGGTGAGGCCGACGACGATCAGGATGACGCCCGACAGCAGGCCCACGAACAGCGGCTTGTGGGTGGGCAGGGTGCCCGGGGTGGCCGGGACCGGCTGCTGCTGGGCGAGCGAACCGGACAGCGCCAGGACGAACACGATCGGCAGGAGGCGGCCGAAGATCATCGCCAGGCCGAGCGCCGTGTCGTACCAGTCGGTGTTGACGGTGATGCCGCCGAAGGCCGAGCCGTTGTTGTTGGCGGCCGAGGTGAAGGCGTACAGCACCTCGGAGAAGCCGTGGGCGCCCGAGTTGAGCATCCCGGCCCGCTCGCCCGGCAGGGCCATCGCCACGCCCGTGCCGACCAGCACGAGCGTCGGCGTGGTGAGGATGTACAGCGAGGCGAACTTCATCTCCCGGCCGCCGAGCTTCTTGCCCAGGTACTCGGGGGTGCGGCCGACCATCAGACCGGCGACGAACACCGCGACGATGGCCAGCACGAGCATGCCGTACAGGCCGGAGCCCACACCGCCGGGCGCGATCTCGCCCAGCATCATGTTGAAGACCGTCAACCCGCCGCCGAAGGGCGTGTACGAGTCGTGGAAGGAGTTCACCGCACCGGTCGAGGTCAGCGTGGTCGAGGCGGCGAACAGCGAACTGGCGGCGATGCCGAAGCGCTGCTCCTTGCCCTCCATCGCGGCGCCCGCGGCCTGGAGGGCGGTGCCCTGGTGCTGCGACTCGGCGAAGGTGAGCAGGGCGACCGAGGCGACCCAGAACAGGCCCATCACGGCGAGGATCGCGTAGCCCTGGCGGTTGTCCCCCACCATCCGGCCGAAGGCCCGCGGCAGCGCGAACGGGATCAGCAGGATCAGGAAGATCTCGACCAGGTTGGAGAAGCCGGTCGGGTTCTCGAACGGGTGCGCGGAGTTGGCGTTGAAGAAGCCGCCGCCGTTGGTGCCGAGCAGCTTGATGACCTCCTGGGAGGCCACCGGGCCGCCCGGGATCTTCTGCACCTCGCCGCTGAGCGTGGCCACCTCGTGGAAGCCGTGGAAGTTCTGGATCACGCCGGAGGCGGCCAGGACCAGGGCGAAGACGATCGAGATCGGCAGCAGCAGGCGCAGGTTGATCCGGGTGAGGTCCACCCAGAAGTTGCCGACCCGGTCGGTCCGGTTGCGGGTGAAGCCCCGGATCAGCGCGCCGACGACGGCGATGCCGACGGCCGCGGAGACGAAGTTCTGCACCGCCAGGCCCGCCATCTGCGCCAGGTGGCCCATCGCGGACTCACCGGCGTAGGACTGCCAGTTGGTGTTGGCGACGAACGAGATCGCGGTGTTCCAGGCCTGGTGACCCTCCATCTGCGGAACGCCCAGGTTCAGCAGCAGGTAGCCCTGGAGGCGGATCAGACCGTAGAGGAAGAGGACGGAGACGGCCGAGAAGGCCAGCACCGAGCGGAGGTACACCGGCCAGCGCTGATCGGCGTCGCCGTCGACGCCGATCACCTTGTAGATGCCGCGCTCGACTCTGAGGTGCTTGGTGGTGGTGAGGAGCTTGGCGATGTAGTCGCCAAGGGGGCGGTAGCACAGGGCCAGTGCCCCGACCAGGGCAAGGGCCTGCAGCCAGCCCGCGAGAGTGGATCCCATGTCAGAACTTCTCCGGGAAGATCAGCGCCACGACGAGATAGCCGACGAGCGCGACGGCCACGATCAGACCTGCGATGTTCTCCGCGCTCACAGCTTCTCCACCCCCCGCGCGATCAGGGCGATGACGGCGAACACGGCGACCGTGACACCGACGTAGATGAGATCGGACATGGGCTCCACCAGAGCGGTTCGGGAGACTGCCGCGAGCGGGCCGGGGGCTTCGCGCGGCACCGGCGGACGACCGGCAGATGCAGCAAAGCAGCCGTCAGAGGCGCGTTATGGCTCCCTGACGCCCTCCATACGGGTGACAGCAGGACGTTGACGCGACCTTGACGCCCGCTTCACCGGGCCGTGACCGTCGTCATCAGGCCGTGATCGGCCCGGCGCGGGAACGCCGAAAGCCCCGGTCTCCCGGGGCTTTCGTACGGGGGTGGGTGCGGGGGTGGGGCCGGGTGGGTGCGGGGGTGGGTACGGGTGGGTGCGGGGGTGGGTGCGGGGGTGGGGCCGGCTGCTCCGGTCAGGCCTTCTCCGGCGCCGGCAGCCGCTCGTACCCGCTCTCCGGGGCCGGCTCGCCCCGGCGCACCGCACCCGGCGCCCGGCGCGACGGGCCGCCCGCCCGCCCGGAGGAGGTCAGCTGCCACGGCACGCTGATCACCATCACGCCCGCCGTGAACAGCAGCCGGCTCTTCAGCCACAGCGCCGACTGGTTGTGCAGCAGGTGCTCCCACCAGTGGCCGACCACGTACTCCGGGATGAACACCGCGACCGCCTCCCGGGGGCTGCCCCGGCGGTGCTCCCGCACGTACGCCAGCACCGGCTTGGTGATCTCCCGGTACGGCGAGTCCAGCACCTTCAGCGGCACCCGGACGCCGGCCTCCGTCCACTGCCGCTCCAGTTCGCCGGTGGCCTCCGGCTCCACCGCCACCGTCAGCGCCTCCAGCGAGTCCGGCCGGAACGCCTCCGCGTAGCCGAGCGCCCGCAGCGTCGGCTTGTGCAGTTTGGACACCAGCACGATCCCGTGCACCCGGGCGGGCCGCGCCGACTCGGCCTCCGGGTCGTCCACCGCCAACTCGGCGGCGACGCCGTCGTAGTGCCGGCGGATGCCGCGCATCATCAGCCACAGCACCAGCGCGGCGACCACGGCCAGCCAGGCGCCCTGGGTGAACTTGGTCAGCAGCACGATCACCAGCACCAGCGCGGTGACGACCGCGCCGAAGGCGTTGATCACCCGGGAGCGCAGCGCCGAGCGGCGCACCACCGGGTCGGTCTCGGTGGCCAGCGCCCGGTTCCAGTGCCGGACCATGCCGATCTGGGACAGCGTGAAGGAGGTGAAGACGCCCAGGATGTACAGGTGGATCAGGCTGGTGACGTTCGCGTCGTACAGCCAGAGCAGCCCGCCGGCCACCACCGCGAGCGCGATGATGCCGTTGGAGAAGGCCAGCCGGTCCCCGCGGGTGTGCATCTGCCGGGGCAGGTAGCGGTGCTCGGCCAGGATCGAGGCCAGCAGCGGGAAGCCGTTGAAGGCGGTGTTGGCGGCCAGGATCAGCACCAGCGCGGTGACCGCCTGGATCGCGTAGAACAGCACGCTGTGGTCGCCGCCGAAGATCGCCGCCGCGAGCTGGGCGATCACGGTCTGCTGGGGCGTGCTCGCGCAGTCGCCGGGGAAGCCGGTCAGCCGGCAGGCGCCGCCCTCGGTGATGTGCACCTTGGCGATCAGCGCGAGGGCGGTGATGCCGACGAACATCACCACGGCCGTGGTGCCCATCACGGCCATGGTGCGCGCGGCGTTCCTCGCCTTCGGCGCCCGGAAGGCCGGGACGCCGTTGGAGATCGCCTCCACCCCGGTCAGCGCCGTGCAGCCGGAGGCGAACGCCCGCAGGCCCAGCATCAGCAGGCCGAGCCCGGCCACGCTGTCCTTGCCGTCCTCCGGGAGGATCCCGTACGAGGCGCTGGACGCCACCGGTGCGTCGCCGAGCGCGACCCGGACCAGCCCGGTGACCACCATCAGCAGGATGCCGCCGATGAACAGGTACGTCGGCGCGGCGAAGGCCTTGCCGGACTCCCGGACGCCGCGCAGGTTCACCGCCATCAGCAGCAGCACGAAGCCCAGCGCCAGCCAGACCCGGTGGCCGGCCAGCGAGGGCAGCGCCGAGATGATGTTGTCCACCCCGGAGGCCACCGACACCGCGACCGTCATCACGTAGTCGACCAGCAGCGAGGCGGCCACCACCAGGCCGGAGTTGGCGCCGAGGTTGCGGGACACCACCTCGTACGAGCCGCCGCCGCTCGGGTAGGCGTGCACCACCTGGCGGTAGGACATCACCACGACCGCCATCAGCGCGACCACGCCGGCCGCGACCCACGGGGTCAGGTACAGGAAGGCGGCACCACCGACGGTGAGCACCAGCAGGATCTCCTGGGTCGCGTAGGCGACCGAGGAGAGCGGGTCGGAGGCGAAGATCGGCAGCGCCAGCCGCTTGGGCAGCAGCGTCTCGCCGAGCTCCTCGCTGCGCATGGCCCGGCCGATGACGAGGCGCTTGAGCGCTTGGGGCACGTTGAACACGTTGGCGAGCGTAAGTTCGGTCGGGCACGACGGAATCCGTTGCGGCGCCGGCCCGGCACGTCCCGCCGTCGAGGGCTTCCCGCAGGTCAGGGCCACTGCGGGCGGGTACGTGCCGGGCGTATCGGGGGCGTTAAGGGCACCCCGTTAAGACCGCGTCAAGATGCCAGGTTGTTATCGGGCGTCCAGGGTGTGGACGCTCCTTCCAGGATGCCCGGTACTGCCCCGGCTCCACCGGCCCGGCCGCACCGGCCCGGCTCCCTCGACCCGGCTCCCTCGACCCGGCTCCCTCGACCTGGGTCACATCCGCATCCGCAGCCGGCAGACCACCGCGTCGGTGTGCCGGCGCAGGGCGCGGTCGATCACGGCTCCGCGCCGGTTCTGCAGCGCCTGTTGCCACCAGTGGGCCGGCTCCACCTCGGGGATCAGCACCGTCAGCCGGTCGTAGGCGTGCTCCTCGCCGAGCCGGTTCACGAACGCGGCGATCGGCTGGCCCAGCCGGCGGCGGTCCTCCGGGATCTCCACCAGCGGCACACCCGGCTGCCACAGCTCCCAATCCCGCCGCAGCGCCTCCGCCTCGGCCTGCTCGTGCACCACCGTCACCGCCAGCACCTCGTCGCCGAGCGACAGCGCCGCCGACAGGCCGTCCCGGGTGAGCCGGGTGATCGCCGTCACCGGCACGACGACCAGGCTGCGCTGACGGGTCACCGCGCCCGGCACCCGGCCCAGCTCCAGCCGCTCGCCGATCCGCCCGTAGCTGCGGTGCACGGCCTCGAACAGCACCACCAGCAGCGGCAGCGCCACCACGATGCCCCAGGCGCCCTCGGTGAACTTGGTGCCGGTCACCACCACCGTCGCGACCCCGGTGAGCAGCGCGCCGAACCCGTTCAGCGCGGCCTTCCGCGCCCAGCCGGCCGGCCGGTGCACGGCCCAGTGCCGGACCATGCCGACCTGGCAGATCGTGAACCCGACGAACACGCCGATCGAGAACAGCGGTACCAGGCTGTTCACGTCCCCGCCCGAGCCGACCAGCAGCGCCGCCGACACCAGGGCGAGGAACAGCACGCCGTGCCGGTGCACCTGGCGGTCGGCCCGCAGCGCGAACACGTGCGGCAGGTGGTTGTCCCGGGCGAGCAGGTGCAGCAGCACCGGCAGCCCGCCGAAGGAGGTGTTCGCGGCCAGCCCGAGCAGCACCACGGTGGCGAACTGGACGACGTAGAACGCGGCGCCGTGGCCGAGCGAGGCGTCGGCGAGCTGGGCCAGCACCGTGACGCCCTCCACCGGCTGGAGGTGGAAGCGCCCGATCAGCACGGCCAGCCCGATCAGCATCACGCCGAGCAGGGCGCCGAGCGCCATCTCGGTGTGCTGGGCCCGCTTCACCCGCGGGGTCCGGAAGGAGGGGACGGCGTTCGCCACCGCCTCCACCCCGGTCAGCGCCGAGCACCCGGCCGCGAACGCCTTGAGCAGCAGCAGCGCGCCGACGGTGGTGGCGTTCTCGGCCAGCGTCGAGGCGTGGCCCGCGGCGGCCGCGGTGCTCGCCGGGCCGTCCCGGAACAGGCCGACCACGATGATCGCCAGGATCGACAGCACGAACACGGCCGTCGGCGCCATGAACCAGCGCGCCGACTCGGCGATCCCGCGCAGGTTCACCGCCGTCACCAGGGCCAGCACGCCCAGGCACAGCCAGACCCGGTCGTCGTACAGGCTCGGCACCGCCGAGGTCAGCGCCGCCACCCCGGCCGTCACCGAGACCGCCACGTTCAGGATGTAGTCGATCACCAGCGAGGCGGCCGCGGTCAGCGCCGTCCGCCGGCCCAGGTGCTCCTTCGCCACCGCGTACGAGCCGCCGCCGTCCGGGAACGCCGCGATCACCTGCCGGTACGACGCCACCAGCACGCCCAGCAGCACCGCGATCGCCACCGTCACCGGCAGCGTGAAGCCCAGCCCGTACGCGCCGGCCGCGGCCAGCACCAGCACGATCGACTCCGGCCCGTACGCGACCGAGGCCATGGCGTCCAACGACAGCGCCGCCAGACCGCCCAGTGCACTCAGCCGGTGCCGCTCGTCGCCCGCGCCGGTATCCGGCGGCTCGGGTTCGGCCGTGACGGCCGGGGTGGTGATGGCGCTGGACATCGGACGGAACCTCCGCGATCGGTTGTTCCTCCGATCCTGCGGGCCGTGCCCCTGCCCTTCCCCCGACCTCTACGCGTTCCTGACGCCGCCCCAGGAACCATTGACGGGCCCTTGACGCGCCGTGGGAGACCTCATGGCGGGGGTGGGCGGGCCGTTGTCCCGGCGGGCGCCGGTTGGGAAGACGACCAGCTCTTGCGAAGAACCCCCGGCGCGCCCTACGCACACCCGGGACACCACCACAATCATGCTGAACGGCCCCACCCACCCCCGGACCCACTCTGCTGCCTGCCGTCCGTAATTGCAAGCAATGCGCAATAAGTGTGCCCACCGGTGGCGCGACAGCGTTGCGGTGGCGGCGCGGCGGGAAAACGACAACGGCCCCCGATCCGCGTTTCCGCAGATCGGGGGCCGTTCTCCATCCTGTGGCTGGTGTAGGGTTCGAACCTACGTAGGCTATGCCGGCAGATTTACAGTCTGCTCCCTTTGGCCGCTCGGGCAACCAGCCAGGATTTCGTCCCCCGGGGCGTCCGCCCCGTTCGACGTCGTAAACGATACCCGATGCCGGGGGGTGCTCCGCCACTCGATAGGTCACGTGATGATCAAGGGCCACGACGTGGCTGTCGGGGGCGGGGGCGGGGTACCGCTGGATAGGCTGGGACTGCGGACGCCCGGTGGGCGGGCCGTGTCAGTGAAGCCAGAGCATCAAGGAGACCAACACCCATGGCCGACTCCAGTTTCGACATCGTCTCGAAGGTCGAGTGGCAGGAGGTCGACAACGCGATCAACCAGACCTCCCGTGAGATCGCCACCCGTTTCGACTTCAAGGGCGTCGGCGGCGAGATCAGCCGCTCCGGCGAGAAGATCGAGATGAAGGCCAACGGCGAGGAGCGCGTGAAGGCCATCCTGGACGTCCTGCAGGGCAAGTTCATCAAGCGCGGCCTGTCGCTCAAGGCGCTGGACGCCGGCGAGCCGCAGCTGTCCGGCAAGGAGTACAAGATCTTCGCGGACATCAAGGAGGGCATCTCCACGGAGGATGCCAAGAAGGTCGCGAAGATCATCCGCGACGAGGGTCCCAAGGGCGTCAAGGCGCAGGTCCAGGGCGACGAGCTGCGGGTCAGCTCGAAGAGCCGCGACGACCTGCAGACCGTCCAGGCCCTGCTCAAGGGCAAGGACCTGGAATTCGCGATCCAGTACGTGAACTACCGCTAGCAGACGCCGCTGACCTGCGGGAACGCAGGCTCTAGGTGGCCACAGGGCACAACGAGGGCACTTCGGCGGGGACAGCCGCCACCGATGACCCTCGTTGTGCCCTTGTCGAGCAGGGTTGGATTCTGACCGGCGATGCGGGCGCCAAGTCGGTCATCGACACCTCGGTCGATTCCGCGTCGCGCCCGGGATCCGTCAGTACTTTGCGTCCGCCAGCGCCGCAGCCGCACTCCGGATGTCACTGGCAGCCGAGCTCAGCGACGACGGCAGATCAGCCAACCGCGAGAGGGCGCTGGCGGCGTTCGCGAGCAGTGGGGCACTGTCCTGGAGGTGGCTCAGGTCACGGCTGGCCTCATGCAGCCACGGGGCATTGTCCTGAAGGTGCTGCAGCCCGTTGCTGGCCTCGTGAAGCATCCAAGCCGTGTCCTCGGAGACCCCCAGTCGGCTGCCGCGCAGCACCTCCAGGTCCGACCTGAGGACCTTCATCAGGGATGCCAGTTCTGGCATCTCCTTTGCGATGCTCCCCAGAAGGGGACCGATCCGCTCGACGTACGCTTCCTGCGCTTCGTAGATCATCTCCACCAGCCGCGCCTCGGTCAGACCGCTCAGTCCCGCCAGGGCGTCTCGTCCGTCCGCCTCACGAACACGCTTCCACTCCTCCAGGATCTCCACCGTGTAGCTCTCTCCGCCTGCCCCGTCGACCCGCTTGTGGTGCACGTTGCACAGCAACAACAAGTTGGCGAAGCTGTTCCTCTGCTCCAGGGTCCACGTCGCGTCGAACCGCTTCCCCTCCGGCTTGAGGGCTCGGATGTGCGCGATGTCGAGATTCAGCATCGGCTCCCCGTCGATGACGCGTACGGTCGGGGCCCCACAGCGCGGCGCGTAACACCCACCTCGGGCCAGGGTCATCAGCGCGGCCACGGTGGCGTTGCTGTAGTTCCGACGCAGCTGCTCGGCCATGGGGCATTCCTCCTCGTCGAGATGAACTCCGCCTCGCACGGTAGAGGACGCCTCCGACAACGCGCCTTAAAAACACGGAAGTTGATCCCCAAAGGCTTACACCCGATGAAACGCCCGGCTTTACTCGGAGGCCCTGTGGTAGTTGGTGTCCGCCGGAATCCCTATTGCGCGGCCCGAGCTGCCGCTCGGACGCAGTAGCGCGGGTCAGCCGAAAGCAGCTCTGTGATTCCCTTGGCCGGCAGAGATCCTTCGCAGCTGGCTTTGGCAGCCGACTGAGCGAGGATGAGACGCACCCGATAGTCGGGGTCCTTGGTGAGGTTCACCGCCGTGTCATAGAAACGGCCAAGATCCCTCAGACACAGAAGCGCGCTGACTTGGCGCACGGCGACGTACTGATGCGTAGCCAGAAGGCTAGCGTCAACTCGTCGTGCCTCGTCCTTCGGGAGCCAGTTCAGGACCCTGGCCGCTGCCTGAAGGTCATCAGCGCTGTCCGTACTCAACATCGAAATGGCCTGATCGCGCACCCAAGCGTGATCGACAGGCGCCTCCGCTGCAGCGCTGGCCAGAACCAACGCCTCCCCCCGCAGCGACGCACTCCCAAACGAGATCCTGAAGAAGCCGAGTGGATGCGGCGCTCCGCTCAGCTCGTCCAGATAGCTGCCGTCATGCGCCCCACCCACAAAGCTCTGAGCCGTGCGAAATGCGCGCTGCCTCACCGTGAGGGGTGCGTCGAACAGCAAGTTGCGAGCGGCGGTGAGCGCTTCCTTCCTGTTCAAGGCGACCTCGTTGGCGTCGGCTGCGATCTCCAGGACCTTGGTCAGACATGCGCCACGATCCGCCTGGTGGAGCTTGCTCACCAGATAAGAGTCAGTAGTCAGGTTGGTTCCGAACGACGCGCTTCCCGGCTGGGGACACGGCCTTTGGAGGATACGGTCGCGGGCCTGCTCTGCTCGGCTGCGCACCAGAGAGTGGTCGGGGTCGATCCGAGCATGGGCGACATCGGCGTGGGAAATGCCCAACTGGTCAAGTTCGCTGACCCTCTGCCGAAGCCGCACCTTATCCTCTTCGCCCAGGAAGGACTGGCCATCCGCCAGCATGCCGCAGACATTTCCATCGGCCAGTAGCCGATTGGCCTTGTCGACGGATCTCTCCGCAAGATCGAACAGGCGGGTGAGTGCCTGCGCGGCAAGGCTCGGATGGGCAACCGCAATGGCGTAACACGCAGACGCATGGCCGTCGTCAGAGTCTCGGTACCGGTTCGGTTCGCGCGGCACGTCGGGAGCGAGAAGGTCGAGAACGGCCTGAGCCTGTGCTGGTGTCCCGCGGGCAGCAAGGACGCACGCACTCTGCGTCGCCTGGCGGGTGAGCTCGCCGAGAGGCGACTCTGCCAGTTCGCCTGCCCTGCCACGCACAGCCAAGGCTGTCATCTCATCAAGGAAGATCCCTGCAGCATCGTCCCTGATGAGATCAGCCTGTACCTCCAAAAGGCAGGCTTGCGTCTCCATGACCCACCATGGGCCCTGGTTAATCGGTCCCATCGTCAACGGCAAATCACCGACTGCCGCCGCAAGCTTCTTTGCCTTGCTGGTCTCGCCAGCACGCATGTAGTACATGGCGGCCAGCACGGGTTCCTGATTTTCACAGTAGAGGTCACCCAGGAACTCCAACGCCTCTATCTCGCCCGCCCAGTCTGCTGTGATCACGGTGTCAGTGAGCCAGCGCAGCGCGCACTGGGCCGCCTCGCTCGGCCGATCTGCCTTCAAGGCCGAAAGGGCGTGCTCGCGGGGAGGTCGCGCCCGCTCCAGAAGGCACCCCGTTCCCGTCGCGCGCAGTGCTTGGGCCAGACGATGCTCATCATCGATATTCGACAACCACGGACCATAGCGGACATTTACCGCCCGAATGGCATATAGCCACTCGGCGGCTTCTTCGGTCAACCCGGCGTGGATACCGTCATGCACCCCATTTCGCCAGCCTTCGACGGCTTCCTCGGGCTGCCCCTCGAGTGCACACCGACGAGCCTCTCGGGCCTGGACCAGAGCAGCATGCCGCCCCGACATCTGATGGCGACGGGCTTCCCACAGCAATTGGGTCCGCTCGGTAGCGTCATAAGCTGCGCGGACCAGCCGCAGTCGTAGAACCGTGTCCAGGCCAGGGCGAACAGGCTCTGACTGAGCGGCAGTTATCGCTTCCCTAACCAGCGGGTCCAGTTCCTGAAGGCGCTCTGGGTCCGTAGCTAGACGATTCTCGGCCAGCAGAAGTACCAGGAGTGGTTGATATGCGGGCTTCACTGGCGATGCGATCTCGAGCGCACTCTGGAGTGCGCTGAAGTCGCCAAGGGGGTGAAAGGCGCTGATGACCGCCGCGCTCAACAGCTGGGAGTGGCGCCGGGTGTGGGGTGAATGCTCGGTTCCAGCTGACTCTGCCTGGCCTGCCAGCTTCTCCAACAGGGCAGTCAGCTCTCTCGATTCGTGCCACTCACCCCGATTCAGTGCGGTGACGGCCAACTGCGCGGCGAGTTCAGCCGCCTCGTCAGGGCGGCCAGCCAACTGCAGCGCATCGACTTGCTTGCCACGCAGCACCCCACCGTGCCCGCGGAAGCCCGCTTCATCGAGCTGCCTCGCGAGATCAGCGTACGCACGCGCAGCTTCTTCCGGGTTCGTTGACCGTTGCTCTTCCGCCTGGCGAAGCGCTGGTGCGACATCATCGGTCCGAAGAGGGCCGATGAGGATCCTCAATGCCTGTTCCTGTCGATCCAGCGGCGGAACTGGTACCCCTGGCAAGGGCGCCCCCGTGCAGAACTGTACGGCCGTCTCCCGAGTCCAGAACTGGGCGACCACGTCGCCGTGCGGGCGCAACAGGTCATTGATCTGTTCGGCGCCCCACAGCTCCAACTCCAGGTCCGGGTGTTCGCTCCGGAGCCGCCCCAGTTCGTCGGCCACCTGAGTCGTCTGGGTCGAGGCGGAGGTCGCGACAATCAGGCAGTGGGCGTCGAACGGGCGCCTGCCCGTGGTGAACGTCTCGACTGCCGCACGGAGGTCCGCGGCCGTGAAGACCTGGTATTCCTTGCACTGGACTACCGTGTACTGGTCGTCAGGTTCACGGCCGGCCAGGTCAATACCGTGCTGTGCTTGTCCCTGGACCCCGTATCGCCGGAACTTGGCGCCTCGCAGACCCAGCGAGCGATTCGCCACGGCCAGGACAAGCCTTTCGAAACGATCCCACCCAATGTGAAGATCGAGGTCCTCTCCAGGCGGGACGTTGCCTGGTCCACCAGGACCAGGCGGGGTGCTCAAGACGGGGTCGGTCCGGACCGGCTCCCAGCGTCCGTCCACGAACGAATCTTGCTCAGGCATAAGGCTCAGTGTGACAGCCAGGTCTGACAGCTCCGGGAGCGTGAACCGACAGTCAGAGCTTCTGCCGAGGAGGGCACATCGACGGCACGGCGCTGAAGACAGCCTCGATCGCCGCCCTCGTGGTGTCCTCCTCGTCCGGCCATAGGTGGGTGTAGGTGTTCAGCGTGATCGACGGCTTGGCGTGGCCGAGCCGCTTCTGCACCGTCTTGACGCTCTCGCGGTGCTTGATCAGCACCGAGGCGTAGAAGTGCCGGAGGTCGTGCATCGTCGCGTCGTCCGGCACCTGGCGGAGCGTCGGCTCCGCGTCGTCCGGCCGGCCACGGCGCTCCCAGCTCTTGAGTGCGCCCTCGTGCTGCTTCCGCAGGGCCTTGTCGGCGACTCGCACGAGGTTCTCCCAGACCGCCGCCCAGGCCGCGCGGCGGATCGCCTCACCTCGTTCGTTGGTGAAGACGAGCAGCGCCTTCCGGCGCTTACACTTGCCGGGGCGCGGGTCGGTGCGGTCCTCGATATCGACCCGGCGGGCCGGGTACTTCTCCAGGTGTGCCGCCAGCGCGTCCATCGCGGGCTTGGCCACCGGGACCGTCCGGTGGCTCTCGTGGGTCTTGGGTGGCGCGAGGTAGGGCTCACCCCGATCGGGGCCGACCACCTGTTGCTTCACCTGGACCGTGCCGCGCTTGAAGTCGATGTGCGCCAGCTCAAGCCCGAACAGCTCGCCCTGCCGCAGCCCCGAGGCCGCCGCCAGGAGCAGTAGCACCCGGTACCAGCCTGGGGCCGCGTCGACCAGGGCCGCCACGACCTCGACGGCGAGCGGCACTATCTCCTTGCGCGGCGGAGGCGGCAGTTTCACCCCCTTCGTCGGGTTGAACGGGATCTGGCGATCCAGCTCCGCGACGCGAAAGATCGCGGTCACGTAGCTGTAGTGCACCCGCAGGGTCGACGGCGCCAGCACCTTCGAGCGGTCCTTGACCCACGCCTGGATGTCCGAGGTCTTGACGCCCGCGATGGCCCCGTCGCCGAGGATCGGGTAGATGTGCAGGCGAAGAGCCCGGTCGACGCGCTCGATGGTGCTCGACCCGTGGACGGCGCTCGCGCGCCACCGCTCGCCGACCTCGCGGAACGTCTCCTTGCCGAGGGCGGGGTCGATGTAGGCACCGCGGTTGAGGTCGTTGTCGAGGCGGGAAGCCTCCGCGTCGGCATCGGCCCGCCGGGCGAAGTTGAGCTTGCGCTGCTCGCCGCTGGGGTCGCGGTAGCGGACCTGCCAGCGCTTGCCCTTGCCGTGGTCGGCGGTGGGGTACTTGCCCTTGTGCTCGCCGCAGGGCTTGTCGGTGGGGCGCGGGTGGGTCTTGTGCCAGGTATCGTAAACGGTCGCCATTCGGCTCCTCTGGTCGGGGACATGGGAAGGCGCGGCCTTCGGCCGGCGGGTGAGGTGGGAAAGTCGCGCCAAGACGACCTGATTGCCGCGTAAGCCGCTGAAAAGAAACGCGCACAGAGCCCGCTCTCGGGCGGGTGTTGGATATTGATCGCCCGGCGGCCTTTTGTCAAGTATGGAGTCCCAAGAGGATTCATCCGTTTCCGATCGTCCCGATAGTGACGGATCGTCTCAGGCGGTCGACCTGCGTCGACAGGCCGGCCGAACCCGCTGCAAAAAACAGGGCTGCCCGCCTGTGACAGGGCCTCACAGCGATCCCTCTGTGTGCCGCTTTGCCAGGCACAGCGCTCCCCGACCGGGTAGCCAGAGAGCCAGCTCGGGGCCTTTTTAGGTTGCGAGCCGGGGTGCGTGGAGAATTCCCCGCACGCCGCTCCTCGGGCAAGGCTTAGCCCTCGCCCGAGGTGTCCGACAGGCAGGACCGAGTCCTTTTTAGGTTTTCGGCCGCGCCGCGTGCAGACTCCTCCCCGCGCAGAAACGCGCCGGGCTCCTTATGGGCCTTGCCGATCTGCCGGAATTCCCCATCCCCTACCCTCTGGAGACCTCTTTGCCGAAGAATTCCCATGCCGCCCTCGATCGTCGTCCGCTGGCCAGTGCAGAGGAGCTCGCCGCGTACCTCGGCGTCCCGCTGCAGACCGTGTACGCCTGGCGACACCGTCGCCAGGGCCCTGTGGCGATCAAGGTCGGCCGGCACCTGCGGTACCGCTGGGTGGAGGTGGAAGCCTGGCTCGACGGCCAGAGCACCGACCAGGCGGCCTGATGCCGCCCCCGTCTCACTCGCCTGAGGAAGCCGGCAATCCCCTCCTCGCCCTCCTACCCCCCGAGCGGTGCGACCGGTTCGCCGTTGCAGCGCAGTCTGGAGTCCCTCATCACCTCCACGTCCCACCTGTCCAACCTTCCTGCCGTTGCGGCCTCGTGCCCGCCGGTCGCCAAGCCGGGCCACCCCGACGTCCGCGTGACTCACCAGCCGCTCCTGGCGCCCACGGCCTGTGGAGAGCCTGCAGCCGCCGAAGGCGCGGCCAACGATCTACCGGCTACGGACTCAGTTCCGGACGTGCCGGAGTCGCCGGGTGCCTCGCTGCTGGCGGAGCTGCACGCCCATGTCCGCCGGTACGCGATCCCGCCTTCGGCGGAGGCGCTCGACGCAGTCACGCTGTGGGCCGCCGCGACGCACCTGCAGGCGGTTTGGCACCACGCCCCGCGCCTGGCGATCGTCGCTCCGGCCCGGCGGTGCGGGAAGTCCCGCCTGCTGGACGTCCTGGTCGAGACCGTCCACGACCCTCTGATCACGGTCAACACCAGTGCGGCGGCGGTCTACCGCACGATCAGCGAGCGGCCCCGGACCCTGCTGGTCGACGAGGTCGACACCATCTTCGGCAACCCCAGGACCGCCGAGAAGTACGAGGACCTACGGGGTCTGCTGAACGCCGGGCACCAGCGCAATCGCCCGGTCACCCGGGCGGTCGGCACCGACCACCAGGCCCGCGAGTTCGAGACGTTCGCCATGGCCGCCCTGGCCGGGATCGGCGATCTCCCCGACACGATCATGGACCGGTCGATCGTGATCCGCATGCGCCGCCGCGCAGACGGCGAGATCGTCGCGCCACTGCGGGACCGCCGCGACGGTGTCCTGCTGCGGGAGACCCGCGCCAAGCTCTCCCTCTGGGCCTCCCAGGTCCACAAGCAGGCCCAGACCCTCGAACCGGACATGCCGGTCGAGGACCGGGCCGCCGACACCTGGGAACCCCTGGTCGCGGTCGCCGACCTTGCCGGCGGCTCCTGGCCACGCCGGGCCCGGCAAGCGTGCGTGCGTATGGTCGCCGCCGAGGAGGAGATCGAGGAGGACGGCTGCGGCGGAGCGAGGATCCTCGCCGACATCCGCCGGATCTTCTTCGCCCACGGCGACCCGGACAGTCTGTCCACCATCGCGATCCTCGCCGCGCTGAACGACGACCCCGAGGCGCCTTGGGGCGAGCACGGACGCGGCGGGCTCACGGCCCGTCCGCTCTCCGAGCTGCTGAAGGACTACCAGATCTCCTCGGCCAACATCCGCCTGCCCGATGGCACCCAGCGCAAGGGCTACACCTTCAACAAGTTCGCCGACTCCTGGCGCCGCTACTGCCCCAAGATCCACCCCCTGCCTGACCTCACCCGCCGGAAGCGGTAGACGCCGTCCCCGCCCTCGCAGCCCATGCCCCGTAAGCCGTCACGGGGACGGCACTGCCCCGCCGCCCGTCGCACCGTCCGTCCCCTCACCCTTCTGTCGCCCTGGCATCGAGTACGCCACCAGGACGGTGGCGGGACGGACCGGTGAGGCAACAGGCCAAGTGGGGCAAGGCCGTGGACGGCCAAGACGGATGCGACGGCCTGCCGCCACCAACACCCCCGACCACCCCGAGGAGAACCGCCACCCGCATGCCCCACGTCCTAACAAGCCGTGCCGCTCGCGCCCGCCGTGTAACCGTCTGGGACTACGCCGCCATCGGTCTACTCGCCGCCGCCGGCTTCGCCCTCTCCTACGACGCCCTACGCCAGATGGCCCTCGCCATCCACATCCGCGACCAGCTGACCTACCTGTTCCCGCTCATCATTGACGGGTTCGTCGCCTACAGCGTCCGCGCCCTGCTACTCCTGCGCGCCGCCCCGCTCACCGCCCGCGCTTACGTCTGGCTGCTGTTCGGCGCCTCCACTGCCGCCAGCATCTGGGCCAACACCCTCCACGCCGTGCGCCTCAACCAGCAGACCCTCACCGCCACCGGGCACCTGCACCTGAGCGACACCTCCGTCTGCATCCTGTCCGCCATCTCCCCGCTCGCCCTCGCCGGAGCCGTCCACCTCGGCATCCACACCACCCGCCACACCCGGTCGGCCGTCCAACCGGACGGCGAAGCGCCGGTCCCCATCACGACCCCCGTCCCCGTCCCCGCTCCCGGCAGCGAACAGTCCCCGGAAGACGAACGGTCCGCCGGACCGGACCAGACCGGTCCGGACGGGCAAACCAAACCGGACCGGACGGCGGACGGAACGGCCGTGCCGATGCCGCCTGTGACCGGACCGGACGAGGACAGCCGCCTGGCACCGGCCCCGGACGGACAGTTCCGCTCGGGCCGTCTGTTCGGTGATGCGGACCACCCGTGGACGGAACCGGACCAGGCGGAGCAGGTTCGGACCGACGACACTGCGGATGGCGAAGCCGCAGGCCAGAGGCCGAGCGGAATACCCGGACGGTCCCCGGACTCCAGGCCCGCCGGCCGTCCGCCGGGCGCGTCTCTGGACGAACTGGCCGACATCGCCGTCCGGACGTGGACCGACACTGGGCGGCTGAGCCGGTCCGTCGTCCGGGACGCGGCCCGCGCCCAGTGCCTCACCCTGTCCGACGAACGCCTCACCACGGTCATGAAGATGGTCCGTCCGGACGGACCGGACGACGACGGACCCGCAACCGGCATCTGATCCGCGCACTTCCGCGCACCCCGGGTGCCTCGCCCGTCCCCGTCCCGCGAGGCACCCGGTTCCCCTCCCCGCAGCCCGTCCCCGTCCGGTCCGGTCCCGCCCGCCCGCCCGCCGTCCCGGTCCGTCCCAGGAGTCTCCTCTGACAAACCACCAGCATGACCCCGAGCACGCCGACAGCTCCGACACCGACCTGGATGCGCTCCTCAACTCGCCCACTCTCAGCGGTGATCAGCGTCGGGCGTCCGAACCGACCGCCCCTGGCGCAGCAAGCTATCGCGTGGGACCGCCCCACGGGCAGGCCCACGCAACCCCCTCGCCGATCGGCGAGGGGGAGCCGGGGGGGGGGGGGGGGGGGGGGGGGGGGGGGGGGCCCGCCCGCGCGCGCCCGGGCGGGGGGGGGGGGGCGGGGGGGGGGGGGCGCGGGCGCCCCCCCCCCCCCCCCCCCCCCCCGGCCACCCGGCACCAGGGGGTGCCGGGTGAGGTTGAGGAAAGCCGCGACAGCCCTGAGCACCTCCCTTCGAGTACTCCCGCGCGCCAGCCACGTCGCCGCCACCGCGACCCGCAGCAGCGCCCGCACCGTGTGACCGTCCGATACAACGCCGCCGAGTACGAAGAGATCCGCCGCGCCGCCGCCAGCCGCACCCAGACCGTCTCGCGTTTCTGCGCGACCAGCAGTCTGAACGACGCCCGCGGCCTCAGCGCGGGCGATCCTCAAGACCGACTCGACCGCGTAGTCGACGAACTGGCCAACTCCCGCGCCCAACTGGCCCGGGTCGGCAACAACCTGAACCAGATCTCCTTCGCCCTCCACGCCAACGGCTTCCACCGCCCCGCCGAGCTCGACGTGACCCTTCGCCTCGTCCGGCTCGCGGTCTCCCAGGTCGACGCCACCGCAGCCAACCTCGTTGGCGGGTAGGGAAGCCAGGGCAGTTGATGTCGATTCGATGTAGTTCTGGCTGGTTGGGAACATTTCCGCACAGGGTCGTCTTGTGTCGGTTCCCACCGGCCAGAACCCCTGGAGGCGCCCGTGCCCGATCCCACCGACACCGACTGGACCTCCGACCGTCCCGTGATCCGTGCCGTCCCTCACCCGGGCGCGCTCGACCAGCGCGGCATCACCATCACCTGCCCGAAGTGCGACGCCACCCGCGATTGGCTCCTCCTGAACGTGCGTGCCCAGGTCTTCGTCCGCTGCCGCTGCACCGCCGAATGGCATGAGCCCGGCCTCACCCGCGCCTACTTCGACGAGCACTTCACCGTCCCCGAGCGCGAGTGGGCCGACTTCGACGCCGCCATGCGGGCCCTCGCGTTCGACGGCCTCCTCGCTGGCTCCATGTGGGATTGACGGCTCACTCTGCGCGAAATAGACGAAGCCCGGCTGACGCACAGGTCAGCCGGGCTTCGGGCTACTGGCTCTCACTCCACCTGGCGGCCGAGCACGGCGGAGATCGCGCGCTGGTGGACAAGGCCGGTGCGGACGAGACGGGCTGCCGGTGTCGAGCAGTCGACGATGGTGAGGTGGTTGGCGGCCGGCGAGACTCCTCCGTCGAGGATGACGGTCGCCTTGACGCCGGTGGAGTCCAGGAAGCGCTGGACCTCCCCGATGGTGATCGCGGGGCCGGGTGCGTCGACTCCCGCGTCGCCCGAGATATTGACGGTCGTCGCCGCCACTGGCGTTCGGGCCACCGCCGCGAGGGCGCCGAGTGGACCCGACGAGTTGGTGGCGAGGGCCGGCGACCCGACTGCGGGGTGCCGCGCCCCGACGTCCACGCTCTGCCAGGGAAGGAGCATGGCGAGGTCGCCGGGCCAGAAGGCGGCGGCCAGTTGCCTGGCCTCGGGGTGGATGACGAACTGCTTCTCGCACTCCTCCAGGGAGGGGGTGACGAGTACGAGGGACTTGGCGCGTGGCCGCTGCTTGCCGTCGAAGATGCTGTTGCAGGCGGCCAGGTTCGTGGCGTCGGCGCAGATCATGTACCAGCGCTCAGTGGGCACGATGACGAGTTCCCCGGCTTCCAGCGCGCGGGCGGCGGCGTTGAGTTGTTCTGGTGGAATCGGTCGCACAGGTATCCCTCCATCTTGGGAGTGAGTGGACGGGCCGGATCGAGTTCCGGCCCTGCTGGGCGTTCACGCGGGTCGCGATAGCCCCTGGTAGTCGAGCCACGGGTCCTGCAGCGCCTGGAGCTGCCGCCGTCCGTGGCCGGGGTGTTCGACCCGGAAGTACACCATGATCCGTGGCTCCGGGCTGAGGTTGCGGCCAACGGCGTGGGGGACGAGGTGGTGCATCAGCAGCAGGTCGCCCGGCTGGCCGAGGAACGGGATGCCGGCGTGGGCGTCGATGTCGGGCGGGACCTGCTCGGTGATGCCGAGCGCCCACTGGGTGCGGAACCACTCGGCCATGGCCAAGTGCCCGCCCGGTTGGTAGCGCAGGGCCCCGCCCCGCGGGTCGGTGATGTCGGACAGCACGACGCCGACCAGCAGCGAAAAGGTCCGCAGCTCGTCGGGGTCGAGGTGCGGGCAGGCGACGCCGTCCACGTGCATCGCCTTCTCCGGTTGGGCCTGTTCGAGTTGGGCCTCGGGAATGCGGATCTGGACCTGCACAGTGGAGATGGGTCGAACGGTGCCGAGCAGGTCTTGGGCGAGCTCGACGGCCGGGGACGCTGAGAAGAGCGCGAGCAGGTCGGGGTGGCTTCCGAGCTCCGGCGCGAAGGTCCGCTGCGTGTAGGCGCTGATGAGCTCGGGGTTCATCGACTCGCGGTACCAGTCGGTGACCAGTTCACGGGCTCGGACGATCTGGTCGTCGGGGACGGCGCCGCGCCTGACGAGCAGGCCGTCGCGCATGAAGGCGTGCTTCTCTGCGGCGGTGAGGGCCACGGGATCTCCTGGAGGGCATGGGGCGGTTACGGGCTGGGGTTGGTGAGGTGGGTGAGCACGTGGCCGGCCGCATCGAGGGCGCTGTCGAGGATGGCTCGGCCGGCGCCGGCGGTTGCCCGGCGCGGGTCGCCTCCGATGACGCCGCAGGTGGCGATGGTGGTGTCGTCGGAGGTCCACGGCCAGGTAGTGCCGCGGTCCAGGACGAGCCGCTTCGCCTCGGCGCCGCTGCCGGTGAAGTCCGTTGGAAGGCTGTCGAGATGGACGTCCTCGGGCGCGAGTTCGAGCATCATGGCCGTCTCACGGATGCCGGCGTGGATCTCCGGGACGGTCTCGCCGCCGGCCTGAACAGCGGACAGCGAGGCCGGGTGGATGACACAGACGGGGAAGGCCTGCGTTCGCCTCAGCTCGTGGAGGGCAGGCTCCAGGATTCCTCGGTTGCCGCCGTGGCCGTTGATGATCAGGAGCCTTCGCGCAGGGGTCGCCTGCAGGTGCTCCGTGACCACGGCGTTGAGCAGGGACATGAAGCTCGCGATCCGTAGCGACACGGTTCCCGGCGACCAGGCGTGTTCGAGCGAGAGCCCGTACGGGATGGCCGGCAACGCCCACAGGTCGTGCTGTTCGCCGTACCGCTGGACCAGCAGGTCGGTGAACCGCTCCGCGATCACGGTGTCCGTGTTGAGCGGCAGGTGGGGACCGTGCTGCTCGTGGGAGCCGAGGGGCAGGCAGAGCACGGATTCGGTGGTGAGGTCGGTCAGGACCGCGGGTGCGGCCAGCCGCCCGTACCGGCGGGCTGCTGGGCCGTCTGCTCGTATCACTCGGTGCCCCGCCGGCCGATGCGGATGAGGAACTCGTTGTCCTCCGGGAAGACGTCCTCGGTGCTGTGCTGGGCGAGGGCGGTCTCCACAGCGGCCTCGAACTCGTCGAGGCGGCCTCCGAAGAGGTGCGGTGCAGCGAAGCTCGTGGAGTAGAGGTAGCCGAGGATGCTGTTGGTGCTCCACGTCCGGTGGACGGGCACCCGGATCTCTTCGACCCGGTTGAAGGGCGACTCCTCCATGATCTCGCTGTAGGGCCGGTTGTGGTGCTTGAAGGTGCTGTTGCCAGCCCGCCGTTCCTCACCGAGGAAGCTCTGGACGACCGCACGCACGGACTGCTTCCAGGGGCTGTCGGCGGCCCAGAAGCTGTTGTCGCCGAAGATGGCGACGGCGCCGCCGACGGCGACCTGGTCGTCGAGGAGCGCGAGGACGGTGGCCTGGTCGAGCCAGTGGAAGGCCCGGCAGATCGTGACGAGGTCGGCCTGCCACCCGGTCGGGGGCTTGAAGTCCTCCGCCGTCGACTCGATGAGCGACAGGCGGGCCCCGTCAGGGAGTTGGGGTTGGAGGGCCTCCTCGGCGGCCTTGAGCATGTCGGTGTCATTGTCGATGGCGATGATGTCGTCGAACCGGCCGAGGAGGGCCTCGGCGACCAGCCCGGTGCCGGTGCCGATGTCCAGGAGCCGGCGCGGCTTGCCAGAGGCGACGGCCTGGTCGAGGACGGTCGCGACCTCCTCGGGGATCCCCGGGCGGTACTGGCGGTAGTAGCTGGCGGTGCCGGTGAACAGGCTCATGGGTTCCTCAGATCGAGTAGCTGGCGAACGTGCTGGACTGCGTCGGCGAGATCGTGGGCGACGAGCACATCGTGTTCAACGAGGACGTGCGCATCGGGGACCGTACGGCCGTGGGAGAGCCAGACGGCGGCGAATCCGGCGGCAGTGGCACCGCGGATGTCGCATTCCCAGTCGTCGCCGACATGGACCATGGTCGTGGCTGATACCTGGTGAGCGTTGGCGACGGTCCAGAATGCGCGGCAGTCGGGCTTGGCGAACCCGGTGCGGCAGGACGGGAAGTGGGCACTGACCCATGGGGAGAGGAGCGCGAGGAGCCGGTCGGGATCGGCCTCGGTGCAGGTCACGTTCGAGAGCGTGACCACCGTGGCGCTGTCACTGAGTTGCTGAAGGGCCTCGACGGCTCCGGGGAAGAGGATGAGCGGGGAGACGGGCACATCCGTTGGGAAGTCCGACTGCTTGATGCCCAGTTCCGCGCAGACCTGCTGGATCACGGCGTCGGTGATCTCCGGGGCGGTGTGCAGGACGTCCCGCATCACGCGCCGGGCCTGCTTCGGGCCGAGCGGCGAGACGGCGGCGAGCCTGGCCGCCAGGCCGGGGCCCTGCGCGTTTCCGAGGGTTCCCCCGATGTCCAGGCTGACCAGCCGACTGACTGCTCCACTCATGCGGCCTCACCCCCGACCGGGGGCAGGGCGGAGACGATGGCGGCGATCCGCGCCGTACGGATCTGGGCGGTGGTGGCCTCACCGAGGAAGGTCAGCGCGTACCGCAGCTCGGCCGCGTCGAGCACGTCCAGGTCGCGGCTGCCGGCCTGGGCGGCGTCGGCCAGGTCAGCGGGGACCACGCGCGGGCGAAGCCCGTGCGGGAGGTGGAGGATTCCGGCCCAGACCGGGCTGGGCGCCTCAATCGTGTCCAGCGGTCGGAGCACGGTGACGTCGTCGAGGGTGAAGATCCGTACGGCTGCGGTCCCTTGGCCGAGGTCAAGGATGCCGGAGAGGAAGGTGTCGTGTCCGTCGAGTCGTCGGTCCAGGACGAGGAGCAGGCCGTGTTCGTCGTGACGGGTTGTCCCTTGGACAGGAAAGGTGCCGATGGTTCGGGTCATCGCAGTCTCCGGGGTTGGGTTCCGAGTCCGGGGGCTTCGGGGGCGGGAAGCAGGCCGTTCTTGGGTATCCAGGGCTCGGCGTAGAGAAGTTGGCGGCGCGGTTCCCACTGGCGTCGGTACTCGACGGCCGGGACGTCGTCGGGGAAGGCGGCGGCGAGGTGGATGCCGGGCACCATCGAGCGGCCATGTGGGTAGACGGGGACACCGGCCTCGCGAACGCTCGTGGTGATCTCGACCGCACGGGTGAGGCCGCCACAGCCGACCACGTCGATGGTCAGCGCGGTGGGCCGAGTGAAGTCCAGGAGGGCGTCCAGGCCCTCGTCGGGTCGCAGGCGCTCACCGACCGCAATCGGCACGCCGGCAGCGGCCAGCTGGCCGTAGACGCGTAGGTAGTGCTCCGGCAGCGGGTCCTCCAGCCAGGCCAGCATCGGCTGATCGAGGCGGCCGGCGACAGCAGCAGCGAGCTGCGGACTCCACGTGCCCACCGCGTCGACGGCGAAGGGCTCGCTGATGACCGCCGCAGCATCAGCCAGTGCCGCGACCAGATTCCTGGCCTCGGCAGCGACGCTCGTACCCGGGCGCCGACGGAGTCCCCACTTGGTGAAGGCCCAGCCCTCTTCGAGAACCTGGGTCACCGCACCGTGGCTGGCGGGGCCGCTGAGATCCAGACGGAGCCAGGAGGCGTACGCCGGTACGGCCTGCGTCCTCCGTCCTGGTGCCAGGAGATCGGCCACCGGTTTGCCGACCAGGCGGCCGTGGATGTCCCACACCGCGCAGTCGATCGCTCCGACTGCCCAGTCCGAGACCTCTGGTGCGGCTGTCCGTATGCGCGGTCGGAGGCCGTGGTGATCGAGCAGCGAGGCTCCTACTACTACGGGGCCGATCGCTTCCACTGCTCGGCCGACCGTCGTGCTCACAGGCCCGTACCAGCCGGTCTGCCCAGCGCTGTGGACCGCGACGAAGACGCTGTCGTCCCCAGCCTCCGTTGTGCCGCCGACCGGCACCGTCTCCACCTTGTCGATGAGCGGCTCCGTCATTGCGCGGCCTCCAGCCTGGCTGTCAGCCGACCAGCCGCCCGGAACAATCCGGCGGTGTCCAGGCCAAGCTCGCGCGCGAGGGCGTCCTGCGACATCGGTCCCGGCGGCTCGCGCCAGCCGATCACCTCAACCGGCCGCCGCAGGCGCCCCGCCAGTAACCCCCACACGGCTGCCGGGTGCCCGAGCGTGACGACCAGGACAGCGGAGCGCTCGCCCAAGTAGTGATCGACCTCGGCGTCGGTCAGGCCCTTGGGCCAACGCCCAGGATCGCCGAGAACGGTGAGGTCGAGAACGCCCACGACGCGGATTCGGCAGCCCAGTCGGTCGCGGAGTACCGGCTCTGCCGTCGTGACGGCTTCGGCCGGCAGGTCTCCCGCCACGACGATGGTGAGGTCAGGATCCTCCTCATCGCTCAGGTGCGGCCAGATCGCGAGCCCGCGTGCCAGTTCCTCCTCGACGGTCTCAAGCGGAAGCCGCAGTTCGGTGTGCTTGCCCGCAATCAGGACGTTGACGCGGCCCGTCGAGTTCAGCGCCGCGTCGAGCGCGGTGGCCGTCCGCTGCGTGTCGGCCGGAACCAGTACGGTCACCGCAGGGTCCTCCGACGCTAGCAGGGCCGTGGCGAGCGACGGATCGCCGTGGGTAAAGACGTTGTGCCACCCGTACGAGGTCAGCAGCAGATTGAGGCTCGGGGATGCCTTCTCCTCGGCGAGGCGACGGTGCTTGAGGTGGCCGACGATCCCGGCGGTGAGGAGCGGGGCGAATGCCTCGTAGGACACCAGGACGCCGCGTCGACCGCTGCTGATCCAACCGGACAGCCAGCCGAGGAGCACCTCCTCGGCCAGTACCTCGGACACCCAGGGCTCGTCCCGCAGTGCTCCGAGGCGGTTCGAGGACAGCTCGTCCGGGCTGAAGACCCGGAAGCCCCCGGCCGTGGCATGCCTGCGGAGAACACTGCCTACTGCCTCACCGAAGCGGGCGGCCCTGCGGAGAACGACCCGCTTCGGCTCCTCACGGGTCGGGCGTCCAGGGCCGACCCCAGAGTGCCACGCGGCAGACCCCAGGGCCTCGGCCAGAGCACCGATCGGCTGGCCATCGTGGTCGAAGAGCTCCGCGGGCTGGTACGACGCCAACCACCTTTCCAGCTGGCCGCGCTGGGCTTCGATCTGGCGGGCCTCATCAAGTGGCGTCTTGTGCGCTGCGGCCGTCCCGAGCACCTGCCGCCCGTCGACCGCCTCCGGTCCGCTCCAGCCCTTCACGCAGCGGAGAAACACAGCCGCCCGCGAGCCGTCATCGACCTCATCGGCGGACGCCGCCAGGGCATCCCGGAACGCCTGGTGCTCATCGGCGCTGGCCGCCGACACGTGCACCACCCGGCCTCGCCACCCGAGACCGGCCGCGTATGCAACGAGCTCGGCGTCGCTCATTGCCCCCAGCAGCGACCGGTCACCCATACGGAACCCGTTGACGTGGACGATTGGTAGGACAGCGCTCCCCTGCAGAGCCCGGGCCGCAAGCCACGACGCCGCCGTCGTGGGGGTCTCGCACTCCCCGTCGCCGACGATGGGCACCACGACCCGCCCGGGCACGTCGAGCGCCATGCCATGGCTGAACGCGAGCGCGCCACCGAGGCACCCGCCGGGCGCCGCTCCCGCCGGCAGCAGCGGATGGGTTTCCGCACCGAGACCGTCGACGTCAGGGAAGTCCCGGGCCAGCCGCCTGAGCCCGGCCGCATCGCGGGAGTACTGAGGGCGTACGACTGCCAGCTCGCCGGTGAGCCAGACGTAGGCGAGCTGGACCACCCCCGCGTGGCCGGCGCCGATCACCGGAACCAGCTCACGGCCGGGCCCCAGCTCACCAGCAGCGAGAACCGTGTGGGCGAGGGCCCACGCCGTTCCAGGGACGGTGCCCCAGTGACCGGCGGGGCGAGGCTTGACGTAGCCGGCCTGGAGCGGCTCGGTCAGCAGTTGGTTGTCGTCGAGGTGCAGCAGCGCCACCGCGACGTAGGTGGCGGCCCTCCACAACGCGTCGGCCCGGTTCAACATGGCAGCACCAACTGCTCATCGCCGAACGTGAAGTACCACAGCGGCCGGTAGCACTCCCATGCCGCCGGGCGGAGGCCGGTCGGCCCGACGATGTCCTCGATGTCCCGGCGGGCCTGGAGGTAGTACTCCAGGGAGTCGGAGCCGCTGGCACGAAGGCCCGCCATGATGGCGTTGTGCGCCTGGTACACCTGGAAGTTGGGGAACTCGGTGACGAACGGCATCAGCTCGGCCACACCGGTCCGGAGGTCGGCGAGCCGGTCCAGGCCGACGATGTAGGTGAACGAGGTCGCGTGGCCGGCTCCCATCGCCCGCCGCAGGACCCTGGGCATCTCCTCGGTGGTGAGCGTCGCCTTGCTCGCTTTGAGGAGCAGGTCCCTCCGGCTGAAGCATTCGGCGGTAAGCCGCAGCACGAACGGGGCGACGCGCTCCGCCAGTTCCGCGAACGCCTCGCTCGTGCGGATGACCGAGGTGAGGAACCCGATCCGAGCGCCGATCCCGTGGGCAGCGAGCACGTCACGCAGTCCTATCAGATGGTCGACGGCCGCCCGCTCCCGCTCGAAGCAGCCGGTCGACACGGTGACCTCACGGAGTTCAGCCAGGTTGTGGCGGGGGTGCTGCTCGACCATCGCGGCCAGCAGTTCGGCCAGCTCCCGCTCCTCCGAGAGACGGGGATCGGCGGCGGCCTCCAGGGTGTTCGGGCAGAACGAGCACCCCACACAGCGGCTCCGGGCGTTGGGGTTGAGCGTCGCGGCCCGCCCGTCGTCCCTGAAGTACCCGCCGACCGCCTCGTCGGCGGCGACGCGGTCGATGGAGCCGACAACGACGCCGCCCAGCGACAACTCGTCGCCGACCAGGTGGAACGGCGAAGCCTTTGCGTTGAGCGGGACGATCACCATCCAGGCGACGTCCGACCGGGTCGTGAGACGAACCGAGATCCGGGCGCGATGACGGCCGTGGGTGGAGGAGATCCCGAACAGGTTGATCGCGATGAGCAGGGCGTCCTCCACGGGCACGCCGTAGCGCTCCGCCATGCCCCTGACCGCCGGGAGGGTGAGGACCGCTGCGGGTTTGCTGCCGAGCGCTGTTTTCATGATCCACTCTCCGTCACTGGCTGGACCGGGCTTCGCTGCCCTGGTCGTCGTTCTCTGCTGGATCTGCCTCGCTCCCCTCCACTGGTCGGGGAGGATGAGCCCGTGTGGGCCTGCCGGTGTCCGTCCGGCAGGCCCACACGGTTCCTTCGCTCAGCGGCCGGGGTACGGCGGCTGCGGGGTCGGCGGTGCCGGCGGCGGTGGGGGCGGAGGAGGCGGAGGCTGGGGCGCCTGCAGGCGCACGATGGACGACATGGCGGTGTTCCCTTCTCGCTCGGTGGTGCGCGTGGCGACGAGGCGTGACTCCGTTGTCAGGCCTCGGGTTCGACCGCGGGGTGCTGCTCAAGGTCGCGGTCGGGCTCGTGGTCGGCCGCCAGGACGGGGCCGAAGTGATCGGAGCTGAGCTGGTGGTCGGCTGCCACTCCGAGCAGGGCGAGGACGATGAGGTGGCCGAGCGCCCAGAGCCAGGTGAGTACGGCTTCGACGGGATCCCGATGAGCAGCACGGTAGATGTCTTCGTGCGGCTGGTAGTCGGTCATGCCACATCGGTCCTGAGCTCGGCCCAGACCACGGTGCCGTCGCTCGTCGCGTCGACGCCCCAGCTCTCGCACATCCGGCTCACGAGGAGGAGCCCCCGGCCGTTCTCGGCCAGGGCGGACGAGGCGGGCCGGTCGACGGGCCCAGGCCCCGCGTCCGTGACCTCGATTCGCAGACCGCGCGGCTGAGGTGCCAGACGGACGTCGAAGCAGCCAAGGCACGACGCCGCGCCGTGAAGAACGGCGTTGGTGCAGAGCTCGGACGCGACCAGCTCGATGTCCTGGACGAGTGGCCTGTCGAACTCCCATGCGCCGACGACCCCCCTGATCAGCGCCCGGGCCAAGGGCACGGAGGCGTGAGCGTGCAGGAAGCTCATCTGCACCGACAGACAGCCGGCCACCTCGATGGCTTCCTTTGCTCGAAGGTCCTGACGTGCCACCACGATCCACCCTCCTCGTTGCCCAATCACCCAGCAGGCAAAGCTGCTTGAGGGCGAGTCAGAACGCTAGGAGGATGGATGGTGGGGAACCCGGAAAATCCTTCCGGGGTAGGCAGCGGGAGCGCCCTCAGGCTGGGAGCATGCCTGGAATGAGTGAGACGCTGAGCATCGGCGAGCGCGTCGCCTGGTACCGCCGTCGACGGGGCATGCCCCAGGAGGTTCTGGCCGGCCTCGTCGGGCGAACAGCCGACTGGCTGAGCAAGGTCGAGAACGGCCGTATCGAGCTCGATCGGCTTTCGGTCATCAGGGCGCTGGCCGATGCCCTCGACATCCGGCTCGGCGACCTGCTGGCGGAGCCGTCACTCCTCGACTGGCCCGGCGATGCCCAGGGCGGAGCCATCTCGAAGCTGCGCGAAGCGCTCATGGACTACAAGCAGCTGTCGCCGTTCCTGGCGGCCGACGACGCCGAACAGCCGCCCGACCTCGACATCCTGCGCGCCGAGGTGGGCTCCGCCTGGTCCGCTTACCAGGACGCCAGATACTCCCGCGCGACCAGACTCATCCCGGACATCCTCTCCCAGGCCCAGCGCGCGGTGCGCATGTACGAGGGCGATCAACAACAGCAGGCCAAGGCGTTGCTCGCTATGGCCTACCAAGGCGCCGCGATGGTCCTGACGAAGATAGGCGAAGCCGACCTCGCCTGGATGTCGGCCGACCGCGGCCTCACGGCGGCCCAGGAGTCGGGCAACATCGTCGTCACCGGCTCGCTGTTCCGCTCGGTCTCCCACTGCCTGCTCAGCAACGGACGCCTCACCGCCGCCAAGGACTTGGTCATGAACTCGGCCTCGTTCCTGGAGGCCGGCTTGGAGGACGGTACCCCGACCTACCTGTCGATCTACGGCACCCTCTTCCTCGTCGGGTCGATGGCCGCCGCAAGGATCGAGGACCGGAGCACGGTGCGCGACTTCCTCGCCGAGGCGGACCGGGCGGCCCAGCGCCTCGGCCACGACGCCAACCACATGTGGACGGCCTTCGGGCCCACCAACGTGGCAATCCACCGCATCTCGACCGCCATGGAGCTCGGCGACGTCCAGATCGCCCTCGACCAAGGTCCGCGCGTGGACTCCTCGACCCTGCCTCTCGAACGCCGAGTGCGGCACTCACTCGAAATCGCCCGCGCCCACAGCGCACAGAACCGCATGGACGAGGCCCTCGCCCTCGTACTGGACGCCGAGGAGCTGGCCCCCGAGCAAGTCCGCTACCACTTCATCCCCCGACACCTGGTGACCAACTGGGTCCGCCAACAGCGAGGCAAACCCAGCTACTTGCTGGCAGGCGTCGCACAGCGGCTCCAGATCGTCGCGTGACGCGGATGGGCGGCTACAGTCGTCGCCATGAGCGACTCCCAGTCCCACGAGGTCGTGGCCCAGCCCCGCACCGCCGCCGGCGTGCTCTTCTTCGACGAGGACAACCGCGTCCTCCTCGTGAAGCCGACCTACAAGCCCGGCTGGGAGATCCCCGGCGGCTACCTCCACGCCGGCGAGACCCCGAGCGAGGGCGCTGCCCGCGAGGTCAAGGAGGAACTTGGCATCACCCCGCCGATCGGCCGCCTGCTCGTCGCCGACTGGGCACCCCACCCCACCGAGGGCGACAAGCTCCTCTTCGTCTTCGACGGCGGCGTCCTCCCCGCCGACGAGCTCGACAACATCACCGTCGACCAGGTGGAGATCGACAAGTACGCCTTCCACGCCACCGACCAGCTCGACGAACTCCTCATCCCGCGCCTCGCCCGCCGCGTCCACGCCGCCTGCGTCGCCAGGACGCAGTCCGCGACCGTCTACCTGGAGCACGGAACGACCCGCGCGTAGATCCACGACCTCACTCCGGCTGCACGGGGCTTCCTCCGACGCAGCCAGTGAGTGTGATCAAGCCCGCTCGCCCCAACACGGCTCATCTGCCTTGGCATTGTGGTACGTTCCGTGATCCAACCGAAAATAGGCGACCCCGGCAGCGCGCCAACGCTCCGGGGTCTGGCACCAGGAGCGCGAACTCCCGATGCGAGTACATCGTACCGAACACGTACGCAACTTCACCGTGCTGCCCAACTGCATGCTGCAGTACCGGCAGCTGTCCTACACCGCCCGCGGCCTACTCGCGGACCTCCTCTCCCGCCCTGACGGCTGGCGCGAAGACGGCCGGCACATGGCCGACACCAGCCCCCAGGGCCGCGGCGCGATCCGCAAGGCCCTGAAAGAGCTGACCGAGACCGGCTTCTACCGCGTCGAGAAGATCCGCATGCCGGACGGCACGATCATCACCGAGACCCACGTCTACGACACCCCGCAGCTGGCGCTGCCGGGTGCCACCCGTCCGGTCTCCGGTAAAGCGACCACCGGCGGTGCTGACGTCCTTCCAAAGGACCGGTTCAAAGGAACCTCCCTCCCCGCCGAGCAGCCCGACGAGCCGGTCCTCGCCGACGAGCCGCAGGCGAACATGGGAGGGCGGGAGGAAGACCACGAGGACGAGGCTGACGCGCAGCCCGTGGCGGTGCCGGACAAGCAGATCCGCGAGGCGGTCGCCACGCTGTTCCGGGTGATTCGCCCCGAGCCGCGCCTGCGGCTCGGCCAAGCCGAAGCCGAGGAACTCGCACCCCTCGTCGCGCAATGGCTGGAGCGCGGCGCGACCCAGGCCGATCTCGCCCACGCCCTGCTGCCGGGCCTACCAGCACCGGTGCACTCGGCGGTCGCGGTGCTCCGCTATCGCCTGGAGCGCAAGATGCCGCCCGTCCAGCCCGCTGTGCGGCCCACAGCGGCCCGTTACGCCGAGTGCGCCAAGTGCCACGACCCGGTGCCCCGGCCGGGCATCTGCCGCCCGTGTACGGGCCTCGACGCCCGCTCGGTTACGGTCGGTGCCGGAGCAGCCATAGCCGCCGAAGGGGCTGCGCGCGTTCGTACAGCCATGAGTGCTGCAAGGGCCGTAGTGGAGAGCCGGCGACAGACGCCCGCCCTGGCCAGCTGACCTACAGATGCCTACTCTCGCCGATCAACGGGTTTGACCCTGCTGCTGGGCTCCGCAGGGATGCCAAGGCGGCCGTAGTGGAACCGCCTCAGCTTGGACAGTCCCCTTCGCATCGGCTCCGGCGGCCGACATTTCGTCAGGCCGATGTTCCGCACCTTCCCCTTTGCCTAATGCGTCCTATGCACTGGCTGCCAGGTCGTTGAGTATGGCGGGGACGACGGGCCAGCACATGTCGACCGTATCGCCGTCAGGGGTGTGCCGGGTCCGCCTCTCAAGGTGGGGGTGTACGAGGTTGCGGTAGTGACGTACCAGTTGGGAGGCCATCTTGGCGTCGTGTTGAATCCACCCGTTGTCGTGAGCGAAGTCGACGAGGTCCTGCAGTCCCATGTTCCTTAGCGGCTTGGGCAGAGGTGTCGTGGCCGTGCGGACCTCCGCGGCATGCAGCAAGACCCCCTCCAGAAGGCTACCCATCATGATGAGGGCGGAGATGTAGAAGCCTTGTTCGGCACACGCGCGGGCTTCGTCGAGACGCATCTGCACGGCACGAGCGAGTTCGGGATCCTTTACGACTTCGGTGATCGAGACCTTGAGCTCGACGCGAGGTATGCGAACGCCCGGGTCGAAGACAGGATCCTGCTCGATCAGCTGCGGGCGGCCCTTTACGTATTCGACACGTAGCCCTTCGAGAGCAAGGATGTCGTTGAGACGGTGCAGGGTGGCCTTGAACTCCTTCTCCTGACCATGGAATTCCACGGGATTGACCACTCTCAACACAGCACGCTCGATATCCTCCGAGTCTTGCTGCCGCTCGCGAAGGCGTTCGAGCGTCCACTCGACTCGGGGCGAGCCGTCGTGATCGGGCACCTGGGCCCATCCAGCGCGGGTGAAGAACTGCGGAAGCTCCCAGCCCTTCCGGTAGATCACGGGGCCATCGTCTCCGCAGATCAAGCGTGCGATCTCCGCCAGAGTGCTGTCGTCGAGGGGGTTGGGCACGTCATGCTCCTTGAGGGGAGGCGGCAGGCGCCTCGACGGGGGTTTCGCTCTCGTCCGACTCATCGGAATCCTCGGTAAGGGCGACCGGGGTCCAGGTGCTGTTGGTGTCGATGGCGGACTCGACTCGGGCCCCAGGGTGGATGCCCAGGCTGTCCAGGCGCTGCCAGAGCGGCTGGAGAGCGGCGTCGGGGTCGAGTGCGAATGCACTGCTGCGAACGCGCCAGAATCGCCAGCCGGCGCGCCGCAGTTCACGTTCGCGCTCCGCGTCGTCATGGATTTGCCGACTGGTGGAGTGGTACGGACTTCCGTCGCACTCCACCGCCAGGCGACCGTTGTCGCCGATCACGACAAGGTCGATGAGCTTGCCGTTGGCACGCCACTGAGGCACGACGTGGTAGCCCCGCTCCCGAATCCGGAGGAAGACGCGTTGCTCGAATACGGAGTCGAAAGGATCTTGGCGAGGGCTGTCGGGCGTGACGTTGACCAGTTCGGGCGGCGTGTTCTGAAGGGCGGGCGGGGACTGCATGTAGGTGAGAAGGTTATGCCGTAGGTCGCGGCTGTTGAGCAGGTCGGTCGTGACGGACGTGAACAGCCACATCTGGTCCCGGGCCCGGCTGGCAGCCACATTGAAGCGCCGACCGTCGCCGAGGCTGGTCAGGGCACGCGTGTTGTCCTTGTCGATGACGAGAGACAGCAGGATGACGTCCCGCTCATCACCCTGGAACTGGGCTGGCGTGCCCACACGGATCTCATGGCGTTCGCGGATCGCAAGGTCAATCCGCGTGTCGATGAGGTCCTCGATCAGTCGTACCTGTGCTCCGCCGCTGCGCATCACAACGACACCGAAGGTCCGCCCGGTGTAAGCGGGATCGAGAGTGAGCGTCAGGAGAGTCTCGACGATCCTCTCGGCTTCCGCCCGGTTGACGAGCCTGTCGCCGAACCCATCGCAATGGCCGTCAGGGACATGGACAACCCGAAGTGGGGGGAGACGATCTGCGCCGTACTGGCGAAGCGGTTCCAGCTCATAGTCGTAGAACTGGCCGGAGGACCAGTGGATGATCTCGGGCATGCACCGGAAGTGCTCGGTCAAGCGAATGACCTGGCTGAAGGTCTGGGACAGCAGGGCGTAGAGGTTGGACTTGGGGTTGAAGCCCTCGCGCTGCCAGTCCTCCATGCCCGGGAACAACTCATCGAATCGCTGGAGGAGCCGGTCGTGCTTGCCGCCGGTGTAAACCGGGGCACACTGCTGGTCGTCACCGACGATGACAACTCGGGGCGCGAGCCAGAGCAGCATCACGCCCTCAAGACTCACCTGGCTGGCCTCGTCGACGATGACGACATCGAAGCAGTCCTGCTCCGGTGAGATCATCTGCGCCACCTGCTTGACCGGCATTACCCAGGCCGGCACCGCGCCGCTGGCGACCCGCATCGCAGAGCGCGCGTTCTTGAGATGGCGCCGGCTCAGCGCGGACAGTCCCTTGCCCGCGTTGCTCATTGCGGTCGCGTACGCGCTGAGTGCCTGACGCTGAGCCGCAGTCATCCGCAGCAGGCAGTGGCGCAGGGCATGGGCTGCTGCCAGATGAGCGATGGTTCCCTGCAACTGTTCCTCGGCCTCGTCCAGGCGCTTCTCCAGCAACTCCTCCCGACCGACGGCGAGCATCTGGTCGCGGAAGGTCTGGGCGCGCCGCCAAGCCCACGCTTCGCCAAGGGCATCCAGGCGACTGACCCACGCGGCGTCAGTGGGACTCTCCACAAGCCTGCGTGTCAGCTCCGGGTGTTCCGAGTCGAGGTGCTCAAGGAGCTTGCGCGCCTCGCGGCGGTCATCCTCCCGGTGGTACGCGCGGGCCAGCGCGTTGAGTGCATCCTCGTAAGCACCTGGGTCACAAGCGGCGATAGCGCGGTGAACCTCCGCAAGCTCGGGCACCGCACGAGCCGATAGTGCCGGCAACGCGGCCCCCAACTGCTCGAGATCCCGTTGTGCCTGTTGGACAGCGAGGTGGCCGAGAGCATGGTTGAGAGCAGTGCGGACGTTCTGCCACTCCTGGAGCGTGCGCACTGAAGTCCGGATCCGGGCCTGGACCAGCGCCTCGTGGACGGCAGTGGTGCGGGTCGCGAAGCTCGTGATGGCGTCAAGAACCGGAGTACGGTCCAACAACTCCGACAGCGCCGCCGCGATCGGGGTTTCCAAGGCAGGCGCACCGGCATCAGTCCAGCGGGCACTAAGCTGCTCCGCGCTGAGTCGCGCCTGGAGATGGGTGACAACAGCCCCGACCTCGGCAGCCGTGCTGGGGGAGCGACCATTTACAGTGCACGTGGTCAGCAGATCAGCAGCTTCCTTCTCGACCGCCGCCTTGAAGAAGCGCTTGTGCAACTGCTTGCCGCTCGCCAGGTGCTGTTGCAGCGCCTGTCCCGCGCGAATGAGGCGTGAGGTCTCGGCAGCGGCGTGCTCGTCAGGCAGGCCGACATGGTCGAAGTCGCACACGAGTAGCGCCGATTGGGCCTGCTCGGCCTGCAGTGACGCCTTTCGCACCTGACTCCAGAGAAACGACTTGTTCCCGGCGATCAGGTCGGAGACTGCTCGATTCAGCCAACCACCAACCGGCCATGCCTCGACAGCTGCCGGCAAACCAACCTGCTGAAGTACTCCGTCCGCCGCCTCGACGTGCTCCTGCAACTGCTGGACGAAGTCCGGCCCGCGAGCCGCGATGTCGTCGGCGAGGGCATTGAGCCCCGCCTGAGTATGGACCTCCTCGGCGGCCGTCAGACCTGCAACGGCCGCCGCGAACTCGTGAGCCGTGGGCAGCTCGTCCGGGTCGGGGCAGCTGGCAGCGAAGTCGTCCAGCACGGACGGGCCATGTCGTGTGATGATCGCAAGCAGTCGACGGACCTCGTCAGCGCCCACCGACGGTACCTCGGGCGCGGTGACCGGTAGCGGGGGAAGCCAATCGAATACCCCTTCTCCTGCTGCCACCGCCTCAACGATCTCCGAGAGACGTCCGCGGTAACCAGGGGAGATCTCGGGGTGGTCGTACCACTCCTTCTCGCGCAGCGAGCGCAGTTCCTCGCGCAGTTTGGCTGCCTCTGCGGACAGGCGGGCTCGTAGTGCGCTCAGGTCTTCGATTGTCCCCGCGAGTTGCTCCGGCGTCGTCGTCGAGGCCCGGTGCGACAACGCTCGCACTGAGCGTTCCACGTCCTCAGTTCCGCCCGAGCGTGCGTCGGTCTGAAGAACGCACAGCTCGCGTAGTGACGGGGGTAGCTTCTCGCGCAGCACCCGTAGAGCCTGGTCCTTTTCACTCGTCACGAGAACCCGCTTGCCGTCAGCCAGCAGCGCGCAGACTAGGTTGGCGATGGTGTGCGTCTTCCCGGTCCCCGGCGGCCCCTGGACCACAATCCCGGTGTCCTGCTGCAGCCGCCGCAGAACATCTCGCTGGGCGGCGTTGGCACGTAGCGGGAAGAGCGGGTCGGGGCCGAGTGCCGGCTGCGCGGTTGTGCCACCAACGGAGGACCATTCGATCCGATCTGACGCCGCCATCGGCTGGAGCAGCTGAGCCAGGCCCAACGGGCAAGTGGCTCCAGGACGTGACAGCTCCTGAGCGATCGCCTCGTAGAAGCTGGCGATCGCGCTGCGCCCACGTTCACGAAGGATTAGTGCTGGTGAGAGCTGCAGTTGCAGATCCGACTGCCCGATACGGGCGCGCTCCGCGCGCTCCCAACTCCTGTCGAATCGGATCGCCTGATCCCTGCCCAGAGCCCGGTCGCACCATTGGACGAGCACCTCCTCGACTTCTGGGGACAACGGATGCAGATCGCCGCTGTCCATCCGCGACCGGACCGACGTAAGCAGTTCGGAGGTGTATCCGTCCTCCTCGTCAAGGAAGTCGCGGTCCTCAAGCCGCATTGGCGCGTCCGGTACCAGCATGACGGCGATCTCGACCGTTTCGGGCTTGATGGTCAACACGGCTGGTGTAGTGAGCACGTGACGGCGCACGGGGCCAGCCGACTGGTTCTTCTCTCCGCGAAGCAGCCCCACAGCCAAGACAGCCTCGTAGACGTCACCGTCCTCCTGCAGGCGCCGAGCGATCCTGCGTAGACGCTGATGAAGCTTGCGGTGGGGCTCATTCGCACGCTCGGTGGCCGACCACTTCTGCCACTGAGGCAGCCACCTGGTGTACGCGCGAAGGACGTCGGCGGCATCCTCGCGACGAATCTCATTTACCTCGATCAACTCACCATTCTCGTCTTCGATCCAACCCCGCCCCGGGCCAGTCTCTGCGAGCAAGGGCTCCTCGACCGTCGGCTGTGCCACCGCTTCCGAAGACAGCCAGCCCGACAGCTCCTTCGGGATCTCCGGGGCTGGCTTCCGTGGTCGGTGGTCCACCTTCATCAGAACACCATCGGCCGTAGCCTTCGGGCGGGGCAGGCTGTGGGGCAGATCCGCGAGCCAGAGAACGTCCTCAAACTGCCCGCAATCACGAACCGGCCGATGAGCGGTACGAACGAAGTCGCGCAGGTACTCAACGAGATTGCGGGCCTGAACCGTTGCGATCGGGTCATCCGCCCTGAAGTGCTGCCGAGCCACTCATCCCCCAAGGTCATCGCCGTGATGTGAACGTTGCAGGATGCAGCAGGGTGACCACGGTCAGCAATGAAACGTTTGCGCTATACAGCAATTCAGGCCGCTGGGCTTGGCTTCCCGCTCTGCCGGCTCACTCACATCCAGGCAGGCAGCTCATGGTCACTGGCAGCAAGGTTGCCAGTGGCGGTTCTCCGCGAGATCCACTCACCTGCGACCAAGAGCGTCGACTTAACGGCTGGATTTGGCCGTCGGGCCGACGAGCGGGGTGGCCAAAACGAAGCGGATCCACGCGGCCGAAGGCAGCGGTGGCGCGCGGACCACGTCGCACAGTGCCCACCGAGGGCACATCCAGGGCGCATGCGGGCGGAAAATGGCGCTGACCAGTGAAAAGCCCGTACAAGAGTTTTCCCAGGTCAGCGCCATGATCACCGCGAACTCGCAGGTCAGCGCGACGCTCATGCAGTACGTGAACTACCGCTGACCCCTGGAGGGTTGTGCGGCAGGGCCCCGCTCCCGGGAAATCGAGTTCCCGGAGCGGGGCCTTTCGCATGGGTGGGGTCAGTCGGTCGCGAGGTGGGGGTGGGCGGCCTCGGCGAGGGCCTGGGCCTGGGCGCGCAGGGTGGCGAGCTGGTCCTGCAGGGTGGCCGGGCCGGAGGTCTTGGGCAGGGTCGGGGCGGTCGCCGGTGGGGTCGGGAGCTGGCCGATCAGGCCTTGCAGGGTGCTCTGCAGGGTGGCGACGAGCTGCTGGACGGCTCGAGGTCGGGGACGGCGGACGTGACCGTCGAGAGCAGGCCGGTGACCAGCTTGACGATGTCGCCGAGCACCCCGAGGGCCGTGCTCGGGTCCGGGGTCGCGGACAGGGCCGGGACGGCGGGGGCCGGAACGTCGAGCGGGGCCAGGTCGGCGGGACGGTCCGGGACGGCGGGGGCCGGAACGGCCGTCAGGGCCAGGCCGGCCGGCAGGAACGGTTCGGCGGGCGCCAGGTCGGCAAGCGCCGGGACGGCGGCGGGGTTCGGGGTGGAGGCGAGGGTGGCGCGCGGGACCGCGGCTTCGTTGCCGGCGGCGGTGGCGGACGCCGTGGTGACCATGATCAGCGCGAGGGCTGCGGTCAGCACGGCGGCCATCCGGGTGGCACGCACGGGTACTGCTTCCTCTCAAGTGCGAGTCAGGCGAGATCGCCTGCTTCACACCGTGGGGCAGTACTCCGGACGCAGCCACCACAGGTACGCCGAACGGTGCGCGGCGGGTCAGCCGGCGGCAAGTCAGTCGGCCGCCGCCCAGCCGCTGGTGCCGCGGTGGGCCGACAGGCCGACGGACGCGAACTCGTCCACCCGGCCCGCCTCGGTGCGGGCGCCGATCCGCCGCAGGGCGCGGGAGATCGGGGAGCCTTCCGGCGGGAAGGGTTCGAACTCGCTCTTGGTGAGCGGGCCGAGGACGATCCGGCCGTCCTCCCAGACGGCGGCGCGCTGAGTGCCGCTGCCGCCGAAGTACTCGGCCTCGACGCAGGCGATCGGACCGGCCTTGGACCAGGCGGCCAGGCGGAGTTCGAAGCCGTCCGGGTGCCAGCCGAAACCGGCCCGGTCGACGGGCTTCGTCGTGCCACCGTCGGCCTGGAGGGCGGAGAGCACCGCCGGGGTGGCCGGGATCAGGGCCAGCCCCTGGGCGAGTGGCACCACCCGGGCCGCCGGGACTTCCGCCGCGGCCACCGCCAGTAGCTCGAATGTTCCTATCAGCGCCTGGAGTTCATAGGACATGCCGGACATCGTGTCCCACCGCACTGACAGTCGGCTCGGAGTTTATGATTCCGTGCCCGGCCGGAGTCCGTAGAGCAGCGTGAGGACCGTCACGTCCATCGCGTCCTCGGCCGTACTGGGCGCTTCCTCGTTCAGTTCGGCGAGGAGTTCGGCGAGTTGGGCCCGCAGCCGGATCAGCCGGTCCGGGCTGATCCGCAGCGTCGAGTGCGCGAACAGGCCGGGCGGGCCGGCCGATCCGTCCCGGGACGAGCTGAAGTCCAGCCGCCCGTCGAGGACCTGGGCCCGGAAGTCGCCGCGGACCCGGTCGATGGCGGCCAGGATGGCGTCGTACGCCTCGGTGCGGCCCGGGGAGTCGGCGGTGAAGATCTCCGGGGCGAGCCGGATCGACTCCTGGGCCGCGGCGTAGCGACTCTCGACGATGCCGGAGACCAGCCGGGTACCGGCCACGATGATCAGCCCGGCCTTCTCCAGCTGCTTGATGTGCCGGTAGAGCTTGGTCTGCGGTTCGCCGAGCGCGGCGGCGATCTCCTTGGCGGTGAGCGGGCGCTCCTCGCCGGACTTCAGGGCCCCGAGGATGGCCAGCCGCAACGGGTCGGCCAGCGCCTTGAGCACGGCGACATCGGCCACCCGGCGTTCCTTGATCCAGGCGGTGGACTGCTCGCCGCCGTCGGCGGGTTCCAGATCGTGCTCGGCCACGGGCCCACCTTGGCAGATCGGCCGCGCCGCGCGCAATCACGCCCTGGTGAGCGCTCACCCTTGCGCAACCAATCACGCTTCCGACATCATTCACGACAACGTGAATGATGTCGGAAGCGCGAATGGCGGGGTGGGCATGGCGGGGAACAGGACAGCGACCGACGGGTCGAGGCCGGTCGCGGCACCAGCGGCACCAACGGCGGCAACGGCGGCAGAGGCAGTGGAGGCAGTGGAGGCAGCCGAGGCGGTCACACCGCCCGTCCCGCTGCGGCGGAACCTGCGCTTCCAGGCGCTCTGGGCCGGCCAGGCCGCCGCGACGCTCGGCATGCGGGTCGGCGACACCGCCTTCCCGCTGCTGGTCCTCGCACTCACCGGCTCCTCCACCGCCGCCGGGGCCTTCGGCGCCGTGCAGATGGTCACGACCCTGCTGCTGGGTGTCCACGGCGGCGTCGTCGCCGACCGCCTCGACCGCCGCCGGGTGCTGATCGCCTCCGACGCCGCCCGGCTGATCGCCACGGCGACCGTCCCGGTGGCCATGGCCTTCGACCGGCTGACCCTGGCCCACCTGCTGCTCGTCGCCGTCGCCGTCGGGGCGACCATCGCGTACAGCGGCCCGATCCGGCTGCTGGCGCTGCGCTCGGTGGTGGCGCCGGAGCAGCTGCCGCAGGCACTCGCCCAGGACGAGGCCCGGATGAACGGGGCCTCGCTGGCCGGTCCGCCGCTGGCAGGCTTCCTGTACGGGCTCGGCGGCGCGGTGCCGTTCCTCGGGAGCGCGCTCGCCTCCCTGCTCGCGTTGGTGGCCGCGCTGGTGGTGCGCTTCCCCGGCCGCCCCGCCAGCGCACAGCCGAACCACCCCGCCACCGCACAGCCCAACCGCGACGCCGCCGCACAGCCGAACCGCGACCCGGGCGGCACGCAGCCGGCCCCCGATTCCGGCGGCGCCCTGGCCGGGTACCGCCTGCTCGCCGCCTCCCCGCTGCTGCGCTCCGCCCTGGCCGTCCTGCTGGTGATCAACCTCGCCGGGACGGCCCTGATGCTGCCGGTGATGGTGCTGCTGCGGGACGGGGGCACGAGCAGCGGCGGGATCGGCCTGGCACTGGCCGGCGAGGCGGTCGGGGCGCTGGCCGGAGCCGCCCTGGTCCCCCGGCTGCACCGGATGGCCGGGCCGGGTGTCCTGTTGCTGGTGGTGGCCTGGACCGCCGTGCCGGTGCCGCTGGCGCCGCTGCTGCCGGGCGGGGCGGTCACCGTGTTCGCCGCGCTGTTCATGGTGGGGTTCGGCATTCCGGCCCTGCGGGTGATGCTGGACCTGCTGGTGTTCCAGCAGGTGCCGGACGAGCTCCGCGGCCGGGCGATCGCGGCGACCATGACGCTGCTGACCGCGGGCATGCCGGCCGGGACACTCGGCAGCGGCCTGCTGCTGGACCACCTCTCCCCCGCCGTCGCGCTGGCCGCGATCACCATCCTGCTCGCGGTCGCCCTGCTGCCCGCGACCGCGAGCCGTACGCTGCGCCGCGCCGTCTGGCCGACTCCGCAGAATCCGGCGGCCCACCCCTGACAGTCGCTCACCCGTGCGGGTGCACGCCGCATGCGGTGGCCTCGGCAACCGGGTGAACTGGCCGGGTACGGCCCGCCCCGGAACCCTTCCCGGGCGGCATCCGCGCCCGGGGCGCCTCGCGCCCGGACCTCGCGCAGCCGACCGGGGCCGTACCGGAGGAGGACAGATGGGTTCCACGGACGCGCCCTCGCCCGGCCGGGGCGGCCCCGGCGAGGCCGCCGCCCCCGGCGGTTCCGGCGGATCCGGTGACCCGACAAGCCCTGGTGACCACGGAGACCCCGGCGGCCGGAGGAGCCCCGGTGCCCGGAGGAACCCCGGTGGCCGGAGAAACCCCGGTGACCTGAGGAACCCCGGCGGCCAGGCCACCCGCGAGCGGACCGGCTCGGTGGCCGCCCGGGTGGCCATCGCCCCCCGGATGTCCTGGCTGACGCTCGCCCTGATGACCACGAGTTCGGTGGCCAGCCTGCGCTCCGCCCCGACCATGGCCGTCTACGGCCTGGCCTGCGTCTTCCTCTACCTCGTCCCGGCGCTGGTGTTCCTGCTGCCGACCGCGCTGGTCTCCGCCGAGCTGGCGTCCGGCTGGGAGGGCGGCGTCTACCGCTGGGTCTCGGAGGGCCTGTCGAAGCCGCTGGGCTTCCTCGCCGTCTGGTGCCAGTTCGCGATGACGATCTTCTACTACCCGTCCCTGCTGGCGTACGTGGCGTCGACGATCGCGTACGTGGTGAACCCGAAGCTGGCCAGCAACGGCCCGTACACCGCCGTGGTGATCATGGTGCTGTACTGGACCGGCGTCTGGGTCTCCTCGCGCGGGACGAAGGCGGTGGCCGGCCTGTCCTCGATGGGCCTGGTGATCGGCACCCTGATCCCCGGCACGCTGCTGGTGGTGCTCGGCTTCGTCTTCCTCGGCGAGGGCAACGGCTCCGCCGCGCCGATGGACTCCGCGCACCTGCTCCCGCAGTGGACCGGCCTGGCCAGCCTGGTGCTGATCGTCAACAACTTCCTCAGCTACTCCGGCATGGAGATGAACGCGGTGCACGTCTCCTCGCTGCGCAATCCGGCGCGGGAGTTCCCCCGCTCGATGTTCACCGCGTCCGCGATGGTGCTGCTGATCTTCATCCTGCCGGCGCTGGCGATCAGTTGGGTGGTGCCGTCCAGCGAGCTGAGCCTGACGGCCGGTGTGATGCAGGCCTTCGACGCCTTCTTCCAGTACTTCGACATCGGCTGGCTCACCCCGGTGATCGCGGTGGCGCTGATCGCGGCCTCGCTCGGCGGCATGCTGACCTGGCTGGCCGGGCCGTCCAAGGGCCTGCTGATGATCTCCCGGCAGGAGGGCTACCTGCCGCCGTTCCTGCAGCGGCTGAACCGGGCGGGCGTCCAGCAGAACCTGCTGGTCGCCCAGGGCGTGGTCACCACGGCGATCGCCCTGCTGTACGCGCTGATCCCGAACGTCTCCAGCGCGTACTGGATCTTCTCGGTGATCACCACGCAGGTGTACCTGATCGTCTACCTGCTGATGTTCACCGCCGCGATCCGGCTGCGCCGCACCCAGCCGGACCACCCGCGCGGCTACCGGGCCCCGGCGCTGGTGCCGATCTGCGTGGTCGGGCTGCTCTCCTCGGCGTGCGCGATGGCGATCGGCTTCGTGCCGTCCTCGCAGTTCGGCAGCGGCAGCGTCTGGATGTACATCGGGATCGTCGGCGGCGGCCTGCTGGCCCTCGGCCTGCTGATCCCGTACCTGTTCCTGCGGCTGCGCAAGCCCGGCTGGCGCTCCCCGGAGGCGGTGGCGGAGCTGGCCGCGCAGGAGTCGGCCGAACTGCGCCGCGCCGAGGGCGGTGCGGCATGACCACGAGCCTGATGGCCTCCCGGCACCGCTGGATCTACCTCGGGGCGATCGCGCTGCTGGTCGCGATGCTGATCACCGGCCTGCTCTCGTTCAGCCGGCTGCACGCCACCGACCAGGCCGACCGGAAGGCCGAGCAGCTTGCCCGGGCGCTGAGTTCGGCCGGTTACCCGGCGCCCACGCAGGACCAGATCGTGCACACCCTGGGCGAGGACGGCGGCGCCGTCTGCGCGAACCCGTCGAACGCGCTGACCCAGGCGCAGTGGACGTCCGCCATGTCCAACGGCGCCGACGGACCGGGCCAGCGGCCGGTGCCGTCCGACCGCGACGCGGTGCGGGCCGAGGCGATCGTGCTCTCGGTGTACTGCCCGGGCAAGCTCGCCGGGATCCAGGACAGGATCGACGACCTCAACCTGCAGGACACCGTCCGCAAGTAGCCCCAGGGAGCAGCCATGACCGACGAACTAGCCCGCCGGATCGCCGAGTTGATGCCCCGCGCCAAGACCGACCTGGCCGAGCTGGTGGCCGTCCCGTCCGTCGCCGACCCCCGCCAGTACCCGCCGGAGAAGTGCCGGGAGGCCGCCGAGTGGGTCGCCGCCGCCTTCACCGAGGCCGGCCTGCGCGACGTCCACCTGGAGGAGACCCCGGACGGCAGCCACGCCGTGATCGGCCACCGCCCGCCGCCGCCCGGCGCCCCGACCGTCCTGCTCTACTGCCACTACGACGTCCAGCCCCCGCTCGACGACGCCGCCTGGACCTCCCCGCCGTTCCAGCTCACCGAGCGGGACGGCCGCTGGTACGGGCGCGGCGCCGCCGACTGCAAGGGCAACATCGTCATGCACCTCACCGCCCTGCGGGCGCTGGGCGACGACGTCCCGGTCGGCCTCAAGCTGGTCGTCGAGGGCTCCGAGGAGCAGGGCACCGGCGGCCTGGAGGAGTACGTGCCGCCGCACGCCGGGGAGTTGCACGCGGACGCCCTGCTGGTCTGCGACACCGGCAACGCCGCCGTCGGCGTCCCCACCGCCACCACCTCGCTGCGCGGGGTCGCCACCGCGGTCGTCACCGTCAAGGCGCTCAAGGGCGACATGCACTCCGGCATGTTCGGCGGCCCCGCCCCCGACGCGCTCGCCGCGCTGATCCGGATGCTCGACTCGCTGCGCGACGCCGACGGCGGCACCCGGATCGACGGCCTGGACTGCACGGGCGCCTGGAGCGGCGTCGGCTACGACGAGACGCGGTTCCGCACCGACGCCGGCGTGCTGGACGGCGTCCGACTGACCGGCTCCGGGACGGTCGCCGACCGGCTCTGGGCCCGCCCGGCGGTGACCGTCCTCGGCATCGACTGCCCGCCCGTGGTCGGCTCCGCCGCCGCCGTCCCGGCCACCGCCCGGGCCCGGGTGAGCCTGCGGGTGCCGCCCGGCACCGACGCGCGCGCCGCCCAGGACGCGCTGATCGCGCACCTGCGGGCCGCCGCGCCCTGGGGCGTGCTGGTGGAGGCCGAGCGGGAGAGCGCCGGTTCGCCGTTCCGCGCGGACACCGGCGGGCCCGCGTACGCCGCGCTCGACAAGGCGGTGCAGGAGGTCTACGGCAAGCCGATCTCCTTCCTCGGCCAGGGCGGCTCGATCCCGCTCTGCACCGTGTTCGCCACCACCTTCCCGGCGGCGGAGATCGTCCTGATGGGCGTCGAGGAGCCGCGCTGCCTCATCCACGCGCCGAACGAGAGCGTCGACCCCGGCGAGATCGAGCACATGGCCCACGTCGAGGCGCTGTTCCTGCGGCACTTCGCCAACTCCGCCCGCACGTGATGGAGTTCCACGTGATGGAGTTCCAGCAGTACCCCGTCCGGCCTTGAGGAGGAACCGACCGTGCCTCGTCCCTTCACCACCGAGGACTACGCCGCCCGGATGGCCCGGGCCACCGCCGACGCGACCGCCGCCGGACTGGCCGGCCTGGTCGTCGCCCCCGGACCCGACCTGGTCTACCTGTGCGGCTACCAGCCCACCGCGATCACCGAGCGGCTCACCGCCCTGGTGCTCACCGCCGGGCGCGAACCCGCGCTGATCGTCCCCAAGTTGGAGCGCCCGGACGCCGGGAAGGCGGCCGGCGCCCCGGCCCTGCGGCTGCTCGACTGGACCGACGGCGAGGACCCGTACGCCACCGCCCGCCCGCTGCTCGACCCGGCCGGGCGGTACGGCATCTCCGACAACGCCTGGGCGATGCACCTGCTCGGCCTCCAGGCCGCGCTGCCCGGCACCGGCTTCACCTCGCTCACCGAGACCCTGCCGATGCTGCGCGCGGTCAAGGGCGCCGACGAGTTGGAGCGGCTGGCCGCGGCCGGCGGCGCCGCGGACGCCGCCTACCGGGGCATCCTGGAGGTCGACTTCGCCGGCCGCCGGGAGACCGACGTCGCCGCCGACCTCGGCGCGCTGCTCATCAAGTACGGGCACAGCCAGGTCGACTTCACCGTGGTCGGCTCCGGCCCGAACGGCGCCAACCCGCACCACGAGGCCGGCGACCGGGTGATCCGGCCCGGCGACACCGTGGTGCTGGACTTCGGCGGGCTCAAGGACGGCTACGGCTCCGACACCACCCGCACCGTGCACGTCGGCACCGAGGTGCCGGCGGAGGTCCAGAAGGTGCACGACGTGGTCCGGCTCGCCCAGCAGACCGCGTTCGAGGCGGTCCGACCCGGGGTCAGCTGCCAGGAGATCGACCGGATCGCCCGCCGGGTGATCACCGAGGCCGGGTACGGCGAGTACTTCATCCACCGCACCGGCCACGGCATCGGCATCACCACGCACGAACCGCCGTACCTGGTCGAGGGCGAGGAGCGGCCGCTGGTGCCCGGCATGTGCTTCTCGATCGAGCCCGGCGTCTACCTGCCCGGCCGCTTCGGAGTGCGGATCGAGGACATCGTCACGGTCACCCCCGCCGGCGGCCGCCGGCTCAACAACACCCCGCACGAGCTGGGCATCGTCTCATGACCGGGACCTCGCCCCGCTGCTCCGCCGTCAGAACGGCGACCCGGCCGTGCGACTTTCTTACGAGGCGGTCATGGTTCACCCAGAGTCCTCCAAGCTTGCGTTGGTAGTTTCGGTGAGCATGACCAAGCTGCTCAGCCCGGCCCCGCCCACCCCGGCGCGGACCGGGCGACTGCGACCCGTGACCGCCCGCCCCCGCCGGACCGGTCTGTCGAGACTTCGACTGCTGGCCTGGCCGGTCTACCTGACCGCGCTCGTCTGGTTCCTGCGCACCCAGGGCATGGCCTTCGCCAACGACGTGGTGTTCCTGTGGCTGATCGGTGCCCTGCTGACGGCGGCCGTGCACAGCGGGCACGGCAGACGGGGCTTCCTGCTGGTGCTGCGCGACTGGGTGCCGGTGATGGCCGCCGTCTGGACGTACTCGCTGCTGCGCGGCTACGGCGCGCACACCCCGTGGGCCCCGCACTGGCTGCCGCAGCTGCGCGCCGACGAAGTGCTCGGCTTCGGCGAGACCTGGACCGTCCGGCTCCAGCACGCGCTGTGGACGCCCGGCTCGCCGCACTGGTACGACTACGCGGCGACGGCCGTCTACCTCTCGCACTTCTTCCTGGTCTTCGTCCTGCTCGCGGTGCTCTGGCGGCGCCGGCACGACCGGTTCCGGCAACTGCTCGCCTGCTACCTGCTGCTCACCTTCGCCGGCTTCGCCACGTACCTGCTCTACCCGGCCGACCCGCCGTGGCTGGTCGCCCAGGAGGGCCACCTGCCGGGGCTCACCCGGGTCGTGTGGGACGTGATCTCCACCAGCGGGCTGCCGCAGGCCGACTCGCTGGTCGAGAACGGCAGCCAGTTCGCCAACGACGTCGCCGCGATGCCCTCGCTGCACTCCGCCTACCCGGCGATGCTGCTCTTCTTCTTCTGGCCGACGGCCCGCCCCTGGCTGCGGGCGCTGCTGGTCGCCTATCCGCTCGCGATGGCGTTCACCCTGGTGTACGGCGCCGAGCACTTCATCGTGGACATCTTCGCGGGCTGGGCGTACGCGGCGGCGGTGGTGTTCGGCCTCCGGTGGCTCCGGAACCGGCGTTCACGGCTCATCAGGGAGCGGGCAGACTTGGCCACGTGCCGAACCAGCCCCTCCCTCCCGTGAAGCCCACCGCCGAACAGCTCCAGGCGGCCAAGGACACCACCATCCCGGACGTCACCGGGCCCGGACTGCGGGTGCTGTTCTGCGGCATCAACCCGGGCCTGTGGTCCGGCGCCACCGGGCACCACTTCGCCCGCCCCGGCAACCGCTTCTGGCCCGCCCTGCACCGCTCCGGCTTCACCGCGCGCCAGTTCCGCCCGGACGAGCAGGGCGAGCTGCCCGCGCTCGGCCTGGGCATCACCAACGTCGCCCCGCGCACCACCGCCAAGGCCGACGAACTGACCGCCGAAGAACTGCGCGAGGGCGGCGCCGCGCTCACCGAGCGCGTGCTGCGGCTGCGCCCGCGCGTACTGGCCGTGCTCGGCATCGGCGCCTACCGGACGGCCTTCGGGCGGCGGCGGGCCTCGATCGGCCGCCAGCCGGAGGGCATCGGCGACACCGAGGTGTGGGTGCTGCCCAACCCGAGCGGGCTCAACGCGCACTACACGCTGGACGCGCTGGCCGCCGAGTTCCGCCGGCTCCGGGACGCGCTGGACGGCTGACGGCCGGACCGGCAGCCGCACGGGCAGCCGGGCAGGCAGCCGCACCGGCAGCCGGGCAGGCGGCTCGTCAGGCCGCCGTCAGCCCCGGCGGCAGCGGGAGCTCGCGCAGCTCGCGGATCAGCGCCCGGACGGCGGCCGTCCCGGCCAGCTCGGGCGTGGTGACGTACCCGACGAACCGGCTGGGCGGGTGCGGCCCGAGGTCGGCGACGGCGAGGCCGGCCGGGGCACCGAGCAGCGCCGTCCGGGGCATGATCGCCATGCCGAGGCCCTGCGAGACCAGCGAGACGGCCACCGTGTCGTCCTCGACGTCGATGGTCGCGGGCGGGATCCAGTCCTGCCGCCGCCACCAGTCCCGGGTGTAGGAGCCGCAGTTCTCGTCCCAGTCGACCAGCGGCAGCCCGCGCGGCGCCGGATGGCCCCGCTGGTGCGCGAGCGCGTACGACTCCTCGTACAGGCGCACCGCGACCAGGCCCGGGACGGGCGGCGGGCCGTCGGCGTCCAGGGTGGCCAGCCCGAGGTCGGCGCGGCCGTCGGCGACCTCCCCGGCGGTGCCGCGGCCGAGTTCCCGGACGATCCGGACCTGCGCCGTCAGCCCCGGGTGACGGGCGGCCAGCCCGGCCAGCACGGGCGGCAGCAGGTGGGCGGCGGCGCTGCGGAAGGCGGCGATCCGCAGCGTGCCGGTCAGCGGCCCGGTCGTGCCCACGCCGCGCACCTCGGGGCCCATCGCGGCCAGCAGCCGCAGGATCCGGCGGGCGTACGCCACCGCCCGCGCGCCGGCGTCGGTGGGGCGTGCGCCGTGGCGCCCACGGTCGAAGAGCACCGCGCCGAGCTTCCGCTCGCAGGCGCGCACGGCGTGCGAGACGGCGGACTGGGTGGTGTCGAGGCGCACGGCGGCGGCCGTGAAGCTGCCCTCCTCCTCGACCGCGACCAGGATCCGCAGCTCGTGCGGGGCGAGATCGGTCATGCGCCCGAATCTACCGGCATCCATCAATCCCGCTCATGGAAGCCGCCGTTCCATCGACGCGGACCCCTGCCCGGCCGCTCCCCCGCTTCCTACGGTGGGCGCATCCGCCCGTCGCCTCCCGTTCGGAGCAGCCCGATGTCCCGCCCCACCGCCCGCGCCGTCCACCTGGTGTCCCGCCCCGACGGCGCTCCGACCGCCGAGAACTTCGCCTTCGTCGAGGAGCTCATCCCGGCGCTCGCCGCCGGTGAGGCCCTGGTCGAGAACACCCACCAGTCCGTCGACCCGTACATGCGCGAGGAGATGGAGGAGGAGGACGGCTGGGAGCTGCACGCCCCGCTGGAGGGCCGCACCCTCGGCCGGGTGGTGGAGTCCCGGGCCGACGCCCTGCCGGTCGGCACGCTGGTCTTCCACCGCCAGGCCTGGCGCACCCACTCGGTGGTCACCGCCGAGACCGCGAACCCGCTGCCCGACCTCGACGGCGTCCCGCTCAGCGCCCACCTGTCGGTGTTCGGCGGCACCGGTCTGTCCGCCTGGGTCGCCCTCACCCGGATCGCCCGGCTGCAGCCCGGCGAGACGATCTTCATCTCGTCGGCCGCCGGCGGGGTCGGCACCGCCGCCGGCCAGTTCGCCCGGCTGCTCGGCGCCGGCCGGATCATCGGCAGCACCGGCTCCGCCGCCAAGGCCGCCCACCTCACCGAGCACCTCGGCTTCGACGCCGCCTTCGACTACCACGACGGGCCGATCGCCGACCGGCTCCGCGAGGCCGCCCCCGACGGGCTGCACGTCTACCTGGACAACGTCGGCGGCGACCACCTGGAGGGCGCCATCAGCGCCCTGCGCGACTACGGCCGGATCGCCTGGTGCGGCGCCGTCGCCCAGTACAACCACCCCCGGAACCCGCCCGCCGCCCCGCGCAACCTCTTCGACGTGGTCGGCAAGAGCCTGCGGCTGGAAGGCTTCCTGGTCCGCAACCACCGCGACGCCCAACCGGAGCTGTACGAGTTCCTCGTCCCGCACCTGCGCTCCGGCGCGGTGGTCCCGGACGAGACGATCGTGGACGGCTTCGACCACGTGGTGGACGCCTTCCTCGGCATGCTGCGGGGCGCCAACACCGGCAAGATGATCGTCCGGCTCGCCGAGTAGGCCGCGCCCGGTGCTGCCGCCGCGCCCGGCGGGATCCACCGGGGCACGCCCCGGTCACTCCGGCAGCACCGCCAGCTCCAGGGCGGCCAGCCGGGCCGGGTCGGCGACCACCTCGTAGCCGGCCACCCGGCCGTCCACCACCGCCACCCGCAGCACCAGCCGCAACCGCCCGCCCGGGGCGATCACGATCCCCGGCACCCCGTCCACCAGCGCCACCGCGCCGAACCGGGCCCGCCGGCCGAACACCGTCGTCTCCCGGGCCACCGTCTCCGCACCCCGGGCCACCGGGGAACGCCCGGCCGGCAGCGCGGCCGGATCGGCCTGGCGCACCACGTCCGGCGCCAGCACCGCCAGCAGCGCGGCCAGATCCCCGCCCCGGGCGGCGGACAGGAACGCCTCCACCACCCGCCGGTGCCCGGCCAGGCGCTCCGGCGGCAGCGCGGCCGTCCCGCGCACCCGTTGCCGGGCCCGGCTGGCCAGCTTCTTGGCGGCCACCGGGGTCCGGCCGACGATCGGCGCGATCTGCTCGAACGGCACCGCGAAGCCGTCGTGCAGCACGAAGGCGACCCGCTCGGCCGGCCCCAGCCGGTCCAGCACCACCAGCAGCGCCCGGCCCACCGACTCGACCAGCAGCGCCTCCCGCTCCGGGTCCGCGCCCCCGCCCGCCGCACCGGCCACCGCCGCGTCCGGCAGCCCGTCCGGCAGCGCGTCGCCGGTCGGCTCCTCGCGGCGCACCGCGCGGGCCCGCAGCACGTCCAGGCAGATCCGCGACACCACCGTGGTCAGCCAGCCCGGCAGGTTGTCCACCTCGTCCGGACCGGCCCGGTCCAGCCGCAGCCACGCCTCCTGGACGGCCTCCTCCGCCTCGCCCGTCGACCCGAGCATCCGCTGGGCGACCGCCCTCAGCCGCCCCCGCTCGGCCTCGAACCGCGCCGCCAGCACCTCGTCCCGGTCCATCGGTCACCTTTCCTCGGCCCGGCCCGTCACAGCGATGACGATCCACCCAGCACCGAAGTGACGGGAGAACGCTGTGACCACCACCACCCTGCTGCACCTGGACTCCAGCATCAGCCACGGCGACTCGGTCAGCCGCGCGCTGACCGCCCGGTTCGCCGCCGCCTGGCGCGCCCGGCACGGCGCCGCCGGCCGGTACGTCCACCGGGACCTCGCCGCCGAACCGGTCGCCGCGATCGGCGCCGGGTACGCCCTCCTCGGCCGCCGCGTCGAACGCAAGGGGACCATCCCGGTCGCCGACGTCGCCGCCCTCGCCGAAGGCCCGGACGAGGAACACGAGTGGTCCCTCACCCACCCGCTGATCGACCGGCTGCTCGCCGCCGACACCGTGCTGCTCGGCGTGCCGATGTACAACCTCACCGTCCCGGCCACGCTCAAGGCCTGGATCGACCGGATCAGCTTCCCCGGCGTCTACACCGACCCGGCCACCGGCGAGAGCCTGCTGCGCCACACCCGGGTCGTCGTCGCGGCCGCCCGCGGCGGCGGCTACGGCCCCGGCACCCCGCGCGAGGCCTTCGACTTCCAGACCCCGTACCTGCGGGCCTACTTCGCCAGGCTCGGCGTCCCGGCCGAGCAGCTGCACGTCGTCCCGGCCGAACTCACCCGCGCCGACGACGTCCCCGCCCTGGCCGGGCTGCGGCCGCTCGCCGCGAAGTCCCTGGCCGACGCCGAAGCCGCCCTGGACGCGCTCGCCACCGCCTGATCCACCGCGACCGGCCTACAGCGGCTGACCTACAGCGGGGTGACGGCCTTCAGCACCACCAGCAGGGCCACGGCGGCGTTGAGCGCGCACAGCGCCGACGCCGCCGTACCGGCCGCGGCGACCATCGCGGCCAGGCCCGCCCGGGTCTTCGCCGGGGGCCAGTTGCGGGACGTCGGCACCGGGCCGAGCAGCGCGGCGACCCGGCGCGGCACCGGGCCGGGCGCGGCCGCCGGGGCGGCGAAGGCCGCGAAGCCGGGCGCCGGCGCCGCGTGCGACACCAGGGCCGCCCGGGCCACCGCCCGCGCGGTGATCCGGCGGTCCCCCACCTCCTGGGCCGACTCCTCGTCCGCCCAGCGCTCCGCGCTGAACGCCACCGCGTACTGCAGCGGCCGCAGGAACGGGTTGACGCAGGCGGCCAGCTGGGTGGTCAGCAGGTACCGGTGGTGACGGTGGCGCAGGTGCGCCCGCTCGTGCGCGAGCAGCGCCTCGCGCTCGTCCTCGGGCAGCCCGGCCAGCATCCCGGTGGAGACCACCACGCGCCCCGGCGAACCGGGCAGCGCGTACGCGTACGGGCTGCGGTCCGGCAGCACCGCGAGGTCGCCGGCCGCCTCCGGCCCGGCCGGCAGCCCGGTCAGCGCCCGCCGGGCCCGGGAGCGCACCCGCAGGTGCCGGCCGACCGTCCGGGCGCAGGCCGCGGCCACCAGGACCAGCAGCCACATCGCGGCCGTCCCGACCGTCTCGTGGTACGGCAGCGCGGCCCGCACCTCCGGGTCGGACCAGCTGTCCGGCAGCGGGTTGCCGGGGATCTGCGCGGTGCCCACCACGCCGATCAGTCCGAGGCAGAGCACACTGCACACGGCCATCACCGCGCTGATCACGGTCATCAGCCGGGCCGCGCCGCGCGGGTGCAGGTGCTGCTCGGTGAGACGTGCGATCGGCACCGCGGTCAGCGGCAGGATGAGCGGGAGGAAGACGAAGAAGCCCACGGGTCAGCTCTCACGGTCGGCCGCTGCCGGATCGGCGGAGGCGGCGTCCAGCAGCGCCCGCAGCAGGTCCTCGTCGTGCGGGAGCAGCGCGCTCACGAAGCTGGCCAGGACGGCGTCCCGGTCCGCTTCCCCGTCGAGCATCCGGCGCATCCGCAGGGCCGCCAGCCCGGCCACGTCGGAGGAGGCCTGCCACAGGTAGGAGCGGCCCGAACGGGACCGCGAGACGGCGCTCTTGGCGTGCAGCCGGGACAGGATGGTCATCACGGTGGTGTACGCAAGGTCGCCCTCCAGGCGTTCCTGGACCCACCCCGCGGTGGCCGGGCCGGGCGCCCGTTGGAGCACCGCGAGCACCTGCGCCTCCAACTCGCCCTGGCCGCGCCGTCGGGCGGGCGCTTCCGCGGCCGCCGGGGCGTGCCTCTCGTCTGCCATGACGGCCCACTCCCTCCGGATGCCGCGCCCCGGAGCCGGCGGGGCACGCGTTCATCCTAACGAGCGCGGGCCCCCGGCGAACCGGTTCGCGCAGGGCTTCCCGCCCTCACCACCCTCACCCCGCCCGCACCCCCTCCTCCAGACCCGCCCCCAGACCCTCCCCAACCCGGCCCCCAGCCCCTCCCCCAGACCCCCGACCCGCTCACCGCAGCGGCTCCCGGGCGTTCTGCCGCCGGTCGAGTTCGGCGATGTCGGGGTGGTGCAGGTCGAAGGCCGGCGACTCGGAGCGGATCTTCGGCAGGGTGCGGAAGTTGTGCCGGGGCGGCGGGCAGGAGGTGGCCCACTCCAGCGACCGCCCGTACCCCCACGGGTCGTCGACGGTCACCTTCTCCCCGTACCGGGCGGTGTGCCAGACGTTGTGGAGGAACGGCAGGGTGGAGGCGCCGAGCAGCAGCGAACCGATGCTGGAGACGGTGTTCAGCGTGGTGAAGCCGTCCGAGGCGAGGTAGTCGGCGTAGCGGCGGGGCATGCCCTCGGCGCCGAGCCAGTGCTGCACCAGGAAGGTGGCGTGGAAGCCGGTGAAGAGGGTCCAGAAGTGGATCCGCCCGAGCCGCTCGTCCAGCATCCGGCCGGTGAACTTGGGCCACCAGAAGTGGAATCCGGCGAACATCGCGAAGACGACGGTGCCGAAGACCACGTAGTGGAAGTGGGCGACGACGAAGTACGAGTCGGAGACGTGGAAGTCGATCGGCGGGGAGGCCAGCAGCACCCCGGTGAGGCCGCCGAACAGGAAGGTGACCAGGAAGCCGACCGTCCACAGCATCGGCGTCTCGAAGCTCAGCGAACCGCGCCACATGGTGCCGATCCAGTTGAAGAACTTCACCCCGGTCGGCACCGCGATCAGCATCGTCATGATCGAGAAGAACGGCAGCAGCACCTGCCCGGTGACGAACATGTGGTGCGCCCAGACCGTGATCGACAGGCCGGTGATGGCGATGGTCGCGCCGATCAGACCGGAGTAGCCGAAGACCGGTTTGCGGCTGAACACCGGGATGATCTCGGTGACGATGCCGAAGAACGGCAGCGCGATGATGTACACCTCCGGGTGGCCGAAGAACCAGAACAGGTGCTGCCAGAGCAGCGCCCCGCCGTTGGCCGCGTCGAAGACGTGCGAGCCGAACTTGCGGTCCGACTCCAGGCAGAGCAGCGCGGCGGCGAGCACCGGGAAGGCGAACAGCACCAGCACGGCGGTGAGCAGGATGTTCCAGACGAAGATCGGCAGCCGGAACAGGGTCAGGCCGGGCGCCCGGAGGCAGATGATCGTGGTGATGAAGTTGACCGAGCCCAGGATGGTGCCGAAGCCGGAGAAGGCCAGGCCCATGATCCACAGGTCCGCGCCGAGGCCGGGGCTGTGCTCGGCGCTGTTCAGCGGCGCGTAGGCGAACCAGCCGAAGTCGGCGGCGCCGTCCGGGGTCAGGAAGCCGAACACGGCGATCAGCGAGCCGAACAGGTAGAGCCAGTAGGCGAGCGCGTTCAGCCGGGGGAAGGCGACGTCCGGGGCACCGATCTGCAGCGGCATGATCCAGTTGGCGAAGCCCGCGAACAGCGGGGTGGCGAACATCAGCAGCATGATCGTGCCGTGCATGGTGAACAGTTGGTTGAACTGCTCGTTGTCCATCAACTGCAGCCCCGGGCGGGCCAGTTCGATGCGCATCAGCAGGGCCATCAGGCCGCCGGCCAGGAAGAACAGGAAGGCGGTGGTCATGTAGAGGGTGCCGATGCGCTTGTGGTCGGTAGTGGTCAGCCAGCCGACCAGCGCCCGGCCGCGGCGCAGCCGCCGGGCACGGCGCAGGCGGTCCAGCCGGGGGGTGCGTGGCGGGCGCGGGGCCTGGTCCACGACGTCCTTCGGCAGCAGAGTCACGCGGCGCGCCTCCCGTGCTCGGGGCCGGACCGGGGCCGGACGGTGGTCGGACAACCACTACCAGTCGCCGCCCGGGGCCGCCCGGGGCCGCCCGGGACCGCGCACGACGCGTCACTCGAACAGCCCCGGCCCGGTTGCCCGGCGACCCGGCCCGACGGACGGTCGAAGTCCGTACGGTCCGCCCGTAGGCCTGTTCGGCCCCTGGAGGAATCCATGAGCAGCCCGTCGTCCAACCCCGAGCAGCCCTGGCGCGCCGGCCCCGGCACACCGCAGCCGACGCCGGGCAACCAGTTCAGCGACTGGGCCCCCGGCCTGGTGATGTTCGCGGGTGTGCTGATGCTGATGAACGGCATCATGGAGGTCTTCCGGGGCATCATGGCGGTCTCCAACGACGACCTCTTCGTCCACACCCCCCGCTACGTCTTCCGGTTCGACCTCACCGGCTGGGGCTGGATCCACATCATCGTCGGCGTGCTGGTCGCGGTGGTCGGCGCGTTCGTCCTCAAGGGCGCCGCCTGGGCCCGCGTCGCCGGCATCCTCCTCACCGCGCTGAGCGCCCTGGAGAGCTTCCTGGCCCTGCCGTACTTCCCGCTCTGGTCGCTCGTGGTGATCGCGCTGGACGTCTTCATCATCTGGGCGCTCTGCGTCTACCGCCCCGAGCAGGGCGCCCCGTCCTGACGACCCGGTGGTCCGCGCGCCCGCACCCGTCTCAGGTGCGGGCGCGCTGCGTGACGGCGATGCAGACCAGCACCACCGCCGCCGTCACCGGAGCGGCCGCCGGCAGGTCCTCGCCCAGCAGCAGCACCGACCAGACCAGCGTCAACAGCGGCTGCGCGAGCTGTAGTTGACTGGCCCGCGGCACCCCGATCTCCGCCATCCCCCGGTACCAGAGCACGAACCCGCCGAACTGCGAGACCGCCGCCGTGTACGCCAGCCCGGCCAGCGCCTTCACCCCGAGGTGGACCGGCTCGGCGGGCAGCGCGAGGGCCGCGGTCAGCAGCGTCACCGGCAGCGCGGCCACCACCGCCCAGGCGATCACCTGGGCACCCGGCAGGTCCCGGGAGAGCCGCCCGCCCTCCGCGTACCCGGCCGCGCACACCAGCAGCGCCGCGAACAGGTAGAGGTCGGCGGCGGTCGGCCGGCCGTGGCTCTGCAGCAGGGTGAAGGTGAGCACCGCCGCCGCCCCGGCCAGCGCCGCCGCCCAGAACGCCCGGGACGGCCGGCGCCCGGTGCGCAGCGCCGCGCACACCGCGGTGGCCAGCGGCAGCACGCCGATGACCACCGCCGAGTGGGCCGTCGAGGAGGTCCGCAGGGCGAGCGTGGTCAGCAGCGGGAAGCCCAGCACGCAGCCCCCCGACACCACCAGCAGGGCGGGCCAGTGCCGCCGGGGCGGCAGCGGAGCGCGGGCGGCGGCCAGGTAGAGCGCGGCGAGCAGGCCGGCCGCGACGCCGCGCAGCCCGGTCGCGGTCCACGGGCCGAAGCCGGTCAGGGCCCACGCGGTGGCGGGGAAGCTGAGGGAGAAGGAGGCCACCCCGAGGGCGGCCAGGGCGGTGCCGGAGGCGGGGCCTCGCGGTGCTACCGCCAGCGGGTGGGTAGCGCTATCTTGTGCCGTCATGAACGAGCGTAGCAGTGTGGCCGAACTCGCCGACAGGCTGCGACGGGAGGTCGAGCGCTACCCGGAGGGGCGAAAGCTGCCCTCCAGCCGGGTGCTGGTGGAACGCCACCAGGTCAGCCCGGTGACGGTCTCCCGGGCCATCGCGGTGCTCGCGGCCGAGGGCCTGGTGGTCTCCCGGCCGGGCGCCGGGGTGTTCCGGGCGGCGGCCTTCGCCGGGCGCCCGTCCGGCACCGCCGCGCCGGCCGCCCGCCCCGGCGACCTCTCCTGGCAGGAGGTCGCGCTCAGCGCCGACTCCGGCCCGCGCGACCTGCTGGCCGCGCCGGTGTTCGCCACCCTCCGCGTGCCCCCGCCCGACGTCATCGACCTCAACAGCGGCTACCCGCACGCCTCGCTGCTGCCCGAACGCCTGCTGGCCACCGCCCTCGCCCGGGCCGGACGGCGCCCGGGCGCCTGGGAGCGGCCGCCCACCGACGGCCTCACCGAGTTGCGCGGCTGGTTCGCCCGCGACATCGGCGGCACCGGCGGGCCGATCGGCACCGGGGACGTCCTGATCACCTCCGGCGGGCAGAGCGGGCTCACCGTGGCCATGCGCTCGCTCGCCGCGCCCGGCGCGCCCGTCCTGGTGGAGTCGCCGACCTACTCGGGCATCCTGGCCGTCGTCCGCGCGGCCGGGCTGCGCCCCGTCCCCGTCCCGGTCGACGCCGACGGCGTGCGCACCGACCTGCTGGCCGACGCCTTCGAGGCCACCCGGGCGCGGGTCTTCGTCTGCCAGCCGCTGTTCCAGAACCCGACCGGCGCGGTGCTCTCGCCCACCCGGCGCTCCGAGGTGCTGCGGATCGCCCGGGCGGCCGGCGCGTTCATCGTCGAGGACGACTTCGCCCGCCTGCTCATCCACGCGGACGCCCCCGCACTACCGCGCCCGCTCGCCGCCGACGACGACCAGGACGGGGTCGTGGTGCACCTGCGGTCGCTGACCAAGGCCGCCTCGCCCAATCTGCGGGTCGGCGCGCTCACCGCGCGCGGCCCGGCCCTGGCCCGGCTGCGGGCCACCCAGGTGGTGGACAGCTTCTTCGTGCCCCGGCCGCTCCAGGAGGCGACGCTGGAACTGGTCGCCGACCCCGGCTGGGCCCGCCACCTGCGCGCCCTCGGAGCGGAACTGCGGACCCGCCGCACCGCCACCGTCGCCGCCCTGCACCGCGAGCTGCCCGGCCTGCTCGACACCTACCGGCCCGGCGGCTACCACCTGTGGCTGCGGCTCCCGGACGGCGTCGACGACGCCGCCCTCACCGCCGCCGCCCTGCGCGCCGGCGTCCAGGTCACCCCCGGCCGCCCGTACCACGCCGCCGAACCCCCGGCCCCGCACCTGCGCCTCAGCTACGCCGCCGCCGAGAGCTCCGCCCACACCGCCGAGGGGATCCACCGCCTCCGCCGGGCCTACGAGGACCTGCCGGCCTGACCTCCGGCCCCGTCGTCCGGGCCTCAGCGCCCGTAGCCCGCCATCCGCTCCAACCGGGCGATGCGCTCCGCCATCGGCGGGTGGGTGGAGAACAGCCGGGCGCCGGCCTCACCGGGGCGGAAGGGGCTGGCGATCATCATGTGGCTGGCGGTCTGGAGCTGCGGCTCCGGCGGGAGCGGCAGTCGGCGGGTGCCGGCGTCGAGCTTGCGCAGGGCGTCGGCCAGGGCGAGCGGGTCGCCGGTGATCCGGGCGCCGTCGGCGTCGGCCTGGTACTCGCGGGAGCGGCTGACGGCCAGCTGGATGAGCCCGGCCGCCAGCGGGCCGAGGATCATGATGGCGAGCATGCCGAAGAGGCCGGGCCCGTCGTCGTCGTCGCTGCGGCCGAAGGGGATCAGCCAGGCGAAGTTCACCAGGAACATCACCACCGAGGCGAGCGCCCCGGCGACCGAGGAGATCAGGATGTCCCGGTTGTAGACGTGGCTCAGCTCGTGCCCGAGCACGCCCCGCAGTTCGCGTTCGTCCAGCAGTTGCAGGATGCCGTCGGTGCAGCAGACGGCCGCGTTGCGCGGGTTGCGGCCGGTGGCGAAGGCGTTCGGCGCGGGGGTCGGGGAGATGTAGAGGCGCGGCATCGGCTGGCGGGCCGCGGTGGAGAGCTCGCGGACGATCCGGTACAGCCGTGGCGCCTCGATCTCGCTGACCGGCCGGGCCCGCATGGCCCGCAGCGCGAGCTTGTCGCTGTTCCAGTAGGCGTAGGCGTTGGTGCCGAGGGCGACCAGCAGGGCGATCACCAAGCCGGTTCGGCCGAAGAATCCGCCGATCACCAAGATGAGCGCCGAGAGGCCGCCGAGCAGGACGGCGGTCCTCAGTCCGTTGTGCCGGCGGTGCACGTCAGGCCCTCCAATGGTGCGGTGGGGAAGCCCTTTCTGCCTCGTCCCTCTTGCCCGGTCAACGGGTGGGGGCCCGGGCCTTGTTCCCTTGTGACCGGCGTGACACCGCCGCGACACCGGTGCGACACCGGTGCGGCACCGGTGCGGCACCGGTGCGGCACCGCCGCGACGCCCGCGCACCCGCCCCGCCGGACCGCCGCCGCGGCCCGGCGGGCTCAGAACAGGGATCCGCCGGCGACCTGGAGGACCAGCTGCGGGGCGAAGGAGAGGACCACGGCCACCGAGGCGGTGAGCCCCAGCGTGGCGGTCAGACCGGCCGGCAGCGGGCCTTCGGCGCCGGCCTCGCCCACCGGTGCGGCGCCCGGTTCGGCACCCGGCGCGGCACCCGGCGCCGGGGCGAACAGCCGGGCCGTCCAGAGCAGGTAGTAGTACAGCGCGACGACCACGTTGACGGCCATCACGACGGCCAGCCAGCCCAGCCCGGCGTCGACGGCCGCGCGGAACACCACGACCTTGCCGAACAGGCCGATCACGCCCGGCGGCAGCCCGGCCAGGCAGAGCAGGAAGAAGGCGAGCGCGAGGGCCGTCCAGCGGCGCCGGGCGAACAGGCCGCGGAAGTCGTCCACGCTGGTCCCGGCCCGGCGGCCGACCGCCGCGACCACGCCGAACGCACCGAGGTTCACCACGCCGTAGATCAGCGCGTACGCGGCGGTGGCGCCGAGCGGATCGACCCCGGTGGGCGCGTAACCGGCGGCGGCGAGCGGCACCAGCAGGTAGCCGGCCTGGCCGACGGACGACCAGGCGAGCAGCCGCACCGCGCTGTAGCGGGTGTCGAAGCGCTGGCGCAGCGCGCCGACGTTGCCCACCGTCATGGTGACGGCGGCCAGCACGGCGAGCACCAGGCCCCAGGTGTGCGCGTACGGGCGGAAGGCGATGGTGGTGGCGAGCGCGAGACCGGACAGGCCGGCCGCCTTGCCGACCACCGAGAGGTAGCCGGCCACCGGCAGCGGGGCGCCGGTGTAGGTGTCGGGCACCCAGAAGTGGAACGGGACGGCGGCGACCTTGAAGGCGAAGCCGACCAGGGTCAGCACGGCGCCCGCCTCGGCCAGCGGCTTGAGCTGCCCGGGGGCGTGCTCCAGGCCCTGGGCGACGGCGCCGAGGTGCAGGCTGCCGCTGGCCGCGTAGACGAAGCCGATGCCGAGCAGCATCACGGCCGTGGCGGTGACGGAGGAGACGAAGAACTTGAGCGCGGCCTCGGCGCCCCGGCCGTCCCGGCGCAGCGCGACCAGGGCGAAGGCGGGCAGCGAGGCGACCTCCAGCGCGATCACCATGGTGGCGAGGTCGCGGGAGGCGGGCAGCAGTGCGGCGCCGGTGGCGCTGGAGAGCAGCAGGAACCAGTACTCGCCGCCGGGCAGCTTCTCGTCCTCGACGGTGTGTGCGGAGAGCAGGGCGGCGATCAGCGCGCCGCCGAGGGCGAGCAGCTGGAACACCAGGGCGAAGTGGTCGGCGACGTACGAGCAGCCGCCGTTGTCAGACCCCCCTGCTACGTTCTGCACACAGAAGGTCGCCCGGGGTGACCCCCCGGTGAGGGGGAGGAGTGCGATGAGGGCGAGGGCGAGTCCGGCCGCGGCGAGGCGGCCGAGCCACTTCCGGTGCCGCTCGGGCAGGAACAGGTCGGCGACCAGGACGGCGAGGGCGGCCACCGCGGCGATCAGCGGGGGCGCGATCGCCACCCAGTCCACGGACTGGATCAGGCTGCCCGGGTTGGCTACGGCGAGGGAGGTCACAGTGTGCTGCCCCGTGGAGTGAGGTCCGAGTGCGGCGGTCTGGGCTCCGAGCACGGTCAGCCACCCCCGAGGAGGTGCTTGACGGCGGGATCGGAGAGGCCGAGCAGGAGCGCGGGCCAGAGGCCGGCGAGCAGGGTGAGGGCGGCCAGCGGCGTCCAGCTGACGGCCTCGTACGGGCGCAGGTCGGCGACCCGGTCCACCGGGGCGGGCTGCTGGGGGTCGCCCATGCAGACGCGCCTGACCACGATCAGCAGGTAGGCGGCCGTGAGGAGGGTGCCGAGACCGGCCAGGACCATGTAGGTGACGAACGCGGGGCGCGACAGGCCGTCGGCCGGGTCGAACGCGCCGAACATGGCGAGCAGCTCGCCCCAGAAGCCGGCCAGGCCGGGCAGGCCGAGGCTGGCGACGGCGGCGAAGGCGAGCAGCGCGCCGATCCGCGGGGCACGGCCGTACAGGGCCGCGCCGGTGGCGCCGGAGAGGGTGTCGAGGTCCGCCGTGCCGTAGCGGTCCTTGAGGGCGCCGACGACGAAGAACAGCAGACCGGTGATCAGACCGTGGGCGATGTTGGCGAACAGCGCGCCGTTGACGCCCACCGGAGTGAGGGAGGCGATGCCCAGCAGTACGAAGCCCATGTGGCCGACGGAGGAGTACGCGATCAGGCGCTTGAGGTCGCCCTTGGCGCCGGGGCGGGCCAGCGCCAGACAGGCCAGTGATCCGTAGACGATGCCGACGGCGGCGAAGGCGCCCAGGTAGGGGGCGAGCGTCGCGGTGCCGTCGGGCACGACCGGGAGGAGGACGCGGACCAGACCGTACGTGCCCATCTTCAGCAGCACGCCGGCGAGCAGCACCGAGCCGACCGTCGGAGCGGCGGTGTGCGCGTCCGGGAGCCAGCTGTGCAGCGGCCAGGCGGGGGCCTTGACCGCGAGCCCGACCATGATCGCCAGCGCGGCGATCACCTGGGTGGTGTGGCTCAGGCCGTTGCCGTGCGCGGCGGCCAGGGCCTGCATGTCGAAGGTGCCGGCCTTGCTGCCGATCAGCAGGAAGCCGAGCAGCATCACGGCCGAGCCGAGCAGCGTGTACAGGATGAACCGGTTGGCGGCCGGGGCCTTCGCCCCGCTCCCCCAGCGGGCGATCAGGAAGTACATCGGGATCAGCACGATCTCGAAGGCCAGGAAGAAGAGCAGGAGGTCCAGCACCGCGAAGGTGGCGAGCATGCCGACTTCGAGGAGGAGGAACAGCCCGACGAAGGCCCTCGCCGACGGCGCGCCGGGCCCGTCCGGCAGCCGCTTCTCCGAGTACAGCGCGCAGAGGAAGGTGAGCAGTGCGGTCAGCACGATCAGCGGCAGCGAGACGCCGTCCACGCCGAGGTGGAGGCGCACGTCGAGGGCCGGGATCCAGGACACGTCGGTGGTGGCCTGCATCCGGGCGGGCTCGTCGTGGTCGAAACCGGCCGCCAGGGCGACGGTGAGCAGCAGCACCGCGCCGGTGACGACGGTGTTCAGCCGCAGCGCCCGCCGGTCGGCGGCGGCCGGCTCCGGGCCGAACACCGGCGCCAGGGTGAGCGCGGCGCCGAGCAGCGGCAGCACCAGGAGGGCGATGAGGACTGCGTTCATCGGGGGCTCCTACGGGCGGCGGTCGGAATCGGGGGAACCGGGGAGAGGGGGTACGGCATCCGCTACACCGCCACCAGGACGGCCAGCAGGACGACGCCGGCGAGCAGCGCGCTGAGGTAGGTCTGCGCGTTGCCGGTCTGCGCGAGCCGGACGGCCCGGCCGAGCAGGTTGGCGCCGACCCCGCTGCCGCGCACGTAGGTCTCGACGACCTCGCGGTCGAGGAAGCGGACCAGCCGCGCGGCGGCGGTCACCGGGCGGACGAACAGCGCGTGGTACAGCCGGTCGACGCCGAAGCCGTGCCGGGCCGGGCCGAACAGCGGGCCGAGCAGGGTGCGCCCGGGGTCGGCGACGATCACCTCGGCGGCCGGGGCCCCGGCCTGCTCGGGCACCCGGCCGGCGTCGGCCGGGGCCGGGCGGCCGGTGGCCAGCCGCGCGGTCGCCGCGCGCCAGGCGCCGTACGCCGCGAGCACGCCGACCACGGCGAGCCCGGTACCGATGACGGCGGTGACGGCCGAGGGGCGCAGCGAGCCGCCGTCCAGCAGCGCGGGCAGCCAGTCCGAGCGCAGCCCGGCGATGCCGAAGCCCATGGTCGGGATCGCCAGCACCCAGAGCGGCCAGCGCATCGCGGGCGGCTCGGCGGTGGCCGGGTCGGCCTCGTCGAGCTCGGGCGAGTACGGCGCGTCCGCCTCGTGCCCGGCCGGAGACGCCCCGGCCCGAGACTCTGCGGCCGGAGACACTGCGGCCGGAGACACCCCGGCCTGCGAGGCCGCGGCAGCCGGCGCCCCGGCTCCCGGCGCCCTGACGGCCGGGCTGTGGAAGCTGACCAGGAAGAGCCGGGTCGCGTACGCGGCGGTGAGCAGCGCGGTGAGTCCGGCCGAGATCAGCACGATCCACCCGGCGGCCTCCGGCACGGCCGAGGCCGGGCCGAGCCCGTTGGTGAGCGCCTCACCGTTGGCGGCGTGCTCGGCGGCGGTCAGCACCGCCTCCTTGCTGAAGAAGCCGGAGAACGGCGGCAGCCCGACCAGGGCGACGAGCGCGATGCCCATCGTCCAGTAGGCGTCCGGGACGCGCTTGCGCAGCCCGGGGATCCGGGACATCGCGGAGATCGAGTTGGTGTGCGCGGCGTGGATCACCACGCCGGCGGCCAGGAACAGCAGCGCCTTGAAGGCGCCGTGGCTGACCAGGTGGAAGACGGAGGCCTCGCGGTCGCCGCTGGCCAGCGCCCCGGCCATGTAGCCGAGCTGGCCGACGGTGGAGTAGGCGAGCACCCGTTTGAGGTCGTCCTGGGCGAGCGCGCAGAGCGCCGAACCGATCATCGTCACGGCGGCCATCACGGCCAGCACGACCAGCGCCGCGCCCGACAGCAGGAACACCGGCAGCAGGCGGGCGACCAGGTAGATGCCGGCCGCGACCATGGTGGCGGCGTGGATCAGCGCGGAGACCGGCGTCGGGCCGGCCATCGCGTCCGGGAGCCAGGTGTGCAGCGGGAACTGCGCGCTCTTGCCGGCCACCCCGGCGAGCAGCAGCAGGGCGATCAGTGTCGGGTGGCCCAGCCGCCCGTCGGTGGCGGCGGCCAGCACGTCGGGGATCCGGAAGCTTCCGGCGTCCGCGCCGAGCAGGAAGATCCCGAACAGGAACGGCACGTCGCCGAGCTTGGTGACCAGGAAGGCCTTCAGCGAGGCCGACCGGGCGTCCTCGGTCTCCCAGTGGTGGCCGATCAGGAAGTACGAGCAGATGCCCATGACCTCCCAGCCGACCAGCAGCACGATCAGGTCGCCGGAGTAGACCACCAGGAACATCGCCGCGGTGAACAGCGAGACCAGTGCCGCGTACGACGGGTAGCGCGGGTCCTTCCTGAGGTACGCGGTCGAGTAGACCTGCACGCAGGTGGCGACCAGGCCGACCAGCACGGAGATCAGCGAGCTGAAGCCGTCCAGGTGAAGGGCGAGCGCGATGTCCGGACCGCCGGTCGGGGTGAGCCGGGTGGCGGCGTCCAGGGCCTGGCCGGTGCCGAGCTGGAGGGCGACGACCAGGGCGAGCACAGCCGAGACGGCGACCGGCACGATGGCCAGCGGCCGGGCCAGGCCGGGCGCCTTCTTGCCGACGGCCAGGGTCGCGGCGGCACCGAGTGCGGGCAGCGCGGGGACGAGGGCGGGCAGGGCGAGGTTCATGCGGCGGCCTGGCCCTTCAGCGCCTCGGCTCCGGTCGGCGTCTCCTCGGCGAGCGGTTCGGCCGGATCGCCGAGCGCGGTGGCCCGGTCGATGTCCGCGGTGCCCCGGGCCCGGAACAGCAGCAGGACGATGGCGAGCCCCAGCCCGATCTCGGCGGCGGCGACGGTGATGGTGAACAGGGTGAGCGCCTGGCCGGCGTGCAGCGAGTCGCGCAGCCAGGTGTCGAAGGCGACCAGGTTGAGGTTGACGGCGTTGAGCATCAGCTCGACGGACATCAGGACCAGGACGGCGTTGCGCCGGGCGAGCACGCCGTACACGCCGACGCTGAACAGCAGCGCGGCGAGGACGACGGGGTAGGCGAGGTGCATCAGCTCTCCTCCGACGCGGACGGCGCGGACCGCTCGGACGGCGCGGACGGCGCGGACGGCGCGGACGGCCCAGCGGGCGCAGCCTCCGTGGTCACTGCGGCCTCCGGGGCTTCCGGGGCCTCCGGGGCCTCCGGGCTCTCCGGCGCCGGCCGGGGCACGGTGGCGGCGACGGTCCCGTTCGAGCCCACCGGCCGACCGGCCCGCAACCGGCCCGCCCGGGGCGGCGGCACCCGCCGCTTCGACCCGCGCGACAGCACGATCGCGCCGACCAGCGCCGCCAGCAGCAGCACGGAGAGGGCCTCGAAGGGCAGCACCCAGTGGCGGAACAGGCTCGCCCCGGTGACGGCGGCCGAGCCGCCCCCCGCGCCGAGGTCGATCCAGGAGGTCCGGAAGGCGTCGACGACCAGCGTCACCAGCGTCCCGGCCGAGGCGAGCGCCACGACCAGGGCCACCCAGCGGTTCTTGGAGTCGGCGTCCGGCGAGCGCCCGATCGGCGCCTTGGTGAGCATCAGCCCGAACAGCACCAGGACGATCACCGAGCCGAGGTAGATCAGCACCTGCACCCAGGCGATGAACTCGGCGGTGAGCAGCAGGAACTCCACCGCCAGCCCGCCCAGCGCGACCACCAGCCAGAGCGCGGCGTGCACCAGCTGCTTGGTGCTGACGGCGACCACGGCCGAGCCGAGCACGGCGACGCCGACCAGCAGGAAGACGAGCTCCACCCCGGTCGGGGACAGGAACGAACGGGCGGCCGGCTCCAGCGAGCCGGTCGCCGCGAGCAGGGTGGCGGCGCTCACTGGGCCTCCCCCTCATCCGAGGCGGCTGCGACGGCCGCGGCGGCCGCCAGCTTGTCCGCCGCCTTGCGCGCGGTGGCGATCTCCTTGGGCTCCTCGGCCGCCGGGTCCAGCGCCGGCGGCGCCGGGACGGTCCACATCCACTCGCGGAGCTTGTCCCGCTCGTGGGTCAGCTCCAGGATGTCGGTCTCGGCGTACTCGAACTCGGGCGACCAGAACAGCGCGTCGAAGGGGCACACCTCGATGCAGATCCCGCAGTACATGCAGAGCGAGAAGTCGATGGCGAACCGGTCCAGCACGTTGCGGGTGCGGGCCCGCGCGTTCGGCTCGGCGGCCGGCAGCGTCTCCTTGTGGGAGTCGATGTAGATGCACCAGTCCGGGCACTCGCGCGCGCAGAGCATGCACACCGTGCAGTTCTCCTCCAGCAGCGCGATGACGCCGCGCGAACGCGGCGGCAGCAACGGCTGCACGTCGGGGTACTGCGCGGTGACGGTCTTCTTCGTCATCGTCCGCAGGGTCACGGCCAAGCCCTTGGCCAGGCCAGCACCGGGAAAACTCATGAGATCGCCACCTTGATGACGCCGGTCAGGGCCAGCTGGACGAGGGCGAGCGGGATCAGCACGGTCCACGCGAAGCGCATCAGCTGGTCCTCGCGCAGACGCGGGTAGGTGACCCGCAGCCAGATGACCACGAAGGCCAGCGCGAAGGTCTTCAGGATCATCCAGAGCCAGCCGAGCTGGTCCGGCAGCGGGCCGTGCCAGCCGCCCAGGAAGAGCACCGCGGTCAGCGCCGACACCACCAGGATGCCCACGTACTCGGACAGCAGGAACAGCGCGAAGCGCAGGCCGGTGTACTCGGTGTACGCGCCGAAGATGATCTCCGAGTCGGCGACCGGCATGTCGAACGGCGGGCGCTGGAGCTCGGCCAGACCGGCCGTGAAGAACACGAACGCGCCGATGAGCTGCCAGGGCAGCCAGTACCACTCCCAGGCGTCCACGATCCCGGGCAGCGAGAGCGTGCCGGCGGCCATCGCCACCGAGGCCGCCGCCAGCACCATCGGCAGCTCGTACGACATCAGCTGCGCGGCCGTGCGCAGACCGCCGAGCAGCGAGAACTTGTTCGCCGAGGCCCAGCCGGCCATCAGCTTGCCGATCACGCCGACGCCCATCACGGCCAGCACGAAGAACAGACCGGCGTCGATCGCCTGGCCGACGAAGCCGTTCGGGCCGACCGGGATCGCCAGCAGCACGAAGAGGTACGGCAGCAGCGAGACGGCGGGCGCCAGCCGGAAGATCCGGCGGTCCGCCCCGGCCGGGACGATGTCCTCCTTCTGCGCGAACTTCACGCCGTCCGCGACGAGCTGCGCCCAGCCGTGGAAGCCGCCCGCGTACATCGGGCCGAGCCGGCCCTGCATGTGCGCCATGACCTTGTGCTCGGTCTGTCCGATGACCAGCGGGAAGGTGAGGAAGACGACCAGGGTGGCGACGCAGCGCAGCACCGTGTCGAGCAGGTTCACGCGCCGCCTCCGTCCTGGCCGGCCGGTCCGGCCGACGTCTCGTCCTGCTCACCCGCGGGCGCGGCGGGCTTCGCCGGCTCGACGGGCGCCTCCACCTCGGCGGGCGGCACGGCCTCGGTCGGCGCCTCCGCCCCGGCGGGCTTCGCGGGCTCGTCGTGCGCGGGCACCGGGTTGTGCCAGGGCGCGTCCGAGGACCGGGTCCGCGGCGGCGCCGAGCGCTCGGCCTTCGACTCGACGGGTCCGGCGGCTTCAGCAGGCGCAGCGGCCTCCGCAGGCCCAGCAGCCGCCGCAGGCGCAGCAGCCGCCGGCTCCGCGGCCTGGCTGACCGAGCCGTCGGACACCGACCTGACCCGCCGCGGCCGGTCCGCCCGCACCGCAGGCGCCGCCTCGCCGGCGGCGGCAGCATCAGCAGCGGCGGCGCCGGCGCCGGCGCCGGCAGCAGCGGCCTCGGCACCCGCCTGGCTCGCCGACCCCTCCGCCACCGTCCTGGTCCGCCGCGGCCGGTCCGCCCGCACCGCCGCACCCTCGGCACCGGCCGCAGCACCAGCAGCACCAGCAGCCGCCCGAGGCGTCCGCCCGGCCGCGCCCGCCGCCCGCGCTCCGCGCGCGGGCCGCTCGGCGACCGGCGGCAGGGTGCCCTTCAGCGGCCCCCACTCGTTCGGGTCCGGCACGCCGGGCGGCTGCATCTTGCGCCGGGCGGGCCCGTCGCCGTGGTCCGACTCGCCCGGCTCCTTGGCGCCCGGCCAGGCCTTGGCGACCCGGGCCGCGAGCACGAACTCCTTGCGCAGCGGGTATCCCTCGAAGCCGTCCGGCAGCAGCAGGGTGGCGAGGTAGGGGTGTCCGGGGAAGTCGATGCCGAACATCTCGTGGGTCTCGCGCTCGTGCCAGGCGGCGCCCGCGTAGACCGGGACGGCGGTCGGCAGCGCGGCCCCGCCCCGCGGCACCCGGGTGCGCAGCGCCAGGTGGCGCACGCCCGGGGCGTCGGCGGAGGCGAGGTGGGCGACCACGGAGAAGCCCTCGGCCAGTTCGTCGACGGCGCTCAGCCAGTCGAAGAAGCCCAGGCCGAGCGTGTCGCGGGCGTTGGTGAGCGCCTCGATCCAGTGTTCGGCGGGGACGTCGACGGTGACCAGCCCGTAAGCCTCGGCGCCGGTCGCCCACTCCCCGACCGACGCCGCGTACTGCTCGGCGATGGTCATGAGACGCCTCCCTCGGTCGAAGGCCCCGCCACGAGCGGGCGGCGCAGCGCCGCCGCGGGCGCGGTGTAGCGGTCGGGCAGCGACTCGGCGGCGATCTTCTCCTGCAGCTTGAGGATGCCCTGGAGCAGCGCCTCGGGCCGGGGCGGGCAGCCGGGCACGTAGACGTCGACCGGGATGATCTGGTCCACGCCCTTGGTCACCGAGTAGGAGTCCCAGTACGGGCCGCCGGAGTTGGAGCAGGCGCCGAAGGAGATGACGTACTTCGGCTCGGGCATCTGCTCGTAGAGGCGCTTGACGGCGGGCGCCATCTTGTCGGTCACCGTCCCCGAGACGATCATCAGGTCGGCCTGACGGGGTCCGGGCGCGAACGGAATGACACCCATCCGGATGAAGTCGTGTTTGGCCATGGACGCCGCGATGAACTCGATCGCGCAGCAGGCCAGGCCGAAGTTGAAGCACCAGAGGCTGTAACGGCGGCCCCAGTTGAGCACGACCTTGACCGGGTCGGGCGCGAGCCGGGCCAGCGGGCCGATGCCGCGGTGCTCGACGGCGCCGGGGCGCGACGGGTCCGGGAGGCCGAGCGGGACCGGCCCGCCCTGGGCGCCGTGCGAGTGGGTGTGCGTCACGTCCATTCCAGAACGCCCTTCTTCCAGGCGTAGAGCAGGCCGACCGCGAGGAAGCCGATGAAGAGGAACATCTCGATCAGCGTTCCGGCGCCGTACCCGGCGGTGGCGAAGACCGTCGCCCACGGGAACAGGTAGATCGCGTCGACCGCGAAGATCACGTACAGGAAGGCGTACACGTAGTAGCGGATCTGGGTGTGCGCCCAGTCCTCGCCCACCGGGTCCACCCCGCACTCGTAGGCGAGGAGCTTCTCGGGCGAGTAGACCACCGGCCGCAGCAGCCGGTTGGCGGTGAACGCCACGGCGACGAAGAGCACTCCGACGACGGCCATCAGGCCCATCGCGGCGTACGCGTCGAAGTAGCCGCCGCCGACCGCCGGGTCGGCCGCGACGGCAGCCGCGTGCTGCCCCTCCATGCCTTCGCCCTCCACCTCGGCCGTGAACAACCCCTCAAGGCAGTTCTACGACGTTTCCTCGCACGGTCATAACCATGGCCAATGCGTGAGTCTAAGGGGACGGCTCCGCTCCGCCCGAACCCCGCTCGCTCCGCAAGACGTCCGGTGGACACCCCCGCGAGCACCGGGCAGCGGCCCGACGACCGGGGCAGGGGTAGGGATAACCCCCGTCCCGGAAGATGTATCACCCCCATGGCATCTCCTGCCCCGGGTTCGGGAAGCTTGGTCCACCAGCTCGACCAAGAGGGACGGTAGATCCAGATGAAGCCGCTGCACCGCCGCACCGTGGACGCCATCAAGGGGCAGGACGCCCGGATGGACCGCCCGCCGCTGTACGGCGCGCGGATGTGGCGGCAGGTCGGCCAGCTGCTGCTCAACCTGCCGCTCGGTGTCGTCGGCTTCACGCTCACCACCATCACGCTCACCGCCGGCCTGGGGATGTCGATCACCGTGGTCGGCCTGCCGCTGCTGGCCGGCGGACTGGCCGTCTCCCGCTTCCTGGGCGGGCTGGGCCGCCGGCGGGCCCGGGCGGCGTACGACTCCGCGATCCACGAGCCGGAGCCGGTGTGGCCGCGCCGGCCGGGGGTGGTGGGCTTCACCATCGCCCATCTGACCGACCTGCTGAACTGGCGCTCGGCGCTCTACAACGTGCTGATGCTGCCCTGGGGCATCCTGAGCTTCACGGTGGCCCTGGTCGCGGTCACCGTGATGTGGCCGGTGCTGCCCTGGGTGATCCGGGCCTTGGCGGCGATCGACCGGATCCTGATCGAGTCGCTGCTCTTCCCCGGCGCCCTGGCCGAGCGGGTGCGCGAGCTGGAGGACGACCGCGGCACCGTGGTCGACACCGCCGCCGCCGATCTGCGCCGGATCGAGCGCGACCTGCACGACGGCGCCCAGGCCCGCCTGGTCGCGCTGGCCATGGACCTGGGCATGGCCAAGGAGCGGCTGCGCGAGGTCGAGACCGAGGACGACGTGGCGGCCGCCACGAAGATGGTCGACAACGCGCACGGCGAGGTGAAGCTGGCCCTACAGGAGCTGCGCGACCTGGCCCGGGGCATCCACCCGGCGGTGCTCACCGACCGCGGCCTGGACGCGGCCCTGTCCGCGGTCGCCGCCCGCTGCACCGTCCCCGGCGGGGTCAAGGTGAACGTCGACCTGAAGGGACCGGACGGCCGGCCCGAGCGCCCGGACTCGGCGGTCGAGGGCATCGCGTACTTCACCGTCAGCGAGCTGCTGACCAACGTCTCCAAGCACGCCGGCGCCCGCTCCGCCTCGGTCGACGTCTGGCGCTCGGACGACCAGCTGATGGTGCTGGTCCAGGACGACGGCAAGGGCGGCGCGGCCCCGTACCCGGGCAGCGGCCTGGCCGGGCTGACCGAGCGGATCCGCGCGGTGGACGGGGTGCTCCTGGTGCAGAGCCCGGAGGGCGGCCCGACCAGCGTCACCGTCGAACTGCCCTGGCGCACCCACACCGCCCGCCGCTGAGCGAGCCCTCTCCTCCGGATCACGCCGGGCGCACGACGCCGGGACCTCGTCGAGGAGGTGACGAGGTCCCGGCGTCGGTCCGGTACGGCGGCCGGCCCGCGGAACCCTTGCGCGGCGCACGGGGCCGGGCCGTACAGGCACTTAGGGCGTCTCCAGGGTGCCGAGGGTGACGTCGGCGGTCTGGCCGCCACCGTCCCTGGTGTAGGCGACGGTGACCTTGTTGCCCGGGGTGAGCGAGGCGAGCGCGGTGGTGAGCGCGTTCAGCGAGTCGACCGTGGTGTCCCCGATCTTGGTGATCACGTCGCCGACCCGCATCCCCGCCGAGGCGGCCGGGCCGCCCGCGGTGACCGCCACGATGACCGCGCCGACGGACTGGAACTGCTGGTTGAAGCTGGTCCGGGCGGTGATGCCGAGCGCGGCCCGGCCTGAGTTGGTGACCTTGCCCTGCTTGATCAGCTGGTCGGTGATGTTGGTGATGGTGGACGCCGGGATGGCGAAGCCGATGCCGGGCGCGGCCGCGCCGTTGGCCTCGGGCTCCGTCGCCGCGAGCGTGTTGATGCCGATCACCTGGCTGTCCAGGTTGACCAGCGCGCCGCCGCTGTTGCCCGGGTTGATCGCGGCCGAGGTCTGCACCATGTTGCCGATGGTGGCGCCGGGCGCGCCGCCGCCCCGGGGTTCGGAGACGGTCCGCCCGGTGGCCGAGACGATGCCCTGGGTGACGCTGCTGGAGAGGCCGAGCGGGCTGCCCATGGCGAGGGTGATCTGGCCGAGCTCGACCTTGCTGGAGTCGCCGAAGGCGGCTGGCTTGAGGCCGCCCGGCGGGTTGCTCAGCTTGATCACCGCGAGGTCGGTTTCGGGGTAGCTGCCGACCAGGGTGGCGTCCAGCGTCTTGGTGCTGTTGGCGAGGGTGACGGTGAAGGTGGTCGCGGTGCCCACCACGTGGGCGTTGGTGACGATGTCGCCCTTGTCGTCGTAGACGATCCCCGAGCCCAGGCTGTCGCCGGTGGTGATCTGCACCACCGAGGGCAGCACGTCGGCGATAACCCGTTGGTAGTCGTCCTGCAACTGGTTCCCGTCGGCCGACTGCGAGGGGGCCGACGAGGCCGGCCTGGCCGAGCCCGAGCCCGACGGGGAGCCCGTGGCCGACGAGGAGGAGCCGCTGCTGCACCCGGCCAGCGCCAGCGCGGTCAGTACGGCCACCGCGCCGGGCGCGAGCAACCGGCCGTGGGCCGCATTGGGCCCGGTCGGCCGGGGCCCGGCCGGCAGGGGGCGGGTGTGTTCCTTCTTTCGGCTCACCTGGCTGCCTCCGATTCGTCACCACGCTGAGAGCACGGAAATCTTTGTCAGCATTTCACCGATTTGTCCGATTTGACGGTTCAACTCACCGGGCAGCCACCACAGAACCCGAACGCCCTAGAATCAGCCCATGACTTGGTTGATCACCGGCGGTGCCGGATACATCGGCGGACACGTCGTCCGCCAGCTGCTCGACGCCGGTGAGCGCGTCGCCGTCCTGGACGACCTCAGCACCGGCGACGCCTCCCGCCTGCCGGAGGGCGTCGCCCTGGTCGAGGGCTCCACCCTGGACCGGGCCGCCCTGGACGCCGCCATCCGCGAGCACGCGATCGAGGGCATCCTGCACTTCGCCGCCAAGAAGCAGGTCGGCGAGTCCGTCGAGCAGCCGTTCTTCTACTACCGGGAGAACATGATCGGCCTGCAGACCGTCCTGGAGGCCGCCGCCGAGGGCGGGGTCAAGCGCTTCCTCTTCTCGTCCTCCGCCGCCGTCTACGGCATGCCGGACGTCGACCTGGTCACCGAGTCGACCCCGTGCGCACCGATGAGCCCGTACGGCGAGACCAAGCTGGCCGGCGAGTGGCTGGTCGCCGCGGCCGGGAAGGCCCACGGCATCTCCACCGTGGCACTGCGCTACTTCAACGTGGCCGGCGCCGCCTCCCCCGAGCTGTCCGACACCGGGGTCTTCAACCTGATCCCGATGGTCTTCGAGCGACTCACCGCCGGTCAGGCCCCGCGGGTCTTCGGCGACGACTACCCCACCCAGGACGGCAGCTGCGTCCGCGACTTCATCCACGTCTCCGACATCGCCTCGGCCCACGTCGCGGCCGCCAAGCGGCTGGCCGCCGACCCGGCCGGCGAGACCTCGCTGGTGCTCAACATCGGCCGCGGCGAGGGCGTCAGCGTCAAGGAGATGCTGGAGGTGATCGGCAAGGTCACCGGTTACGACACCACCCCCGAGGTGACCCCGCGCCGCGCCGGCGACCCCGCACGGGTGGTGGCCTCGGCCGACCTGATCCGCCGCGAGCTGGGCTGGGGCGCCCGCCACGACGTGGCCGAGATGGTGGCCTCCGCGTGGGACGGCTGGTGCAGCCGCCACCCCGAGGCCCGCAAGGCCTGACCGGACCGTCCGACGGCGGCGGGGCGGGCGCCCCGCCGCCGCACCGGTTCAGCGCACCGGTTCAGCGCACCGGTTCAGCGCGCCGGGACGGCCGTGCCGTAGAAGGCGTCCAGCGCGTACACGCAGCGGTCCTTGGAGCCGACGAAGACCCGGCCGCCGACCGCGACCGGCGAGCCGGTCAGCTCGCCCTTGGTGCCGAGCTCCCAGCGCAGCTGACCGCTCGCCAGGTCCAGGGTGTGCAGCGAGTGGTCCCGGCTGCCCAGGTGCACCAGGCCGTCGGCCACCGCCGGGGAGCCGACGATCTCGCCGCGCGCGGTGTAGCGCCAGCGCTCCCGGCCGCTCGCCGCCTCGAAGGCGTACAGCACCTCGCCGCTGCCGACCAGCACCATGCCGTCCCCGACCACCACCGGCTCGGCGCCCTGGCGGTTGCCGGTGACCCCGCGCCAGCGGTCCCGGCCGGTGGCCGCGTCCAGCGCGTACACCGTGCCCAGGTAGTCGGCCACGTAGACCGCGTCGGCGTCCAGCGCGGGCGGGGTGAACAGCACCACCGGGGCCTCGAAGCGCCAGCGCTCGGCCCCGCTGGCCGCGTCCAGCGCGTACACCCGGGAGCCGGCCGTCACGTACAGCACGCCGCCGCGCTCGACCGGGTGCGAGGGCACGTCCTCGCCGACCGGGACGGACCAGCGCAAGCCGGCGCCGCGCGGGTCGATGCAGCGCAGCCGCCCGGCGCCGTAGTAGTAGGCGGCACCGGCCACCAGGACCGGCCCGGACTGCGGGTTCTCGTAGTCCTGCTGGGCGTCGTCGGCCCGCCACAGCTCGGCGCCGTTGGCGGCCGAGCGCAGCTGGACGCCGCCGCCGCGGACGCCGCAGCAGAGCACCCCGTCGGCGGCGGAGAGCGAGTAGACCCAGCCGTCCAGCGAGGTGCGCCAGCGCTCGGTGCCGTCCGCGACGTCCACGGTGTACAGGTGCGGGCCGTCGGCCGCGTGCACCCGGCCGGCGTCCACCGCGAGCGCCCAGGCGACGTCCCGGGTCTTGTAGCGCCGCTCGCCGGAGGCGATGTCCAGCGCGTGCACCTCGAAGCTGGAGACGAAGAGCGTGCCGTCGGCGACCACCGGGGTGCCCCAGACGTCGTTGGACATCCGGAACCGCCAGGGGCGCCAGCGGGCGGCCGGCACCGGCGGCGGGGTGATCCGGCGGACCCAGTCGGTCTCGGCCGGAGCGGTGCCCGGGCCGGGCTGCTCGTGCTCGGCCCGCGGCCCGGGGCCTATCCGCACCGAGGCCCCGGACAGCCGCACCTCGACGGCCCCGCCGCCGCCCGGCGCGCGGTGCTTGTTGGGGGAGGCGATCTTCGCGGTCGGGATCTCGCCGTCGGACGCCCGGCCCGGCCGCGGCCCCGTGTGCACCGGCCCGGACGGCGGCGGCGCGTGCCCCCCGCCGGGACGGGTGCGCGGGTCGTCCAGGCCGGGGCGCTGCACCGGGACCTGCTGGTGCGGCTGCGGCGGCTGGTGGGGCTGGAGCGGACCGGCCTGCGGCGGCCCGGCCGGGGGCGGCGGCGCGCCGCCCGGCAGGTGGGCGGCCCGGGGCGGCGCGCTCGGGCGGCGGCCACGCCTGCGCTCGATCAGTTCCAGCGCGTTCGCGGGGAGCCAGTCACCGACCTCCCCGGCGGCGTCGTCCCGGGAGAACAGGTGCGGGGCCAGTTCGGCCTGGATCTGCGCCGGACTGGGCCGGTGCTCGGGCGAGGGCCGCATGCAGGCGCGGACCAGGTCCATCAGCTCGCGCGGCATCCCGGACAGGTCCGGCTCCTCGCGCAGCAGCTGGAACACCGTCTCGACCGGGTTGGAGCCGCCGAAGGGCGGGTGCCCGGTCGCGCAGAACACCATCAGCGAGCCGAGCGAGAAGACGTCGCTGGCGCCCCGGACGTTCCGGCTGTCCTTGGCCTGCTCGGGGGACATGTAGGCGGGGGTGCCGACCGCGACGTTGGTCATGGTGAGCCGGGTGCTGGAGACGCCGGAGGCGATGCCGAAGTCGATCACCTTCGGGCCGTCCTCGACCACCAGCACGTTGGAGGGCTTGAGGTCGCGGTGGATCAGCCCGGCCGCGTGGATGGACTGCAGCGCCTCGGCGATGCCCGCGATCAGCCAGCGGGTGGCGTCCACCGGCAGCGGGCCGCACTCCTCGACCAGGTCCTCCAGGGAGGGGGCCGGGATGTACGCGGTCGCCAGCCAGGGCACCCGGGCGTCCGCGTCGGCGTCCACCACGGCCGCGGTGTAGAAACCGCCCACCGTCTTGGCCGCCTCGATCTCGCGGGCGAAGCGGACGCGGAACAGCTCGTCCTCGGCCAGTTCCCCCCGGACGGTCTTGATGGCCACCCGTCGGCCGGAGGCGGAGCGCGCCAGGTAGACCAGCCCCATCCCACCCGCGCCGAGCCGCCCCAGCACCTCGAAGGGCCCGATCCGCCTCGGATCGTGCGCCGTCAGCTGGTCCACTCCGCTGCCACCTCCCCGTTTTCCGCACCCGCCGCGTGGTGCCGGACCCGATTCTCCAATGCCGCCCGGCCCATCTCCAACCTCCCCCGCCCAGAGCCGACGGCCACCCCGGGGGCGCCGCCGTCCGGCCGGTGATGACGGAACGGCCGGATTCTGACGCCCGCTCCGACCGCGGCTTGCGCCCGGACGCCCGGAGCCTCCACCTCGGCACCGATCTTTCGACGCCAACCACCGTCACGCTCTGTCACTCGACCACCCCTCAGCGGACTCGCCGTCACGCTGTGGGGTCAAAAGCACACGGGGGGGCTTCAACGGCGCCTACGGAGCACGGTGAATATCCGTCCGAAGTGGTTCATGCCCCTATAGCAACCCCCGTGCGGAGTAATAGTCGCATCACCGAATCGCGCCAAGATCGTGCCACGGTAAGCTGACGGCATGACAGGACAAGTTCGCACCGTCGACGGTCGCGTCGCCGGGCGACGCGGACAGGAGACGCGGCAGAAGCTGCTCGACTGCCTCCGCGAGATGCTCAGCACGTCGCCGTATCGGGACGTCAAGGTCATCGACGTCGCCCGTATGGCGGGTACCTCCCCCGCGACCTTCTACCAGTACTTCCCGGATGTCGAGGGCGCTGTCCTCGAAATCGCCGAGGAAATGGCCAAGGACGCCGACACCCTCAAAGAGCTGGTGGCCGGAAAGTCCTGGGCAGGGAAGTCCGGTCCGACCACTTCGGAAGAACTGGTCGACGGATTCCTCGCCTTCTGGCGCAAGAACGACGCCATTCTCCGAGTGGTCACGCTCGGTGCCGCAGAAGGGGACAAGCGGTTCTTCAAGATCCGCATGACGGTCCTCAACGCGGTCGCCAAGCCGCTCGCGGAAGCCGTCAAGGAACTCCAGGCGAAGGGCCAGGCCGATAAGTCGCTCGACCCGAACGCCGTTGCCGGGGCCCTGGTCTCGCTGCTCGCCTCGGCGGCCGAGCACCAGAAGGCCTTCACCTCCTGGGGCGTCAAGGTCAAGGACCTCAAGCCCAACCTCGCTCCCCTGGTGTACCTGGGCGTCACCGGCAAGAAGCCGCCCAAGTAGACCATCCGCTCAACCGACCATCCGCTCCGCGCGCAGCCCCGGCCTCCTGTCCGGGGTACGACGGACGGCGGCCGTGTCCTCGGGGGAGGTCCGCCGACGTACCGCAAGCGCGCCAGACACGCCGGTGGGCGGGCACCCCTCACACAGGGTGCCCGCCCACCGGCATGTTCGCGTTCCGGGCCCTCAGGGGCCCTGCGGCGCCCGGCCCCGCGCCGTCACGGGCAGCGGACCACCTGGCCGGCGTAGGCGAGCCCGCCGCCGAAGCCGAACAGCAGGACCGGGTCGCCCGGGGACAGCTCACCGCGTTCGACCAGCTTGGAGAAGGCCAGCGGGATGGAGGCGGCCGAGGTGTTGCCGGAGTCGACCACGTCCCGGGCCACCACCGCGTCGGTGAGTCCCAGCTTGGCGGCGATCGAGTCGATGATCCGCAGGTTGGCCTGGTGCGGCACGAAGCCCTTCAGCTCCGCCGGGTCGATCCCGGCCTGCTCGCAGGCCCGGCGGGCCAGCGGAGCGAGCTGGGTGGTGGCCCAGCGGAACACCGACTGGCCCTGCTGACTGATCACCGGGTCCCAGCCGGTGATCACCACGGCGTCGCCCTTCTCCGGCTCGGAGCCCCAGACCACCGGGCCGATGCCGGGCTCGGCGCCGTCCTCCTGGGCCTCGACCACCGCGGCGCCGGCGCCGTCGCCGAAGATCACGCAGGTGGTGCGGTCGGTCCAGTCGAGCGTGTCGGACATCCGCTCGGCGCCGATCACCAGCGCGCGCCGCGCCGCACCGGCCCGGATCGCGTGGTCGGCGGTGGCCAGGGCGTAGGAGAAGCCGGAGCAGACCGTGTTGATGTCGTACGCGGCGGGCGCGCGGACGCCCAGCCGGGCGGCCACGGCGGCGGCGGTGTTGGGGCTGCGCTCGACCGCGGTGCAGGTGGCGACCACGACCAGGTCGATCTCGTCGGCCGTCCGGCCGCTGTTGGCGAGTGCCTTCTGCGCGGCCTCGGTGGCGAGGTCGACCAGGGTCTCGCCCTCGGCGATGTGCCGGGTTCTGACGCCCACCCGGCTGCGGATCCACTCGTCGTTGGTGTCGACGAGCGCCTCCAGGTCGTCGTTGGAGAGGACCTTGGGGGGCTGGTAGTGGCCGAGTGCCACAATGCGCGAACCGCTCATAGTGCCATGGAACCGGGTTACCCACTGGTCAGCGGGGCGCGACCGGCTACAGGATCCGCCCCCTCGATCTGTAGGAGCCCGACAAGGGGCGTTGCGGCGCCTGGCCTCAGAGCACGCCGGGATCGACGCCGGGGCGAACACCGCCACGGACGACGGGGCCGACACCGCCCGGAACTCCGCCGGAACGCCGGGGTCAGAACGCCGGGGTCAGGCGGACAGCGAGGCCGCGTCGCCCATCACGATCACCGGGTGGGCCGCTGGGTCCAGGGTGCGGATCAGCTCGGCCATCTTGTCCTCGGGGATCGAGACGCAGCCGTGGGTGGGGCCGTCGTGGTCGACGTGGATCCAGATCCCGCCGCCCTTCTTCGCCCCCATCGGGCGGCGCGGGTCCAGCGGGGAGTTTCCGGGCACCCGGTTGTAGTTGATCGCGACCACGTAGTCGAAGGAGCCGGCCAGCTGGTCGCCGAAGAAGCCCGTCCCGGAGACCACGAAGCTCGGGTCCTTGTCGTACGGGAGCTTGCCGCCCGGGTCGGCCTTGCGGCCGCCGGCGTCGGTGAGCGCGAAGACGCCGATCGGGCTGCGCAGGTCGCCCTCGTTGTGGTCGGTGGTCCAGCCGTTGTTGCCGTTGTGGCCCTGCCAGGTCTCACCGGCCAGCCAGCGGCCCTCGGGGGTGCGGGTCCAGAGGGTGACGGCGTTCTTGTTGCCGTTCTTGTCCTGGCCGGAGGCGAGCACCACCTGGGTGGTCTCGGCGGGTATCTTCGCGACGAAGTCGGCGCCGAGGCCGGGTATCGCGGCGACCGAGCCGTCCGTACGGACCTGGCTGCGGTCGGCGGCCGGCGGCTGGGCCTGCCGGTCGGCGGCGGCCCGGGCGGCGGGAGCCGACTGGTCGGGCGTGCTGACGCCCTCCGGGCCGGGGCCGTCGGCGGCCGAGGCGACGGGCTTGGCGTCGTCCTGGCCGACGGTGTACCAGCCGGCGGCGGCCGCGACCAGCAGGGCGGTGCCGGCCATCACCGCCTTGCCGTGGCGCTTCTTCTTCGCCTTCCGGCGACGCCCCCGGGCGGCCGCCCGGGCACCCACGGGAACCGCGGCGGGCGGGGGCGTCGGCTGCCGGACGGGCTCCGGCTCGAACGCGTACACCGGTTCGGCGTCGTGCACCGGCTCAGGGGCGTACCCCGGCTCGGGGTCGGCGAGCGGTTCGGGTCCGGCGGCGTACGGCTGGTAGGGCTGGTAGGGCTGGTAGGGCTGGAACGGCTGGAACGGCCGCTCGTACGCCTCGAAGTACCCGTCAGGGGTCTGCGGGAGCTGCCCGTACTCGCCGTGGTGGTCCTGCCGGACGGGCTGCTGGTACGGCTCACCCGCCCCGTACGGCTGCTGCGGCGCCCCGTACACCGGCTCCGGTATCGGCTCGTACGACGGGTACGTGGTGGCGCGATGGGAACCGGACATGCCGCCGATCCTGCCAAAGGGCGTACCGGTTGGTAAACCCGGGGCGGGTGCGGAGGCCGTGAAGAAACGACGCCGCCCGGGCCGGGGCCCGGGCGGCGGGGAGGTCTGCGGTCAGAGGCGCATCGCCTGCGGGGCCTCGCGGCGCGCCAGGTCCGGGCCCTCGTACTCGCGGATGATCTCGTAGCGGGTGTTGCGCTCGACCGGGCGGAAGCCGGCGTCGCGGATCAGGTCGAGCAGGTCGTCGCGGCCCAGCTTGTTCGGGGTGCCGAAGTTGTCCGCGTCATGGGTGATCTTGTACTCGACCACGGAGCCGTCCATGTCGTCCGCGCCGTGGCTGAGCGCCAGCTGGGCGGTGGTGACGCCGTGCATCACCCAGAAGACCTTGACGTGCGGGACGTTGTCGAAGAGCAGCCGGGAGACCGCGAAGGTCTTCAGCGCCTCGGCACCGGTGGCCATCTCGGTGCGGGCCATCAGCTTGTTGCGCACGACTCCGTCCTTGGAGTCGTGGAAGTCGTGCTGGTAGCGCAGCGGGATGAAGACCTGGAAGCCGCCGGTCTCGTCCTGCAGCTCGCGCAGCCGCAGCACGTGGTCCACCCGGTGGCGGGGCTCCTCGATGTGGCCGTACAGCATGGTGCAGGGCGTCTTGAGGCCCTTGCTGTGGGCGAGGCGGTGGATCCGCGACCAGTCTTCCCAGTGGGTGTCGTGGTCGACGATGTGCTGGCGGACCTCCCAGTCGAAGATCTCCGCGCCGCCGCCGGTCAGCGACTCCAGGCCGGCGTCGATCAGCTCGTCCAGGATCTCGTCGGCGGACAGGCCGCTGATCTTCTCGAACCAGTGGATCTCGGTGGCCGTGAAGGCCTTCAGCGAGACGCTCGGCAGGGCCGCCTTCAGCTCCCGCAGCGAGCGCGGGTAGTAGCGCCACGGCAGGGTGGGGTGCAGACCGTTGACGATGTGCAGCTCGGTGAGGGAGTCGACCTCCATCGCCTTGGCGAGCCGGACGGCCTCCTCGATGCGCATCGTGTAGGCGTCCTTCTCGCCCGGCTTGCGCTGGAACGAGCAGTACGCGCAGGACGCGTTGCACACGTTGGTCATGTTGAGGTGGCGGTTGACGTTGAAGTGGACGACGTCGCCGTTCTTCCGCGTCCGCACGTGGTGGGCCAGACCGCCCAGCCAGGCCAGGTCGTCGCTCTCGTAGAGCGCGATCCCGTCCTCGCGGGTCAGCCGCTCACCCGCGTAGACCTTCGCCTCCAGCTCGCGCTTGAGCCCTGCGTCCATGCGGTGACCCGCCTCCTCCGACTTCGATTCCTTGCCGGAACGAGCCTACGCCTGTGCCGACAGCAGCTCCGCGAGCAGTGCGGGGTCGATGTTGCCACCACTGACCACGGCCGCGACCGTCCGGCCCCCGGTCTCGGCGCCGCGGTGGAAGTAGGCGGCCGGGGCGACCGCGCCGGAGGGTTCGGCGACCAGCCGGCCGCGACGGGCCAGCAGGGCGACGGTGGCGCGGATCTCGTCCTCGGTGACGGTGACGATGTCGTCCACGTACGCGGTGAGGTGCTCGAAGGGCAGCTCGCCGACCGACGGGGTGCGCAGGCCGTCCGCGATGGTCCGGTAGGTGTCGGCGACCGGCCAGGCCAGCCGGCGGCCGGCCCGGAAGCTGGCCTGCGCGTCGGCGGCCAGCTCCGGTTCGACGCCGATCACCCGGATGCCCGGGCGGGTGAGCTTGAGCGCGGCCGCCGTCCCGGAGATCAGGCCGCCGCCGCTGACCGGCACCAGGACGGTGTCCAGTCCGGCCGGGGCGTCCTCGGCGATCTCCAGGCCGACCGTGCCCTGGCCCGCGATGATGAACGGGTCGTCGTACGGCGGCACCCAGACGTAGCCGTGCCGCTCGGCCAGCTCGGCGGGCAGGGCGTCCCGCTCCTCCGGCGACACCAGGACCACCTCGGCGCCGAACCCCCGGGTGGACTCCACCTTCACCGCCGGCGAGGTGTCCGGCATCACGATGACGGCCTTGATGCCGAGCAGCGCCGCCGCGTACGCCACCGCCTGCGCGTGGTTGCCGCTCGACTGGGCGACCACGCCGCGGGCCCGCTCGCCCTCGGTGAGCGCGGCCAGCCGGTTGTACGCGCCGCGGGTCTTGAAGGCCCCGGTCGGCTGGAGGTTCTCGGGCTTCAGCCAGAGCCGGCGCTCCCCCTCGTCCGCCCACGGGGCGGGAACCAGCGGGGTGCGCACGGCCACCCCCGCGATCCGCTGCCGAGCGGCGCGAAGCTCCTCCAGACCGACCAGTGCCATCCGTCACTCTCCTTCGGGAGGGAGCTCGCTCACCCGGTTCTCCCACTTCGTGGAGAGTACGACGGTGGTGCGGGTGCGGGCCACGCCTTTCGTGCCCGAGATCCGCTTGACCACCGACTCCAGGCCCGCCACGTCGGCCACCCGGACCTTGAGCATGTAGGAGTCGTCACCCGCGATGAACCAGCAGTCCTCGACCTCGTTGAGGTCCTTGAGCCGGTGCGCGACGTCCTCGTGGTCGGCGGCGTCGGTCAGCTGAAGGCCGATCAGGGCCGTGACGCCGAAGCCGAGCGAGGCCGGGTTGACCGTCGCGCGGTAGCCGGTGATGACGCCGGCCTGCTCCAGTCGGTTGATCCGGTCCGTGACGCTCGGGCCGGAGAGTCCGACCAGTCGGCCCAGCTCGGCGTAGGACGCGCGGCCGTTCTCCCGGAGCGCCTGGATGAGCTGTCTGTCCACCGTGTCCATATACCGTCCGCGTCCTTCCGAACCTCACCAGACCCACAGATCATTATCCGGATTCCAAGGCGCCATGCGCGGAACAACCCGGATATCGCAGAGAAGATACTCTCCCGCCCCCGGCCTCCTCACTCCCCCTCAGCCGACACGCTGCCGTTCTCGCCGGCCCGGCGGGCCGCCGCTCCCAACTCCCCTTCCCAGCGCAGGTACAGGGAATGCGGGATGCCGACCGCGTCCAGCACCCGGCCGGCCACGAAGTCGACGAGTTCCCGCACGGTCGAACCGCCGGCGTAGAAACCGGGCGAGGCGGGGAGGACGACGGCGCCCTGCGCGTCGAGCTCCACCAGGTGCTTCAACGTCACCCCGTTGAGTGGCGTCTCGCGCACGCACACGACCAGCGGACGGCGCTCCTTGAGGGTGACGCTGGCCACCCGCTGCAGCAGGTCCTTGCTCAGGCCGAGCGCGATCCCGGCCACCGCACCGGTGGTCGCGGGCACCACCAGCATGCCCTTGGCCGGGTACGAGCCGCTGGACGGGCCGGCCGCGAAGTCCCCGGCGGGCCAGTAGCGGACGTCGTCCAGGCCCTCGTCGGAGCCCAGCCAGGCGGCCAGGTCGGCGCGCCAGTGGGCGTCCCGGAAGGAGATGCCGGTCTCGTCGAGGATGGTGAGCCGGGCGGCTCGGCTGACGATCAGGTCCACCGGCTCCCCGGCGGCGAGCAGCGCCCGGATCACCGAGGCGGCGTACGGCGTCCCCGACGCACCAGAGACCCCGACCACCCACGGCTGACGCTTGACTGTTCCCATGGCCCATTTCTATCCGGCTTCACCCGGTCGGGCCTCATCCGCGGGCTCCCCTGGAAGGATGGGGGCATGGCAGCGACCCTCGTCGACCTCACCCATCAGGTGACCACCGCGATGCCGGTCTACCCCGGCGATCCGGCCGTCCTGCTGGAGCCCGCGCTCACCACCGCCACCGCCGGGGTGAACGTGCTGGCCCTGCACCTCGGCTCGCAGTCCGGGACGCACGTGGACGCGCCGTACCACGTGGACGTCACCTGGCCGACCCTGGACGGACTGCCGCTGGAGCGGTTCACCGGCCCCGCGGTGCTCGCCGACCTGCGCGGGCTGGAACCCCGGGCCGCCGTCACCCCCGAGTTGCTCGCGCCCGCCCTGGAGCGCGCCGGCGAGGGGTCCGTCCTGCTGCTCGCCACCGGCTGGGCCCGGCACTGGGGCACCGACGCCTACCTCGCCCACCCCAGCCTGACCGCGGCCGCCGCCGAGGCGATCGTCGCCGCCGGGGTGCGGACCGTCGGGGTGGACGCGCTGAGCGTCGACCCCACCCCCGACCCGGGCCCGGGCGACCCGGCGGTCGCCGCGCTGCTCGCGGACCTCACCGACGAGCACGACCAGCCCGGCGCCGACGAGCCGACCCTCGCCGCGCACCGGGTGCTGCTGGGGGCGCCCGGCGGCGGGGTGATCGCCGAGAACCTGACCGATCTGCGGGCGCTGCTGGACGCCCAGGAGGCCGGGCGGCCGGTCGAGGTGTCGCTGTTCCCGCTGCGGCTGGCGGCGGCGGACGGTGCGCCGGTCCGGGCGGTGGCCCGGCTGGGCTGAGCGGCTCCGGCCGGTCGCCGCACGGGACTTGGTCTAGACCAAGTCCCGGCGCCGCCGCTACGCTGTCCGCCCATGGCAGAGATCATCGGAGTGATCGAGCGACTCTGGCGCTACCCCGTGAAATCCACCGGCGGCGAGCGGCTCGACTCCGTCGAGGTGGACGAGCGCGGCCTGGCCGGCGACCGCCTCTACGCCGTCCGCGACGCGGACGGCAAGCTCGGCTCGGGCAAGAACACCCGCCGCTTCCGCCGGATGGACGGCCTGCTCCGCCTCTCCGCCCGCCTCGGCCACCGGATCGACGGCCCCGAACTGTTCGACCCGCTCGGCCGCCCGGTCGCCGACCCGGCCGCGTTCCTGCGCGCCTACCTCCAGCGCGAGGACGTCGAACTCGCCCGCGAGGACGCCGTCTCCCACTTCGACCAGCTACCGGTCAGCCTGCTCACCACCGCCACCCTGGACTGGGTCCGCGAGGCCGCCCCCTTCACGGTGGTCGACGAACGCCGGTTCCGCCCCAACATCCTGCTGCGGACGCCCCCGGGCACCCCGCCCTTCGTCGAGGACCGCTGGTTCGGCCGGGAGGGGCGCGGCGGCACCGGCACCCGCCTCGCCTTCGTCCGCTCCAGCGAGCGCTGCGCGATGACCGGCGCCGCCCAACCGGGCCTGCCGCACGCCCCCGAGATCCTCAAGGCCGTCGTGCACGCCCACGACGGCCGGCTCGACGCCCTCGCCGAGGTCGCCGCCCCCGGACGGCTGAGCGTGGGTGACGTCCTGGCCCTCGACTGATCCGCACCGCCCCGTTCACAGCCTTGCGGGACGGACCTCAGACCGCCGGCCCCTGCCGGTGCGCCCGGATCAGGCACACCGGATGCCCGGCCGGGTCGGCGTAGACGCGCCAGCGGCCGACGTCGCGCAGCAGGACGGCGCCGAGGCCGAGCACCTCGCGCTCGGCGGCGTCCAGGTCCTCGACGTCGATGTCCAGGTGCGCCTGCTGGGGGTGCTCCTGGTCCGGCCAGCGCGGCGGGCGGTGGTCGGCGACGCCCTGGAAGCAGAGCACCGTGCCGCCGTCGAGGTGCAGGGTGGACCAACCCGCGCCGAGCGACCAGCGCGGGTCCGGACGGTCGACCTCGCCGCCCAGCAGGCCCGCGTAGAAGCGGGCCAGTACGGCCGGGTCCGGGCAGTCGAGCACGAGGCACTGCAGCTTGCCGATCACGGTCTTCCCCTCCGAGGAGTTCTGCGGCCGTGATTCTCGCAGGCGCCCCGGAGGGGCTCAGGCGGCCAGTCCGAGCACCAGGGCGGCGGCGACCGGGCGGCGTAGACCAGCGGGAACGGGACGTGTGCGTAGTCGCGGGCCCGGAGCACGGTGATGACGGCGCCGGCGAAGACGTTTCCCGGCGCCGCTACGGCAGGGCGACGGCCCGCAGGTAGGCCTCGGCGAAGAGGTCGATGGACTCCTCCAGCGAGGGCAGTCCGGCACCGAAGGCCGGTTCGAGGACCGGCCGCAGCAGGATGTGGTTGACCAGCGGGCCGAACAGCAGCTGGACCAGCACCGGGAGCGGCAGCGCCCGCAGCCGTCCGGCCTCGACGTGCGGCAGCAGCAGTCGGCCGAGGCCCTCGAACAGCCGCGGCAGGTGGGCCGCCATCATCCGGGAGGCGGGGCCGTCCGGTCGGGCGAACAGGTCGGCGAAGACCGCCGGAACGACCCGGGGCTCGCGGTCGAGGGCTGCGGCGAAGGCCCGGTGGAGCGCACGGACGGTGTCCTCCAGGCGCTCCGGCGGGTTCGCGGCGAGCGCCTCCAGGTCCGGCAGCGGGCCGTGCTGGAGGAAGACGGCGGTGAGCAGGCCGTCCCGGCCCTCGAAGACGGTGTGCAGGCTGGGCAGCGAGCACTCGGCGCGGTCGGCCACGGCGTCCAGGGTGACCCCGCCCAGGCCGCGTTCGGCCACCAGCTCGGCCGCCGCCGCGATCGCGCGCTCCCGTACCGGCGGCCGTCCGCCCGGGTCGACGCCCGCCTGCCGGACCGCCTCGTCCAGCGGCGCCCGGCAGCCGCCGAGCCTGCGCAGCAGGGTGCTGCGGGAGATGCCGGCCGTCGCGGCGATCGCCGTCAGCGGAACGTCCGCGACGTCCTGACCCCGGTCCTTCGCCGCCGTGAGGGCGGCCGCCACCAGATCCTTCATGTGAAGCAGCATACTACTTGACACCTGAGACAGTTCCAGAGATTCTATATATGCGAGTTCCACACGGAAGGTGATCAACCGAGCACTGTAGGGAGAGAGCCATGAGCGTCGTGATCTCCGGGGGCGGACCGGCCGGAATGATGTTGGGCCTGCTGCTGGCCCGGGCGGGTGTCGAGGTGACCGTGCTGGAGAAGCACGGGGACTTCCTGCGGGACTTCCGCGGCGACACCGTCCACGCCTCCACCGTGCGACTGATGGACGAACTCGGCCTCGGCCGGAAGTTCGCCGCGCTGCCGCAGAGCCGGCTCGGCAACCTGGTGGTGCCGGTGCCCGGCGTCGGCCAAGTCCCGCTGAGCGCCTACGACCGGCTGCCCGCGCCGTACAACTACATCGCGATGATGCCGCAGTGGGACCTGCTCAACTTCCTGGTCGAGGAAGCGCGGCAGGAGCCCACCTTCACCCTGCGGATGAACACCGAGGCCACCGGGCTGATCCGGGAGGGCGGCCGGGTGGCCGGCGTGAGCTACCGCACCCGGGACGGCGAGCAGGGCGAGATCCGCGCCGACCTCACCGTCGGCACCGACGGCCGGCACTCCACGCTGCGCCGGGCGGCCGGGCTGGTGACCGAGGAGTACCCGGTGCCCTTCGACGTCTGGTGGTTCCGCCTGCCCCGGCACGCGGAGGAGCAGGCCGCGCCGCCCAGCCTCGTCGCCGGCTTCGGCGCCGGCGAGCTGGCCCTCAGCATCGCCCGCGACGGCTACTTCCAGATCGCCTACTTCAAGCCCAAGGGCTCCGACCCGCAGCTGCGCGCCGAGGGCGTGGAGCGCTTCCGCGAGCGGATCGCCCGGCTGCTGCCCCAGTACGCCGACCGGGTCGACCAGCTGGCGAGCATGGACGACGTCCACATGCTCGACGCCCGGCTCAACCGACTGGACCGCTGGTACACCGACGGCCTGCTGCTGATCGGCGACGCCGCCCACGCGATGTCCCCGGCCGGCGGGGTGGGCATCAACCTCGCCATCCAGGACGCCGTCGCGGCCGCCGCCCTGCTCGCCGAGCCGCTGCTGCGCGGCCGCCCGACCACCGCCGCGCTCGCCCGGGTGCAGCGGCGACGCCAGATGCCGACGGTGGTCATCCAGCGGCTCCAGCGGATCCTGCACGGCGTGATGTTCGTCCCGGCGCTCACCGGGCGGCAGTCCGGCCCGCCCCTCGGGTTCGCCGCGCTCGTCCGCTACGTCCCGGCGGTCCGGCTGGGCATCTCCCGCCTGATCGCCTTCGGCCCCCGCCCCGAACACGCCCCGGCCTTCGCCCGGCGGCCCATGGCGTGAGCGGACGGGTCACCGGGAAGGACCGAGGGCATGACGATCCCTCACCGCCTGACCGGCACCGGTGACCACCACGTCCTGGTCCTGCACGACTGGTTCGGCACCAGCGCGGGCTGGGGCCCGTTCCTCGACTACCTCGACGGCGGCGCCTTCAGCTACGCCTTCCTCGACTACCGCGGCTACGGCGAGCGCCAGGACGTCCCCGGGGAGTACACGCTCGCCGAGATCGCCTCCGACGCGCTCGCCCTCGCCGACCAACTCGACTGGGACCGCTTCTCGTTGGTCGGCCACTCGATGGGCGGCAAGGCGGCCCAGCAGGTGCTCGCCGAGGCGCCGCTGCGGGTGCGCAAGCTGGTCGGCCTGGCCCCGGTGCCGGCCGGGGCGTACCCGCTGGACGAGGCCGGCGAGGCGCTGTTCTACGGCGCCGCCGAGGACCGTGAGAAGCGGTACGCGATCCTCGACCTGGTCACCGGGCAGCGGGCCGGCCGGGTCTGGCTGGACCGGATGGTCGACCAGTCGCTGCGGCTGACCACCCGCGAGGCCTTCGGCGGGTACGTCCGGGACTGGGCGACGGCCGACCTGGAGCGCCGCATCAGCGGAAACCCCGTCCCCGTCAAGGTGATCGTGGGCGAGCACGACCTCGCCCTGACCGCCGAGGTGATGCGCGGCACCTGGCTCGCCCACTACCCCAACGCCGAACTGGAGGAGATCGGCGGCAGCGGGCACTACCCGATGTACGAGACGCCGGTGGCGCTGGCCACCTCGCTGGAGTCCTTCCTCCACAACTGACACCCGCCTTCACTCGGCCGGGTGAGCTTCGCTTCGATGGGCGGGGATCTGTAGCAGGCTCCTCCGCGTAGCTGACGAACCGTCAGTGATGTCACGTCGACTTCGCGGAGACCTCCATGGCCAACGTCCCGGCAGACCTCAAGTACACCAAGGACCACGAGTGGGTGCGGACCACCGGAAAGGACAAGGCCCAGGTGGGCATCACCGAGTTCGCACAGAAGCAGCTCGGTGACATCGTCTTCGTCGAACTCCCCCCGGTGGGACGGCGGGTCGATTCCGAGGAGCCGTTCGGCACGGTGGAGTCGGTCAAGTCGGTGAGCGAACTCTTCATGCCACTCGCCGGGACGATCACGGCGGTGAACGAGGGCCTGAACGACGAACCCGAGCTGGTCAACACGGACCCGTACGGCGCGGGCTGGATGATCGAGCTCACGCTGACCAGGCCCGACGAGCTGAAGCAGCTGCTCACGGCCGCCCAGTACGAGGCCTTCATCTCCGCCGAGCCGGAGTAGCCACCCCCCGGTCTCCTCGGATCGCGTGCACAGGAAGTCGGAACCGCCGACTTCCTGTGCACAGCGGGCACCTGGTCAGACACGCCCTAGGGGCGCACGGAAGTCGCCGCACGCCGGGTAGACGATGGCGCATGGACCGGAGACCCGCACGCATTGGGCGTCTCATGCTTGTCGCTTACGTTCGAGACATGACAGATAAGCGAGTTGACGACACCTCGCCCGTACTGGCGGTGGGCGTCTCCGGAACGGTCGGGCGGCATGTCGGGCTGCAGCTCGCGGCCGCCGGGGTGCGGGTACGGACACTGGCGCAGCGGGAACTGCTCGACCCGGCGTCGCTGGAGGCGGCGGCCCAGGGTGTCGACGCGGTGCTGCTGGGGTGGCCGTTCCCTACGGCGGACGGGGCGGCGGAGGTGGTGGGGGTGCTGGCCCGGAATGTCGGGCGGGTGGTGTTCCTGTCGTCGCCGGCCGGCCGGGCCGAGGGCGAGGTGGAGGCGCTGCTCGCCGGCAGCGGGGTACGGCACACGGTGCTGCGGGCACACGGCTTCGCCACCGCGCTGCGGTGGGCGGAGGAGATCCGGTCCGGGGGCACCGTGCAGGGCTACGGCGGTGCCGCCGGGCTGAACCCCGTGGACGAGCGGGACATCGCGGCGGTCGCCGTACGGGCCCTCACCGAGGACGGCCACGACGGCGCCCGGTACGTGCTCACCGGCCCGGAGTCGCCCACGCAGGCGGAGCAGGTGCGGATCATCGGTGAGGCCGCCGGCCGCCCGGCCCGCTGGGAGGAGATTCCCCGCGAGGCCGCCCGCCGCCGCATGGCCGCCACCGGCCGGCCCCGGGCGGCCATCGACGGCACCCTGAACGTGATCCACGCCCGCATCGCCGCCCCGGAACCGGCCACCACGACGGTCCAGGACCTCACTGGCCACCCGGCCCGCAGCTTCCGCGCCTGGGCCACGGACCATGCGGCGTTGTTCCACTGAACGCCCCGCGAAGACGGCCGCGGGAGCGAGGGGTCACGCCTTCACGGGAAGTCGATCCCGTCGACTTCCCGTGCTCCCGGGCGACGCCTCGACCGCCCTTCGGGACCGCTCGTCAGATCCCGATCCCGCGGATGACCAGGTCCAGCAGCGCGAAGACGAACAGCGAGATGCCCACGAACCCGTTGGTCTGGAAGAACGCGCGATTGAGCTTCGACAGGTCGTTCGGCTTGACGATGGTGTGCTCGTAGACGAACGCCCCCGCGACGACGACCAGGCCGACCCAGAACGCCGCACCGGCGTCCGTCAGGAGCGCGAACCACCCCAGCAGGAGCGTTGTGATGACGTGGCACACCCGCGCGCCCCAGATCGCCGCCGGGATGCCGAAGCGGGCCGGCACCGACCGCACCTTGCCGTGCCGGTCGGACTCGACGTCCTGGCAGGCGTAGATGAGGTCGAAGCCGCCGATCCACACGCCGACCGCGACGCCGAGCACGACGGCGTCCCAGGACCAACTCCCCGTCACGGCGAGCCAGGCGCCGACCGGTCCCATGGCCTGGGCGAGCCCCAGGACGGCCTGCGGGAAGTCGGTGAAGCGCTTGCCGTACGGGTAGACCACCATCGGCACGACGGCGACCGGCGCGAGCGCCAGGCAGAGCGGGTTGAGCATCGCCGCGGCGCCGAGGAAGACCACCAGGGCGATCGCCGAACCGAGGTACGCGGTCTTCAACGACACCGCACCCGTGACCAGTTCGCGCGAAGCCGTGCGCGGGTTCCGGGCGTCGATCTCGCGGTCGATGATCCGGTTGGCGGCCATGGCGAAGGTGCGCAGGCCGACCATGCAGACGGTGACGACGAACAACTCGCCCCAGTGCACCCGCTTGTCGGCGAGGAACATGGCCGTCAGCGCGGCGATGTAGGCGAAGGGCAGGGCGAAGACCGAGTGCTCGATCATCACCAGGCGCAGGAAGGCCTTCGTGCGCCCGGGGGTTTCGACGGCGGCCGTGCTCACAGCCCGTACTCCTTCCAGCGGCGCGAGACCAGCGCGGCGGTCGCCGGGTCCGAGGAGACCATCTCCGGCCAGCCGCCGTCCCGGGTGTAGCCCTCCTCCGGCAGCTTGCGGGTCGCGTCGATGCCCGCCTTGCCGCCCCAGAACTGCTGGTAGGAGGCGTGGTCGAGGTGGTCGACCGGGCCCTCGACGACGGTGAGGTCGCGGCTGTAGTCGACGTTGCCGAAGGCCCGCCAGGCGACCTCCTGGTAGTCGTGCACGTCGCAGTCGGAGTCCACCACGATGATCAGCTTGGTCAGCGACATCATGTGGGCGCCCCAGATGGCGTGCATCGTCTTCTGGGCGTGCTTGGGGTACTTCTTGTCGATCGAGACGATCACGCAGTTATGGAAGCCGCCGGCCTCGGGCAGGTCGTAGTCGACGATGTCCGGGATGATGATCTTCAGCAGCGGCAGGAAGAACCGCTCGGTGAACTTGCCCAGCGGGCCGTCCTCGGTCGGCGGGCGGCCGACCACGATGGACTGCAGGATCGGGCGGCGGCGCATCGTCACACAGTCGATCTTCAGCGCCGGGAACGGCTCCTGCGGGGTGTAGAAGCCGGTGTGGTCGCCGAACGGGCCCTCGGGGAGCATCTCGCCGGGCTCCAGCCAGCCCTCCAGCACCACCTCGGCGTCGGCCGGGACCTGGAGCGGGACGGTCTTGCAGTCGACCATCTTCACCCGCTCCCCGGCGACGAAGCCGGCGAACAGGTACTCGTCGATGTCGCCGGGCAGCGGCGCGGTGGCCGCGTAGGTCACGGCGGGCGGGCAGCCGAAGGCGATCGCGACCGGCAGCCGCTCGCCGCGCTTCGCGGCCACCGCGTAGTGGTTGCGGCTGTCCTTGTGGATCTGCCAGTGCATGCCGATGGTGCGGCGGTCGTGCCGCTGGAGCCGGTAGAGGCCGAGGTTGCGGACACCGCTGTCCGGGTCCTTGGTGTGGGTGAGTCCCAGGTTGAAGAAGGAGCCGCCGTCCTGGGGCCAGGTGAACAGGGCGGGCAGCTCGTCCAGGTCGACGTCGTCGCCGGTGAGCACGACCTCCTGGACCGGTGCGTCACCGGACTTCACGTGCCGGGGCGGCACGTGCGCCATCGAGGCGAGCTTGCCGAAGGCGTCCCGGAAGCCGGTGAAGCCCTGCGGCAGCTCGGGCTTGAGCAGGCCGGCGATCTTCTCCGCGATGTCGTCCGGGCCCTTGAGGCCGAGCGCCTTGGCGAGGCGCCGCTCGGTGCCGAAGACGTTCATCGCGAGCGGCATCGACGAGCCCTTGACGTTCTCGAAGAGCAGCGCGGGGCCCTTGGCCTTCTGGACCCGGTCGACGATCTCGCCGATCTCCAGGTGCGGGTCCACCTCTGCCTTGATGCGCTTGAGGTCGCCCTCACGGTCGAGTGCCCGCAGGAACGAGCGGAGATCGTCGTATGCCATGCCTGTCAGTATCCGCCACCCGATAGCCTGGCTCCGTCAAGGGCCCCGGGAAGGCACCCGCCCCGACCGCCCCGCAGGGAGATCGCCGCCGTGCTGAGAATTCTTCTGACCATCATCGTTCCGCTCGCGCTCTGGGTGTGGGCGTTCATCGACTGCCTGACCACGCCCGAGGACCAGGTGAAGCACCTGCCCAAGCCGGTGTGGGTGCTCATCGTGCTGCTGTTCCCGCCGGTGGGCCCGATCGCCTGGCTGGTGGCCGGCAAGCAGCGCGGCCTCCTGCGGACCGGGGCGCCCGGCGACGACGACGGCCTCCCCGGGCAGCCGGTCCGGCGCGACGGCCGCCCGCTCGCACCCGACGACGACCCCGAATTCCTCGCCTCATTGAAGAAGAGCAACAAGGATCACGAGGACATGCTGAAGCAGTGGGAGGCCGATCTGCGCCGCCGCGAGCAGGAGCTGCGGGGCGAGGACGAGCCGGAGGACGGCCGAAAGAGCTGATCGGAGCCACTGGGGGGATCCCCCGGACAGCCCACCCGGACGACATCGGGTGGGCTGTGGCGTTTTTGGCGCTTCCCTACGACTGGGCGCCCCCTAGCACGGATCCGCACCGCCGCCCGGCCTGGCTTGAGCGGAGCTTGAGCAAAGCGCAAGAGAGCCGCCCTACATTACTGAACGACGGCCCTGACCTGCGCTTTTCTTCATGCTCAGATCATCGGACCATCACCTGCCCGACAACCCCCGGTATTCGAACGGACACCCAACGCTCCGGCTTCGGGACCACCGCTTCTGTGCAGGCCTGACATCTAAACGGACCCGACCTTGTACGGAATCGACGCCGAAACCAACGCACGGCCCCTCGTACAGTCATAAGTGAAGAAAGTGATTCGCAGCCGGGGGCACAGCAGACGTTGGCTGTCGGACAGTTCCCTCACCCTTGGAGTGGTTCGAGATGACGGTTGTGCATGAGGCGCCAGTCGACGGCGAGGTCCCCGAGGTCGCGGCCGACGCCCGCGGGCGGGTCGCCGAGCTGCACGAACTGCGCGAGAAGGTGCGGCGCGGCCCCAGCGAGAAGGCCACCGAGGCCCAGCACGCGAAGGGCAAGCTGACCGCCCGCGAGCGCATCGACCTGCTGCTGGACGAGGGTTCCTTCCACGAGGTCGAGCCGCTGCGCCGGCACCGCGCCCAGGGCTTCGGCCTGGAGGCGAAGAAGCCGCACACCGACGGCGTGATCGTCGGCTGGGGCACCGTGCACGGGCGGACCGTCTTCACCTACGCGCACGACTTCCGGATCTTCGGCGGTGCGCTGGGCGAGGCCCACGCGCAGAAGATCCACAAGATCATGGACATGGCCATCGCGGCCGGAGCCCCGCTGGTCTCCCTCAACGACGGCGCCGGCGCCCGCATCCAGGAAGGCGTCACCGCCCTCGCCGGCTACGGCGGCATCTTCCAGCGCAACACCAGGGCCTCCGGCGTCATCCCGCAGATCTCCGTCATGCTCGGCCCCTGCGCCGGCGGCGCCGCCTACTCCCCCGCCCTCACCGACTTCGTCTTCATGGTCCGCGAGACCTCCCAGATGTTCATCACCGGACCCGACGTCGTCCAGGCCGTCACCGGCGAGAAGATCAGCCAGAACGGCCTCGGCGGCGCCGACGTCCACGCCGGCATCTCCGGCGTCTCCCACTTCGTCTACGACGACGAGCAGTCCTGCATCGAGGAAGTCCGCTACCTCCTCTCCCTGCTCCCCCAGAACAACCGCGAGATGCCGCCCCCCGCCGTCAACGACGACCCCGTCGAGCGCCGCAACGACACCCTCCTCGACCTCGTCCCCGCCGACGGCAACCGCCCCTACGACATGCGCAAGGTCATCGAGGAGATCGTCGACCACGGCGAATACCTCGAAGTCCACGAACGCTGGGCCACCAACGTCCTGTGCGTCCTCACCCGCATCGACGGCCACGTCACCGGCATCATCGCCAACCAGCCCCAGTCCCTCGCCGGCGTCCTCGACATCAACGCCAGCGAGAAGGCCGCCCGCTTCGTCCAGATGTGCGACGCCTTCAACATCCCCCTCGTCACCATGCTCGACGTCCCCGGCTTCCTCCCCGGCGTCGACCAGGAGCACGACGGCATCATCCGCCACGGCGCCAAACTCCTCTACGCCTACTGCAACGCCACCGTGCCCCGCATCCAGCTCATCCTCCGCAAGGCCTACGGCGGCGCCTACATCGTCATGGACTCCCGCTCCATCGGCGCCGACCTCTCCTACGCCTGGCCCACCAACGAGATCGCCGTCATGGGCGCCGAAGGCGCCGCCAACGTCATCTTCCGCCGCGACATCAACGCCGCCGAAGACCCCGACGCCATGCGCGCCCAGAAGATCAAGGAATACAAGAACGAACTGATGCACCCGTACTACGCGGCCGAACGCGGCCTCGTCGACGACGTCATCGACCCCGCCGAGACCCGCCAGGTGATCGCCTCCGCCCTGGCCATGCTCCGCACCAAGCACGCCGACCTGCCCAGCCGCAAGCACGGCAACCCGCCGATGTAACGCCCGCGCCACGCGCGGCCCGCAGCACGCAGTTCCGAGCGACCACCACACACCACAAGCCACCGGGGGAGAAACCAGACCATGACCGCTTCCGCCGAACCCCTCGTCCGTATCGTCCGCGGCTCGCTCTCCGACGAGGAGCTGGCCGCCCTCACCGCCGTGCTGATGGCCCGGGCGGCCGTCGCGCAGCAGGCCGCCGCGACCGCTCAGGTCGAGCCGATCGCCAACTGGCAGCGCCTGGAGCGCCGCCCGGTCTACTACTCGCCGGTCAGCTGGCAGCAGGCCGCCTGACGGCCCGGAACCTCCCGCGACGGCCGGCCACCCCACCCGGGTGGCCGGCCGTCCGGCCGTCCCGGCGGCCCCGTCCGGCGGTCCAGGCCCGCTCCGACCACCGGGTGTCCGCTCCGCCCCGGAACGGCTCGGTAGAATACCTACTGGACGGTATGCGGCCCGCCGCCCCGTCGGCCCCCATAGGATCGGCCGCTGCCGATGGACCAGAACTATCCAGGGAGGCTGCGATGGCCAGGCAGGCCCGCGCGCTGGCGACCCGCCAGACGGTACTCCTCGCGGCGGCCGAGGTGTTCGACGAGCGGGGCTACGCCGCCGCCACGATGTCCGAGATCCTGGACCGGGCCGGTGTCACCAAGGGCGCGCTGTACTTCCACTTCCGCTCCAAGGAGGAGCTGGCGCTCGCCGTCATCGAGGGGCAGGGCGCCTGGCTGGGCACCTGGCAGCCGTCCTCGGACAGCCCGGTGCAGACCCTGATCGACCTCGGGTACGCCTTCGCCCACGCCCTCCAGGACGACCCGCTGGTGCGCGGCAGCATCCGGCTGACGATCGAGCACGGCAGCTTCACCCAGCCGCAGATCGCCGCCTACCAGGGCTGGTCCGACGTGGCCCGCGGGCTGCTGGAACGCGCCCGGGACGCCGGGGACCTCCACCCGGGGATCGACCTGGCGGCCGCCGCCGGGGTGATCACCGGGGCCGTCACCGGGATCCAGCTGAGCTCCCAGGTGCTGACCGACCGGCGGGACCTGATCCAGCGGATGTCCGACCTGTGGACGCTGGTGCTGCCCGGCCTGGTCCAGCCGCACGCGCTCGCCCGGCTGAGCGTCGCCGAACGGGTGCACTCCTAGGGAGCCCCCTGGACCTGTCCCGGGGCGCTTCGTCCGGGAGCGCTCAGAGCCGGTAGCCGGCGCAGTGCTCCGCCGCCACCAGGGCCGGCAGCGCGGCCGCCCAGAGCCTGCCGACGGCCTCCGGCCCGGGCCGGTCGGTCTCCTCGGCGCCCAGCAGCACCTGGCCTGCCGCCACCGCGGTGAGCAGTTCGGCGGCGGCCCGGCGGTCCAGCCCGGGGCGCAGCTCGCCGGCCTCGGCGGCGCGGTCCAGCAGGCGGTGGACGACGGCGGTGAGGCTGCGCCAGGCGGCGTCCGCACCGGGCGGGCCGTCCGGGGTGTCGGCCCGGGGCTGGCCCTGGCGGCCGAGCCGGACGCCGGCCCGGACCATCACGTCCTCGCGCAGCAGCCGGGCGAGTTCGTGCGAGAAGTCGATCAGGCCCTGGAGGGCCGGTCCGCCGGAGCGCAGGGCCCGCAGCGCGGCCGAGCCGATCTCGCGCCCGGCGGCGGCGCGCACGCCGTCGGCGAGGGCCTGCTTGGACACGAAGTGGAAGTAGAGGGCGCCCTTGCTCACCCCGGCCCGGCGGCTGATATCGACCAGGCTGGCGGCCTCGAAGCCCACGCCGGCGAACGTGTCCGCCGCGGCGAGCAGCACGGCACGCCTGGTCCGCCCCGCTCGTTCCTGCTTGACCACTGGGCCCCTCCGGACTCGGCCGGACGCGTTTCCCCCCGCCCGCCCGGCTGCTGTCAGCGCGCCGCCGGTGGGGGGCGACGCCTCGCATGCGGACGGCGCCGACCGAAACCGCATGGTTGGTATCTAATCTAGCTCCTCGGCCGACCCCGCCGTCCAGCGGGGAGCACCCCCGCCCGAGGTCTGCCACCCCCCGGGCAGCCATTACCCCAGTCCAGGGGCCGGGTAGCGTGGTCGCGTCGGGCTGCGCGGCAGGGGCCACCCCAGACGCAGAAGAGAAACCGGGTGGTCTGTATGTTTTGTTTCAGGCGGCCGTACCGGCCGCTCGACCGCCACCCTGGAGTAGGGCCCGTCATGCCATTGATCGTAGAGCCGGACGCCCACGGTCCGTACGCCCACCCCGGGCCCGGCTACGACTTCCACGAGCGGACCGTCTCCCGCCACCTGGTGCACCGCACCTCGGTGTCCGAGGTGTTCCTCACCGGCTGGCAGGCCACCGGCCCGTACGACTTCCTGCTCGGCGCCCAGTGGCCCCGGCTGCACGGCTTCTACCGCCTGCCCGGGGACCGCTTCCACGACCCGGTGCTGATGGCCGAGACCATCCGGCAGGCCGGACTGCTGATCGGCCACGCCGGCTTCGGGGTGCCGCGCGGCCACCAGTTCGTCATGGAGGACCTCTCCTACGCGCTCGGCCCGGACGGGCTGCGCGGCCTGGCCGTCACCACCGGGCCGGCCTCGCTGATGCTCGCGGTCGGCTGCGAGGACGTCCGGATGCGGCACGGCCGGTTGGTCTCGCTGCGGGTGCACATCGACATATCCCGGGACGACCGCCCGATCGGCCACGGCTCCGGCCAGCTGCGGGTCATCTCCCCCGCCTCCTACGCCCGGCTGCGCGGCCCCGAGCGGCGGGCCGCCGCCCTGCCCCGGCCGCCCGCGCCCACCGCGCCCGAACTCGTCGGCCGCGCACAGCCCGCGGACGTCGTGCTCAGCCCCACCCTGCGGCCCGACACCTGGCTGCTGCGCACCGACGCCGGGCACCCGGTGCTGTTCGACCACGAGCTGGACCACGTGCCCGGGATGCTGGTGCTGGAGGCCGCCCGGCAGGCCGCCCAGCGGCTGCGCCACCCCGAACCAGTGGTGCCGGTCGAGCTGGTGACCTCCTTCGACCACTACATCGAGCTGGACCGGCCCTGCCTGGTCCAGGCGGTCCACGAACAGGCGCCGGACGGCCGCCGGCTGCCCGTCCGGGTGCTGCTGGTCCAGGACGGGCGGACGGCGGCCGACTGCTGGCTGCTCACCGAACCGCTCGACGGACCCGCCGACGGACCGGCGGACAGGCTGGGTGACAGACCGGACGACAGATCGGGTGACAGACCGGCCGGGACGCCGACGGTACCCGCCCGGCGGGAGGCCTTCGACGGCCGCTCCACCGGCCTGGCCACCGGCAGCCCCCGGCTGCCGATGGCCAGTTGAACGGCCTTCCCTCGGCCGGACGGGGCCTAAGCGGCGACCAGCGCCGGCGGCCGACCGGCGTGCATCACGCTGAGGTTGGTGGCCAGCCGGACCGGGTCCTGGGCCAGCCAGAGCCGCAGCGCCGCGCCCAGCATCGCGCTGGCCGACTCGATCCGGACCTCGGTGACCTGCGCGATCCGCGCCGCGCCGGGCACCAGCAGATCGGCCAGCGGGGTCGGCAGCCAGACCGTCAGCGCGCACGGCGCCGGCGTCGCCAGGGCGCCCAGCAGGCGGTAGGCGTCCCCCGGCGAGCTGAGCGTGGGGATGATGTCCAGCAGCCCGTCGGCCACCACCTCGGACACGTCGCTGCGGTGTCCCTGGGCTAGCCGGCGGAGCAACGTGCGCTCGGCGGCGGTGATTCGGACGGTCAGCATGACCTCGTCGCACTCCATTGCGCGATTTCCTCCTCGTTCCTCCCCGTACCGGCCGACGGCCGGCACGAACTACCCCTGTCGCACCTCGGCCCGGCTACCTTCTGCGGAGAGCCGGGCCGGTGGGTGACTGTGTGCCCCGGTCAGATCCCCGCGTAGGAGTGCTTGCCGGTGACGAAGATGTTCACGCCGTAGTAGTTGAAGAGCCAGCAGGCGAAGGCCGCCAGCGCCAGGTAGGCCGCCTTGCGGCCCTTCCAGCCGGCCGTCGCGCGGGCGTGCAGGTAGCAGGCGTAGGCGACCCAGGTGATGAACGACCAGGTCTCCTTCGGGTCCCACTCCCAGTACTTGCCCCAGGCCGCCTCGGCCCAGATCGCGCCCGCGATGATGGTGAAGGTCCAGAGCGGGAAGACCAGGGCGTTGATCCGGTAGGACAGCTTGTCGAAGGTGGACGCGGCGGGCAGCCGGCGCCAGACCGACGCCGGGGTGCCCAGCGGGCCGGTGGTCAGGCCGGCCGCGATCCGCTTGTCGAAGGAGTCCTTGCCGAGGTACAGCAGCGTGGCGATGAACGCCGCGTAGAAGGCGCCGCCGCAGAAGATCGCGGTCGAGACGTGGATCGCCAGCCACGGCGAGTGCAGCGCCGGGACGAGCTGCTCGGAGTCGGTGTACAGCACCGTGGTGGCGATGCCGAGGGTCAGCAGCCCCGCGAGCACGACCGGCAGGCCGAGCCAGCGGACGTTCTTCTTCGAGGCCAGCAGCACCAGGTAGGCCGCCGTCATGGCGAAGGCGAAGGCGCAGGAGAACTCGTACATGTTGCCCCACGGCCAGCGGGAGACCGAGAGACCGCGGGTGACGATGCCGCCGGCGTGCAGCAGGGCCCCCAGCACGGTGAGCGAGACCGCGATCCGGCCGGCCAGGTCGGCCCGGGCGCTGTTGCCGGCCGCGCCCGGACCGTCCTCCTCGTCCGCGCCGCGCCCGCTGGTGACCACCGTCGCGCCCTCGCCCGCCAGGGCGGTGCGGGTGAGCGTGGTGGTGCCGCCGCCGGCCCCCGCCACGGTGACGGTGACCTTCTTCGCGCCCTTGGTCCCGGCCGCGAGGGTCTCGGACAGGCTGCCCGACTGCTCCTTCGAGCGGACGGCGACGGCGCCCTTGCTGCCGAAGGTCCACTCGATCATGTGGGCGAACATGGCGAGCGTGTAGACCACCATCGCCGAATAGATCAGCTTGTTGGAGAGGTCGGCCAGCTGTGGGTCGACCCCCGAGGCGAGATGCACCGTCTACTCCTTGGAGTTCTGGTCGGCAGGGACTGCGGGTTCTGCGGGTGCGTCCGAAGCCGCGGCGGCCTCGGACGCGGGGCCCTCGGCTGCGGGGTCCTCAGGTGCGGGGCCCTCGGCTGCGGGGTCCTCGGGCGCGGCGTCGTCCTCGTCCTCCGACGCCGGGGCGTCGTCCTGGAGGTCCACCGCGAGTTCGGCCAGTTCGTCGGCGATCTTCGCCGACTCACTGCGGGCCAGCCCGGCCAGCTCCACCTGGGTGCCGCCGCCCGGCAGGGCGACCGCGCGCACCCAGATCCGGCGGCGCTGCACGAACAGCGAGCCGATCAGGCCCAGGATCGCCAGCACCGCACCGGTCAGGGCGATCGTGTTGCCCGGGCGGTGCGAGACGTTGAAGCTGGCCCACTGCTTGTAGCCCTCGAAGGTGACGCTGCCGTAGTCGTCCGGCAGCGCCCAGACCTGGCCGGGCTTGAGCCGGGCCTTGGCGGGCTGGCCGTCCTGGGTCAGCTGGGTCAGCTTCCGGTCGTTGAGCTGGTAGATGTTCTGCGGCAGGCCGGAGTCGGTGCCCAGGTCGCCCGCGAAGGCGTTCAGCACCAGCTCGGGGGCGGCGTCGCCGGGGTAGAGCGAGACCGGGCCGGTGCCCTCGAAGCTCAGCGGCGCGGTCGGCAGGAAGAAGCCGGAGAAGCCCATCTGGGTCGGGTTGCCGTCCGGGCCGGCGCCGTAGTCGGAGACCTTCACGACACCGGTCGAGGTCAGGTTGCTGTCCTGCGGCAGGAACGGCACGGCGCCCCGGTAGACGACGTCGCCCTTGCCGTTCTTGACGGTGATGACCGGGGCGTAGCCGTGGCCGATCAGGAAGACCTTGCTGCCGCCGATCTCCAGCGGGTGGTTGACCTCGATCGTGCCCTGCTTGAGCTTCGAGGTGTCCTCGCCCGCCGCGTACTCGACGTTCGCGGTGAACTGCCGGGCGGCGCCGATCTGGTCGCCCTTGTCCTGGAACTTGGCGGTGAAGCCGTTCAGCTTCAGGTAGAAGGGGTCGAGGTCCTCGGTGCCGTAGAACCGCGTGCCGTTGAAGTCGTCGAGCTGGGTGATGGTGTTGGAGTAGCCCTCGCCCTCGACCATCAGCTTGCCGCCGGTGCCGGACGCCAGGCTGGCCCAGGCGAAGCCGCCGAGCAGCGCGAACAGCGACATGTGGAAGAGCAGGTTGCCGACCTCGCGCAGGTAGCCCTTCTCGGCGGCCACCGCGCCGCCGGCCAGGTTGGCGCGGAACCGGCGCTTGCGCAGCAGCCGGTGGGCGGCGGCGTTCACCGCGTCGGCGTCCGCCTCGGTGCGCCAGACCGCGTAGACCGGCATCCGGGTCAGGTTGCGCGGCGCGGCCGGCGGCTGGGCCCGCAGCACGCCGACGAACTGCCAGGTGCGCGGGACGATGCAGCCGGCCAGCGAGACGAACAGCAGGATGTAGATCGCGGAGAACCAGACCGAGCTGTAGACGTCGAACAGCTGGAGCTTCTCGTAGATCGGCGCGACAGCGGTGTGGTGCGTCTTCCACGCCTCGACCTTGAGCAGGCCCTGACCGTTCTGGTACTGCGGGATCAGCGAGCCCGGGATGGCGGCCAGCGACAGCAGGAAGAGCAGGATCAGCGCGACCCGCATCGAGGTCAGCTGGCGCCACATCCAGCGCGCCCAGCCCAACACCCCTATGCCGGTCGGGCCCTCGGACTCGACCGGCGCGCTGCTGAGCCGCTCGGCGGCCGCGTCGTCCGGCGCCGGGGGCAGCTCGGCCTCGGTCGTGGTCTTGCTCACGGTCAGATTCCGATCGAGAAGTCGGCGGTCCAGGACTGCAGTTCGCTCATCGTCGAGTCCCAGATGCCGGTGACGAGCAGCAGACCGACCGCGACGAGCATGCCGCCGCCGATCCGCATGACGAGCGGGTAGTGCCGCTTGACCCAGCCGAAGGCACCCAGGGCCCGGCGGAAGGCCAGCGCGGCCACGATGAACGGTACGCCCAGTCCCAGGCAGTAGAAGGTCATCAGCAGGGCGCCGCGCTCCGCGTCGGCCTGGTTCAGGGCCAGGTTCTGGACGGTCGCCAGGGTCGGGCCGATGCAGGGCGTCCAGCCGACGCCGAACACCACGCCGAGCAGCGGGGCGCCCACCAGGCCGACCGCCGGGCGGCGGTGGGAGCGCACCTCGCGCATGCTCAGGCCGGGGACGATGCCCATGAAGGCGAGGCCCATCACGATGGTCACCGCGCCGAGCACGATCGAGATGACCCGCTTGTGTGCCACGAGGGTGTCGCCGAACTGGCCGAACAGCGCCCCGCCCGAGACGAAGACCGCGGTGAAGCCGAGGATGAACAGCACCGCCCCGAGCAGCATCCGGCCACGCCGCGCGCCGCGGGCGTCCGCGAGGTCGGCGGCGGAGAAGCCGGTCACGTACGACAGGTAGCCGGGGACGAGCGGCAGCACGCAGGGCGAGAAGAAGGAGACCAGCCCGGCCGCGAGCGCGATCGGCGCGGCCACCAGCAGTGCCCCGCTCTGGAGGGTCCCGGTGTTGTCGGCGAGCTGTAGTGGCAGGCTCACTGCTTCTGCTCCGCGACCACCGGCTGGAGGATCGACTCCAGCGCGTCCTGGGTCGTGCCGCCGACGGCGCGGGCGGCCAGCTTGCCGTCGCGGTCGACGATCAGGGTGGTCGGGAGGGACTGCAGGCTGAGGCTGCCCTTGGGGAACTTGAGCAGCTGGGTGCCGGCCGGGTCGAAGATGCTCGGGTAGGTGACGCCCTGCTCCTGCTCGAAGCGGACGGCGTTGGTCTTGTCGCTGTCCCGGGTGTTGACACCGAGGAACTGGACGCCCTGGTCCTTGTACTGCTCCGAGACGGCCTGGAGGCTCTTCGCCTCGGCCCGGCACGGCCCGCACCAGGAGCCCCAGACGTTCAGCACCACGACCTTGCCGCGGTAGTCCGAGAGCTTGGTCTGCCCGCCGTCCAGGGTATCCCCGGAGATGTCGGGTGCGGTCCCGCGCTTGCCGGTGTCCACCTTCGACAGGTTGGTCCCCTTGACGGTGACGAAGCCGACCTGGCCTTCGCCGCTGCCCGACGAGCCCGAGGAGGAACAGCCGGTGAGGACGAGCGCAGCGGCGGCGACAGTGGCGGCGGCTGCGGCGACACGGGGACGGGGGCGCGCCATGGCAGACATGTGAAAAGTTTCGCATGGAGTTCCGGGCAGGTTCGCCGGGGTCCTCCCTAGCGCGTCGCACCCCCTCTGACCTGTGACGGAGTCGGGCCACCCGGCTCTCGCCGGGTGGCCCGAGGCCATACTTACGCGGGGTTTACCGGCGGCCTCGGAGGCTCACGCGCCGAAGCTCTTGCCCACCGGCTTGTCCTTGCCGCCCTTGCCGATCAGGTGCGCGGGCAGCAGGTCGCGGGCCGGCTCGCGGTAGCCGACCGAGACGATCCTGTCGCCCTCGAAGGTGAAACTGGTCAGCGAGGCCAGCGAGCACTGCCGGCGGCGCGGGTCGTGCCAGAGCCGGCGGCGCTCGACGAAGGAGCGGACGATCCAGATCGGCAGCTGGTGGCTGACGCAGACCGCCTCGTGCCCGCGCGCGGCGTCCCGGGCGGCGCCGAGCGCGCCCATCATCCGCACCACCTGGTCGAGGTAGGGCTCGCCCCAGGAGGGCTTGAACGGGTTGGTGAGGTACTTCCAGTAGCCCGGGTTCTTCAGCGAGCCGTCGCCGACGCCGAAGGTCTTGCCCTCGAAGATGTTGTCCGCCTCGATCAGCCGCTCGTCCGCCGCGACGTCCAGGCCGTGCGCCTTGGCGATCGGCCCGGCGGTCTCCTGGGCCCGCTCCAGCGGGGACGCCACCACGTGGGTGATGTCCCGGCCGACCAGGTCCTCGGCGACCCGCTCGGCCATCTCCCGGCCCAGCTCGGACAGCCGGTAGCCCGGCAGGCGCCCGTACAGGATGCCCTCCGGGTTGTGCACCTCACCGTGCCGCATCAGATGGACGACGGTGATCTCTTTGGCGCTCACTTCTCAGTACTCCTGGGGCTCGCAGGGATGGATCGGGGCCTAGGCCGTGGCCGCGGCGGCCGCGCGGGCGGCGGCCGGAAGCGCGGCGGCGATCCGCTCGATCGCCCGTTCGTCGTGGGCCGCCGAGACGAACCAGGACTCGAAGGCGGACGGCGGCAGGTAGACGCCCTCGGCGAGCATCGCGTGGAAGAAGGCGGTGAAACGGTACGCCTCCTGGGTCTTGGCCTCGTCGTAGTTGGTGACGGCGGCCTCGGTGAAGAACACCGAGAACATGTTCCCGGCGGTCTGCAGCCGGTGCGTGACGCCCTCCTTGGTGAGCGCCTCCGACACCAGGGTGGAGATCTCGGCGGCGACCCGGTTCACCGTCGCGTACACCTCGTCGGTGCAGCCGCGCAGTTGGGCCAGGCCGGCCGCGGTGGCGACCGGGTTGCCGGACAGGGTGCCCGCCTGGTAGACCGGGCCGGCCGGGGCCAGGTGGGCCATCACGTCGGCGCGCCCGCCGAAGGCCGCGGCCGGGAAGCCGCCGCCCATGACCTTGCCGAAGGTCAGCAGGTCCGGCGCCCAGCCCTCGTTCGCCGCCTCCAGGCCGTACCAGCCAGCCTTGGAGACGCGGAAGCCGGTCATCACCTCGTCCGAGACGAACAGCGCGCCGTTCGCCCGGCAGAGCCGGGCCAGGCCCGCGTTGAAGCCGGGCAGCGGCGGGACGACGCCCATGTTGCCGGGCGAGGCCTCGGTGATCACGCAGGCGATCTCGCCCGGGTGGGCGGCGAAGGCCCGCTCGACGGCGGCCAGGTCGTTGTAGGGCAGCACGATGGTGTCGCCGGCCTGGGCGCCGGTGACGCCCGGGGTGTCCGGCAGGCCGAAGGTGGCCACGCCGGAACCGGCGGCGGCCAGCAGGGCGTCCACGTGGCCGTGGTAGCAGCCGGCGAACTTCACCACCTTCGCGCGCCCGGTGAAGCCGCGGGCCAGCCGGATCGCGGACATGGTCGCCTCGGTGCCGGAGGAGACCAGGCGGACCTGCTCGACCGGGGCGACCCGGCCGACGATCTCCTCGGCCAGCTCGACCTCGCCCTGGCCGGGCGTGCCGAAGGAGGTGCCGCGGGTGACCGCCCGCTGGACGGCGTCGATCACCGCGGGGTGCGCGTGGCCGAGGATCATCGGGCCCCACGAGCACACCAGGTCGACGTACTCGCGGCCGTCGGCGTCGGTGAGGTAGGGGCCGGTACCGGACACCATGAAGCGCGGCGTGCCGCCGACCGCGCGGAAGGCGCGCACCGGGGAGTTGACGCCGCCGGGCGTCACGACGGAGGCGCGGTCGAACAGCGACTGGGACTGGGGGGCTTCGTAGGGGTAGCTCACGGAAGACATGGTCTCAAATCGTGTCCTTGAGCTCTGCATGTCGGACCCGATCATCTGGAACGATGATCCGGGCACCGTTGTCTGTACGGTTGTCCGTACAGCAGGGGTCGCTGACTGCTCCGGAGCACGGACCAGTCAGACTGTGCACGCAGAGTGCGCAGGCGTTCCGGTTGTGTGCAGGGGTGTGGAGAGGACTGCCGCGTACCGCGAGTGGGTACGGCGGCGCATGACGGGTAAGGAGCACGTCCGGAGGGACGCCGGACGTGCGGGGGTCTGTCGATTCCGGCGAATTCCGGTGAGGATGGTCCGAGTGTCCGAGGCGCAGGACGGCTACGACGAGGCCGCGGGGGGCTCCCGCAGGCCCGCCGAAACCGCACGCGGGGGTACGGGAGCGGGTACGGGTCGTGGCCGCCGCGGCGGCGAGAGGCGGGGTGAGGGACGCATGGGGGTGACGTACAAGTACTTCGGCGCTCCGGACCGCGCCACCGCCGCCAGAGTCCCCACCGCCCTCGGCCCCGGCGGGCTCGGCCTGGACGCCGGCGAACTCGGCTCGCTCGGGCGGCTCGGCGACCTGATGGAGACCAGCGGCTCCCCCAACGGCCACCTCTCCACCAAGATCAAGCCGGAGACCATGAGCGCCATGGTCCTCACCGGCATCCAGGGCGTCCCGCTGCACCAGGTCCCGCCGCTGGAACTCGTCGTGCTGCACCCCGACTACGCCGTCGTCCAACTCCCGCAGAACGTCGTCGAACCGCTCCGCAAGGCCGACGAGACCGAACTCGGCGCCGCCGCCTTCATCTGGTCCACCGTCCCCGACCGGCGCGGACCGCGCGACGCCTTCGTGATCTACAGCATGCTGCACGAGTGGCAGGACTTCGCCAACCGGCTGCACGACGCCGGGCACCAGCTGTACTGCCTGGTCTGGCCGTGACCCTTCGCCCAGCCCTTCACCCCGATCGCTGAACAGCGGCCGGGGCGAAGCGGTTTGACCTTGCGTCAATTCCTGCGGCCGGTCGGCCGCAGGACCACTGCCGCCAGCAGCAGCGCCGCGGCGAGCAGGCCGGCGGCGGTCGCGAAGGCGAGCCGGAAGCCACCGGTCAGGGCGTCCGCGGTGGAGTGCCCGGCCGCGGCCAGGGCAGCGGTACGACCGTTGGCGAGGGTGGTGAGGACGGCGACGCCGAGCACGGCGCCGATCTGCTGGGTGGTGTTGAACAGGCCCGAGGCGGTGCCCGCGTCCGCCGGTCCGGCGCCCGACATGCCCAGCACCGCGAGCGCGGACAGCACCAGGCCCCCGCCCCCGATGAGCAGCATGGTCGGCAGCAGGTGGACGACGTAGTCGGCGTCGGCCGGTAGCCGGACCAGCAGGCCCAGCGCCGCGACCAGCAGGGCGAGGCCGGCGAGCAGCACCGCGCGCTCGCCGAACCGGGCGCTCAACCGGGCGGAGAGCAGCAGCGACACCGCGCCGACGGCAACCGCCGCCGGCAGCATCGCGAGACCGGTGGCGGCGGCGCCGTAGCCGAGCACGTTCTGCGCGTACAGGGCGACCAGGATCTGGAACGCGAACATCCCGGAGATGGCCAGGACCTGGACCAGGTTGGCGCCGGCGACGGTGCGGGAGCGGAACATCCGCAGCGGCAGCAGCGGGTGGGCGGTCCGCGACTCGTGCAGCAGGAACGCGGCCAGCAGGGCGAGGGTGAGCGCCCCGAGGCCGAGCGTGCGGGCGGAGCCCCAGCCGTGCTCACCGGTGCCGACGATGGTGTAGACGCCGAGCATCAGGGCGGCGGTGATCAGCGCGGCACCGAGGGCGTCGGCGCCGGCCCGCAGGCCCGGGCCGCGTTCGGCCTCCAGCACCCGGACGGCGAGCAGGACGGCGGCGAGGCCGAGCGGCAGGTTGATCAGGAAGATCCAGTGCCAGTCGAGGGCCTCGGTGAGCACCCCGCCGAGCACCTGCCCGATCGAGGCGCCGGCCGCGCCGACGAAGCTGAACGCGCCGATCGCGCGGCCCCGTTCGCGCGGCTCGGGGAAGAGCGTGACGATCATGCCGAGGCTGACCGAAGAGGCCAGCGCGCCGCCGATGCCCTGGAGGAAGCGGGCGGCGATGAGCGGGCCGGGGCCGGGGGCGACCGCGCAGAGCAGCGAGGCGGCGGTGAAGACGGTGAGCCCGGCGACGAAGACCCGCTTGCGGCCGATCAGGTCGCCGAGCCGTCCGGCGAGCAGGAGCAGGCCGCCGAAGGCGATCAGGTAGGCGTTGACGGTCCAGGTCAGGCCGGCGGGCGAGAAGCCGAGGTCCTGCTGGATGGCCGGCAGGGCCACGGTGACGATCGAACCGTCCAGGATGATCATCAGCATTCCCGCGCAGAGCACCGCCAGGGCGAGCGCGCGGGAGCGGGCGGGGGCCGGGGGCGCCGGGGCCGGTGCGGGCGGGGCGGGCGCGGCCGAGACAGGGGTGGTCGGGGCAGGGGCGGTCGGGGCGTGCGCGGTCATGGCGGGTCTCCCGGTTCGTCGAGTACCGGGCGAGACGCTATCAGATTGTTTTGTTCGAGACTATCTATCTCGGGATCATGATCGGGCCATGACTCAGCCCCGGGCGCGACGCGCCCGCCGGACCGTCCGTTCGCTCTCCACCGGCTCCGCCAGGTACCCGTCCACCAGGCGCGTCAACGCCGACACGAACACCTCCCCCTCCGGGCCCGGCAGTGACTCCAGCACCTCCCGGTGCACCCGGTCCGCGATCGCGGTGCCCCGCTCGACGGCGCGCTCGCCCGCCTCGGTGACGAAGATGATCCTGGCCCGGCGATCGGTCGCGGACGGGCGGCGCTCGGCCAGGCCGGCCTTCTCCAACTCGTCCACGGTGACCACCATGGTGGTCTTGTCGAGGTCCGACAGCTCGGCCAGCTGGATCTGGGTGCGCTCGGTCTCCTGCGCGTGGAACAGCACGCAGTAGGCGCGCGGGGTGATCCCGAGCTCGGTGAAGGCGGCCGCCATCCGGGTCGCCAGCACGTGGCTCGCGTGGTCCAGCAGGCCGGAGATGTCGCGGATCTGGCGCACGGGCGGGGTCGTCGTCATACGTCCGAGGTTAGCAACGGCCCGTCCGCTGCCGGATGATCCCGTTGGCAACCAACCTCGGGTCTACGGGATACCCAACTCGAACAGCGCATACCCCGCGTACCAGCCCGCCGCCACCACCGGCATCGCGAACAAGCCGACCAGCGAGGACGTCCGCACCCGGCGCAGCGCCACCGCCAGGCCGATGAACAGCGGGAAGGCCGGCAGCAGGTAGCGCGAGATGTTGCCGAAGATCTGGTTGCTGCTCAGCGCGGTGGCGATGGTGAGCGCCGTGTAGACCACCAGCACCAGCGGCGGCCGGGCACGCCACAGCAGCACCAGCAGGCCGGGCAGGGAGATCAGCAGGGCGATCGCGATCAGGTCCGGGGCGGGGTTGGACTGCCAGAAGTCCCAGTGCCCGGTGATCACGTCCATGATCGTGCGGACGGTCGAGGCGCCGCCGTCGAAGTAGCGGTTCCAGGCGCCCTGCTGCAGCTTGAAGTAGCCGCCCCAGTCGCCCATCCGGTAGCCGACCCAGGCGACGTACCCGATCAGGCCCCACGGGGTGATCAGCATCGCGGTCAGCGGCCGGGCCACCCCGTCGGTGCGCCGGATCAGCGCCACCAGCGCGGCGATCGACACCGCGGCGATCAGCGCGGCGGCGGTCGGCCGGTTGAGGCCCGCCACCAGCGCCAGCACCCCGGCCGTCAGCCAGTGGCGGGTCATCACGCAGTAGCAGGCCCAGGCGGACAGCGCGACGAACAGCGAGTCCGAGTAGACCGCCCACTCCACGCCCGACCCCGGGAACAGGCCCCAGATCACCGCGGCGATCACACCCGCCCGGAAGCCGCCGAGCCGCTCCGCGATCGCGAAGATCCCCGCCGCCGCGACGAGCGAGGCGACCACCGAGACGACGATCCCGGAGCCGTACGGGCCGAGCCCGGTGACCGCGCCGACCAGCCTCATCAGCCACGGGTAGAGCGGGAAGAAGGCGGCCGAGTTCTCGTAGTAGGTGGCCAGCGGCCAGCCGTGCAGCGGGATCAGCTGCGGGTCGTAGCCGTTCTCGGCGATCCGCTGGTACCAGACGCCGTCCCAGGTGCCCAGTACGTCCCACGGCTGGGCCCCGCCGCCGCGGCCCGGGTTCTTCTTGAGGTAGTCCCCGGTGTGCGACAGCAGCAGCATGAAGACCGTGAGGCCGGTGGCCTTGACCACCGCGTACGCCCCGAGCGCGGGCGCGAAGCGGTCCACCAGGGCACCGAACCGGCCGGGCCCCCGGCCCGCCCGCTCCTCGGAGCGCTCCTCGGACCGCTCCGTCTCCGGTGCCACGGGAGCACCGGGCTCGGTGCTGGACGACTCGGTGCTCGATGCCGTGCTCATCTGCTCTGGGTACTCCCCGCCCCGCTGGTGGTCCGCGCGGCTACGGCGCAGCGATTTTTCAGGTGAGCCTACGGCACGCCCCCATCCGCCCCGCGAACGCCCGCCCGCCCCGAAAAACCTGTCGCCGCCCCCACCCGGTCGGTGGGGGCGGCGACGGGGTGAGGGGGGTCAGCTGTGGAGGTGGACGATGCCGAGTTTGGTGAGCTGCCAGAGCTGGGCGGCGGCGCCGGTGTCGGCGGTGAGTTCGGCGACGGGGTTGCCCTTGGCGTCGAGGGTGGCGCCGGGGGCGATCACCTTGGTCGGGTCCTGGGAGTCGGCGATCTTGTAGCGGCCGCCGCCGGCCGGCTTGAGGACCCAGTGCTGGTTGCCGCCGCCGTTGCAGCGCCACTGCTGGATGCGGGTGCCGGGGGCGGTGGAGGCGGCGTTGGCGTCCAGGCACATGTCCCGGTTGCCGCTGAAGTCGAGCTCGTAGCTGCCGCCGGCCTTGGCCTCCAGGACGAAGGACTGGTTGAGCCCGCCGGTGGCGGGATAGGTGATGGCGGCCCGGCCGTTGGTGGAGTCGCCGTAGGTGCCGCCGCCGGAGAGGTCGAGCGCGTTGCCGGTGCCCGCGTTGGTGAGCTGGTACCAGGAGCCGTCCTCGGGGACGTCCGCGAACGGCTGCCCGGGGGTGAGCGGCTGGATGGCGGTGGTGTTCTGCTGGTTGAGCGTGCAGTAGGCCTGCGCCAGTCCGGGTTGGGCGAAGAACTGGCCGAGGCAGACGCCCTCGCCCCGGTAGCCGGCCACCCGCAGGTGGTACGACTGGCGGACCATGTTCATGCACAGCCCGGGGATGCCGATCTGCGAGTCGCAGCCGTTGCGCGCCCACTCGGCGAGGTTGATGACGTCCCCGTTGGTGTACTCGTACGGGGAACTGGTCCACTCCGCGCAGACCTCGTGCCCGAAGGCGACCCGCCGCTGGTCGAGGTAGCGCACCCCGGGCACCTGTTCGGCGGCGCCGCGCAGCGCGTCGCTGAAGGTCGGCACCACCCAGTTGTGGCCCCAGGCGAGGTCCTCGGGGAAGGCCGGGCAGCCGTCGGCGACCTTGCCGAGGTAGTCGTTGTGCCGGATGTCCGGGGTGATCGGATTGAAGTACGACTGGTAGACCAGCTGGTACGCGGAGTCGGCGTAGCCCGCCTTCCGCATGGTCCGGCGGATGTTCTGGAGCGCGGCGACGACCTTGGGCTGGACCCGCTTGGCGCGCTGGACGATCTCGTCGCTGCCGATGGTGTCGCGGCAGCCCTGGTCCTTGGGGATCGGGAAGTACTGCGCGAGGCAGTGCATCATGATCCCGCTGAAGTCGAAGTCGTCGTTGGCGCCGATCGTGACGACGACCATCTTCACGTCGTACTTGCCCGCCACGTCGGCGAGTTTGACGTCCTGTTTGGGCTCGCCGAAGTCGCCGCTGCCGGAGCCGGTGACCTTGGCGAGTTCGGGGTCGCTGACCAGGTCGCCGGTCTGGGCGCCGGAACAGGCGAGGTCGACCGGGGTGACCCCGGGGATGTCGGTGACGAAGATCTCCGACTTGGGGTGCCGGTGGCAGTAGTTGGTGGGGCTGTCGGTCTCCGGGAAGTAGCCGTCGTTGGTGTCCGTGCCGGCGCCCTCCCCGGAGATGGCGCTGTCGCCGAGGGCGACGATCGCGGCCGGGCTGGTGGCGCCGGCCGCGGGGGCGGGATCGGCGAGGGCGGCGGGGGCGCCGGCCAGGCCGAGGGTGGCGACGAGGGCGCCGGCGGCGAGCAGCGCGCCGTACGGGGAGCGGCGCGCCACCGTCCGGGCGCGCCGCGCCGCTGTCAGTCGGGACCTGATCACACGCGACTCCTTGCGGGGGGTGGGGGCCGCCCGGCCGGGGCGCCGAGCGGCGCGGAGCAAGAAAGGTGAGCAGGTCTCATATTCTAGGTACTGACAAGTAACGCAACAAGGCTTGTGGCGGCTCCGGAACCTGACGCCCCGACACACCCCCGGACATGCGGAGAGCCGCCGCCCCGCGCCCCAGGAGGGAAGCGCGGAACGGCGGCTCGCACCGGCCGAACCGGGGACAGGATCAGCCCAGGTTGGCGCAGTGGTTGCCGAACGCCGGGTTCAGCAGACCGATGATGTCGATGGTGTTGCCGCACAGGTTGACCGGAACGTGAACCGGAACCTGAACCTGGTTGCCCGAGATGACGCCGGGGGAACCCGCGGCGACACCCTCGGCGCCGGAGCTGGCCATCGCGGTGCCGGCGCCGGCGGCCACGATGCCCACCACGGCCGCGCCGACGGCGGCGGTCTTCTTGATGCTCATACGAGCCTCCTGACTGTTCATACAGAGATGCACGGGGAGTGCGACATCAAGAACGAGACCCACCCGGACCGGTTGCGACGGTGGACGCACTGTCACCCATCCGGCCCAACGAAGACGGCGACCGGCATTCGGGTGATCAGCGGACCGGACCGTTTCCCCTCGCGCGGTGCCTCGTTCTCTCTGGCGGAACACGATCCACCCGGCCCTACAACACGAATCGAGTACCGCCCATGCGCAAGCTCGCCCACGGCGTCGTCGGCACCGCGGCCAGCGCCGCACTGCTCGCCGCCGGTGCCGGCGTCGCGTCCGCCCACCACCTGCACGGCGCGTCCGCCGAAGGTGTCGCGGCCGGCTCGGCCGGCGCGGTCTCGGGCAACTCGGTGGAGGTGCCCGTGCACATCCCGCTCAACGTGTGCGGCAACTCGGTCGACGTGGTGGGCCTCCTGAACCCGGCGTTCGGCGATAGCTGCCTCAGCGCCTGACCGGGAATTCCCCTGGTCGCACCTCCGCCCGAACCGCTCCCGGCCGTGTGGGAATTGTTCGCGAGGTGCTGGAACAACGCGGCGGCCGCGTCGACGCCCGAGCCATGGGCGAAACACGCCGGTGTGCGCCGCCGGAGTGACAATCACGGCAATCCCAGAAGCCAGCGGGTGAGTATTCGTGCTCGCCCCGCTCCCGACATTTCCCATCCGTCGGGCAGAAAACGGAGGAAAGACATGCGTAACTTCAAGAAGGCAGCCGTCCTGTCCCTGGCCGCCACCGGTCTGGTCCTCGGTGCCGCCGGCGGTGCGTTCGCCAGCTCCGGCGCCGAGGGCGTGGCCGCCGGCTCCCCCGGCGTGCTCTCCGGCAACCAGATCCAGATCCCGGTGCACATCCCGCTGAACGTCTGCGGCAACTCCATCGGCGTCGTCAGCATCCTGAACCCGGCGTTCGGCAACAACTGCGCCAACGTCGGCTGAACCCGCCGTCGCCGCACCGGCGACAGCTGATTCACCGAGCCCGTGCCGCGCCCCGCGACGCCGGGGCGCGGCACGCTCCACCCGTGTGTGATCGAGGAGATCAACCCCCATGCAGAACGTGAAGAAGGCCGCTGTCCTGTCCGCCGCCGCTGCCGGCCTGGTGCTCGGCGCGGCCGGCTCCGCCGCCGCCAGCTCCGGCGCCGAGGGCGTGGCCGCCGGCTCCCCCGGTGTCGTCTCCGGCAACCAGGTCCAGATCCCGGTGCACATCCCGGTCAACCTGTGCGGCAACTCCATCAACGTCATCGGCCTGCTGAACCCGGCCTTCGGCAACAGCTGCGCCAACGCGGAGATCCACCCGCAGCCCGCGGACGACTGCTGATCCCCGATCGGCACGCATTCCGGCCGTACTGCCCCCCGACCAGCCGGCCGGGGGGCAGTTCGGCATCCCCGGGCGGCCGGTGGCCGTCCGGCCCCCGATCCACCGAAGGGTGATCCGCATGGTTTCGAAGAAGAGCGGGGCCTGCCTGGTCGTCGCCGTCGGCGCCACGGTGCTGCTCGGCGCCGGCTCGGCGCAGGCCGCCACCACGACCGATTCGGCCCCCGCCTCGGGCCCGGCCAAGCTGGCGAAGACCGATGTCGGCCAGGCGCTGAACGGGACGACCTCCGGCCTCGGCTACGGGATCGCGCCGGTCAAGGACCTGCGCCTGGACCCGTGGGCGAACTCCTCGGCCGACGTGCTCAACAACGGCGCGACCGTCAAGCCCGACCAGGGCCTGGCCCCGGTCGGCACCGGCGGGCTGACCGGCCCGCTGAGCGCGGGTGGCGGCATCCGGGACCTCCCGCTGGTCGGCGGGCTGACCGGCGTCCTGCCGGGCTGAGCCGCCCGGCGCAGCCGAGAGCCCGGCACCCCGGTCGCGTACGGGGTGCCGGGCTCCGCCGTGCCCGGAGCCGCTGGGCTCAGAGCTGGGTCAGGTCGGTCAGGCCGGTCTGCTGCACCACGCCGGTGGTGGTCGCGGTGGTGGTCGCGGCCAGGTCGCCCACCTCGTCGGTGACCGAGATCCGGTGGTCGTCGTTGCCCAGGCTGGCGGTGGCCCCGGGGACGGCCTGCACGGTGCCGGTGACCAGTCGCGGGTCCACCTCGTCCACCTTGAGCCGGCCGTCGGCCAGCTGGCCGGTGCCGTCCTGGACGAGGGCGAGCGGCTTGCCGAGGGCGAGGCCGGGGGTGTCCGCGTGCAGCGGCGCGGCCGGGGCCTCCAGCAGCACCTGGCCGAGGTCGGCGCCCTGGTCGACCAGCGGGAGCGGCAGCTCGGCCTTGGCGCTCGGGCCGACCTTGCCGGTGTGCAGCTCGGGGACCAGCCGGTCCGGGACGAGCTCGGTGCTGGTGGTGCGGCCGGGCGCCGGCGGCAGGAGCAACGAGGTCGGGATGCCGGCCTTGAGGTGGCTGCCGAGCGGGGTGAGCGGCACGTCCGCCGGGACCTGCTGGGTGGCCAGCTTGTCCTCCAGGGCACCGACCTGGTCGGGGCTGACCTGGGCGGCGGAGGCCGCTCCCTGGGAGGCGAGCATGCCCGCACCGACCGCCAACAGCATCGCGCCGGCCCGCTTGGAGAACTTCATGCTTTTCACCGTTCTGCCTGTCCGTACTGGAGATCCCTGAAGGGAGGGGCTGCGGGGCGCAGCCGGAAAGCAATCTGCCTCAACGAGTGACCGTGAGTTCGGATTGCGGCGGTTAACCGGTTCGGCCTAATAATCCGACCGGAAACCACTCTGCGACGCGCCTCCCGGACTCTTTTCAAAAATCCCCGTAACCTTCCGTGCCGTCATTCTTTGATCTGGACGTCAGTGACTGCAGACCGGGTCTGAGCGTTCTACGCGTTGTACGCACGGAAACCAAGAGCATTTCAGAGAGGGATCTCCCCATGATCCAGAAGTCCTTCGCCGCCGCCGGCCTGGCCGTCGCCGCGCTGGCCGCCGCCGCCGCGCCCGCTTCGGCGATCGGTGACGCGGACGGCGCCGCCGCCTCCATCGAGGGCAACGGTGGTACCAACTTCACCGGCACGGTCGGGAACAACAGCCCGAACTTCCACTTCCTGGACAACGCGAACGTCTGCCTCCCCGAGATTCACAACATCGCGGTGGGCGTGCTCGGCGTGGCCGTCCCGGTCGAGGTCCCGATCGCCAACAGCGGTGGCAAGCAGTACTGCACCCAGGGCCAGGGCACCCAGAGCCACGGCGACGCGGGCGTGTCCCACCTGATCGGCTGACCGTTCCCCCAGCTGCACTCCCCCTGAACCACCCTTCGAATCGCTCCCCGATTCACCCCCCGAGAGGAAAACCGGAAATGATCAAGAAGTCCCTCGCCGCCGCCGGCCTGGCCGCCGCCGCCATCGCGATGTCCGCCGGCTCGGCCTCCGCCATCGTCGACTCGGACGGCGCCGCCACCTCCGTCCAGGGCAACGGCGGCACCAACCAGACCGGCACCCACGGCAACGGCAGCCCGAACTTCCACACCCTGGACAACGCGAACATCTGCCTGCCGGAGGTCCACAACATCGCCGTCGCCGTGGTCGGCGTCGCGGTTCCGGTCGAGGTGCCGATCCTGAACAGCACCCCGAAGCAGATCTGCAACGTCGGCCAGAACACCCAGTCCTCGGGCGACGCGGGCGTTTCGCACCTGATCGGCTGATCAAGGGGCACGGCACGGACGGAGGGCCCGGGGAGGTACGTCTCCCCGGGCCCTCCGGGCGCTACGGGCAAGGTGTCCGGCCGGCCGCCGAACAGGTGCGGACCGGCCGGGTGAGCGGACGTTCGGAGCGGCGCTCAGGGCGCCGGTCCGGCCGACCGGATGTGATCACGTGTCAGAGGCAGCGCCCGCCGGGGCGCTCCGAAAGAGAGGGCATTTCCATGAAGAGCAAGCTGGCCAAGGCCGCACTGACCGCCACCGCCGCGCTGGCGCTCGCGGGTGCCGCCACCCCGGCGTTCGCGCACGTCGGCCTCGCGGGCGGCGGCGAGTTCGTCGCCTCGGGCGACCAGCCGTTCGTGGCCGGTGCGGGCTGGGGCGTCGGCCACACCAGCGACGTCATCGCCGGCGGCTTCGGCGGCGGCGCCGCCACCTCCACCGACGTGATCGGCGGCGGCGAGGGCTTCGCGCACATCAACGGCTGGAAGTAGGACCCGGAAGGCCGGGCCCCCTCCACGAGGGTGCCCGGCCTTCCGTCTGCCCCGCCCCGGAGGCGAGCGGGCGAGTAGCTTGCTTGCTACTTGAGCATCGCGGCGGCCTCGACCGCCCAGTAGGTGAGGATCTGCTCGGCCCCGGCCCGGCGGATCGAGGTGAGCGTCTCCATGATCATCCGCTCCCGGTCGATCCAGCCGTTCGCCGCGGCCGCCTCGACCATCGCGTACTCGCCCGACACCTGGTACGCCGCGACCGGCACCGGAGAGGCGTCGGCGACCTGGCGCACGATGTCCAGGTAGGCCATGGCCGGCTTCACCATCACCAGGTCGGCGCCCTCGGCGAGGTCCTGCTCCAGCTCGCGCAGCGCCTCGCGGGCGTTCGCCGGGTCCTGCTGGTAGCTCTTGCGGTCACCCTTGAGCGAGGAGCCGACCGCCTCGCGGAACGGGCCGAAGAACGCCGAGGCGTACTTGGCGGTGTAGGCGAGGATGCCCACGTCCTGGTGCCCGGCCTCGTCCAACGCCCTGCGGACCACCGCGATCTGACCGTCCATCATGCCGGACGGGCCGACCAGGTGGACGCCCGCGTCCGCCTGCACCCGCGCCATCTCGGCGTAGCGCTCCAGGGTGGCGTCGTTGTCCACGCTGCCGTCGGCGGCCAGCACGCCGCAGTGGCCGTGGTCGGTGTACTCGTCCAGGCAGAGGTCCGACATGACCACCAGGGCGTCGCCGACCTCGGCGACCACGTCACGGATCGCCTGCTGGAGGATGCCGTCCGGGTTGGTGCCCTCGCTGCCGGTGGCGTCCTGCACGGCCGGCACGCCGAACAGCATGAGGCCGCCCAGGCCCGCCTCGGCCGCCTCCACCGCGGCCTTGCGCAGGGTGTCCCGGGTGTGCTGGACCACGCCCGGCATGGAGGTGACCGGGACGGGCTCGCTGACGCCCTCGCGGACGAACAGCGGCAGGATCAGCTCCGTCGGGTGCAGCCGGGTCTCGGCGACCAGCCGGCGCATCGCCGGGCTCCGGCGCAGTCGGCGCGGGCGTACGTACGGGAATTCAGCGGACACGGCTTCTCTCTCCGAACGGTTGTGCAGTGTGCCGGGGGCGACGGATCGCCGCCCCCGGTCCCATGGGTGTCAGCGGGCCTTGCGGCGCGAACCCGGGCGGCGCTCACTGGGCCGGTAGACCGGCTCGCCGGCGGCCGTGGCGGTGTCGCGGCGCTTGGCCCCGAAGTCTGCCAGGGCCTGGGCCAGCGCGGCCGCCGACGGCGCCGGGGCCATCACGTCGACCCGCAAGCCGTGCTCCTCGGCGGTCTTGGCGGTGGCCGGGCCGATGCAGGCGATGACCGTGACGTTGTGCGGCTTGCCGGCGATGCCGACCAGGTTCCGCACGGTCGAGGACGAGGTGAAGAGCACCGCGTCGAAGCCGCCGCCCTTGATCGCCTCGCGGGTCTCGGCCGGCGGCGGCGAGGCGCGCACCGTCCGGTACGCCGTCACGTCGTCGACCTCCCAGCCCAGCTCGACCAGGCCGGCCACCAGGGTCTCGGTGGCGATGTCGGCGCGCGGCAGCAGCACCCGGTCGATCGGGTCGAACACCGGGTCGTACGGCGGCCAGTCCTCCAGCAGGCCGGCCGCGGACTGCTCGCCGGAGGGCACCAGGTCCGGCTTCACGCCGAAGTCCACCAGGGCCTGCGCGGTGGTCTCGCCGACCGCCGCGACCTTGATCCCGGCGAAGGCCCGGGCGTCCAGGCCGTACTCCTCGAACTTCTCCCGGACGGCCCGGACCGCGTTCACCGAGGTGAAGGCGATCCACTCGTAGCGGCCGGTGACCAGGCCCTTGATGGCCCGCTCCATCTGCTGCGGGGTGCGCGGCGGCTCGACCGCGATGGTCGGCACCTCCTGCGGCACCGCGCCGTACGAGCGCAGCTGCTCGGACAGGCCGGTGGCCTGCTCCTTGGTGCGCGGCACGAGCACGTTCCAGCCGAACAGCGGCTTGGTCTCGAACCACGAGTGCGAGGAACGGTGGGCGACCTGCTCGCCCACCACGGCTATCACCGAGGTCGCCGGGTCCACCGGGGCGGAGACCGGCGAGGGCAGCACCCGGGCGGCCTTCAGGTCGGCGGCGATGCCGGACAGGGTCGAGGTGAAGGTCCGCTGGCGGGTGGTGGTGCCGGAGAGCGTCGCGCTCAGCGCCGACTCCGGCTTGCGGCCGTTGGCGACCAGGGCGCCCGCGGTGGCCGGCAGCTGGCCCAGGGTGGTCCGGACGACCAGGGTGGTCTCCGGCGCGCCCAGGTCCACCGGGCTACCGGCCAGCAGCGCGGTGCCGTCCACGAAGCGCACGTCGGCGCCGGCCGCGCCGCGCAGCGGGATGCCCGCGTACGCCGGGACGCCGACCGACTGGGCGACGCCCGGGATCACCTCGAAGGGGATGCCGTCGCCGGCGCAGCTGAGCATCTCCTCGGCGGCGCAGCCGTCCAGGCCCGGGTCGCCGTCGACGGTGCGGACCACGTGCTTGCCGGCCCGCACGGCCTCGGCGACCAGCCCGGCCAGGTTGAAGTCCGCGCCCTCGGCGGCCGGGGTGTGCACCTGCACACCGGCCGGGCAGTGGGTGCGCACGGCCGCTGCGGTCAGCGGGTCGGCGACCAGGATGTCGGCCGAGGACAGCACCTCGACCGCGCGCAGGGTCAGCAGCCCCGGGTCCCCGGGGCCCGCGCCCAGGAAGGTGCACCGTCCGGTGGCGGACTGGCCGCCCGGGAGCGGGGTTTCGGTGGCGGCGGTGGGGCTCATCGGGCTCGCTCCCCCATCAGGGTGGCCGCGCCCGCGTCGAGCAGCCGGGCGGCCAGCGCGCGGCCGAGGGCCGTCGCGTGCTGCTCGGCGGTCTCGTCGAGGACGATCGGACCGTTGGCGGACATCTTCAGCAGGGCGGCGCCGTCGGGGTCGCCGACCACGCCCTCCAGCCGCAGTTCGTTCGGCCGCGCCCAGGTGGCCAGCGCGGCCACCGGAGCCGAGCAGCCGGCCTCCAGGGTGGCCAGCAGGGCCCGCTCGGCGACCACGGCGACCCTCGTGGGGGCGTGGTCCAGGGCGGCGAGCGCGGCGGTCAGGTCGGTGTCGGCGCCGGCGCACTCGATCGCGAGCGCGCCCTGGCCGGGGGCCGGGAGCATCAGCTCCGGGTCGAGGTGCTGGGAGATCTCGGCGCTCCGGCCGAGCCGGTTGAGGCCGGCCGTGGCCAGCACCACCGCGTCCAGTTCGCCACTGGTCACGTAGCCGATCCGGGTGTCCACGTTGCCGCGGATCGCGACGGTCTCCAGCGCGGCGCCGCGGGCGGTGGCCCAGGCGTTCAGCTGGGCCATCCGGCGCGGCGAGCCGGTGCCGATCCGGGCCGGGCGGCCGGCGCCGGCCAGCTTCTCCACCAGTTCGTCCAGGGTGAGGCCCTCGGCGGCGACCAGGGCGTCCCGGACGTCCTCGCGCTCGGGGACGGCGGCCAGCGCCAGGCCCTCCGGGGCGGCGGTGGGCAGGTCCTTGAGCGAGTGCACGGCGAAGTCGATCCGGCCCTCCAGCAGCGCGTCCCGCAGTGCGGAGACGAACACGCCGGTGCCGCCGATCTGCGCCAGTGCCTCCCGGGAGGTGTCGCCGTAGGTGGTGATCTCGACCAGCTCGACGGGGCGCCCGGTGACCCGGGTGACCTCGCGGGCCACCATGCCCGACTGGGCCATGGCGAGCGCGCTGCGCCGGGTGCCGAGCCGCAGGGTCGCGGTGGCGGCCGGAGCCTGCTCCGTGATCGGTTGACCATTCATGAGGTGATCGTCCCGGTGGTACTCGTGGGATGGCTGACGGTTCATCTGGCGCCCCCGCCCGAGGGCTGGGGGCCGCCGACGGGTGTGCCCGACACGGCGTGCACGGCCGCCGGGTCGAGGTCGAACAGCTCGCGCAGCGCGTCCGCGTAGGAGGCGCCGCCGGGCTCGGCGGCCAGCTGCTTCACCCGGACGGTCGGAGCGTGCAGCAGCTTGTCGACGACGCGGCGGACGGTCTGGGTGATCTCGGCACGGGAGCGCTCGTCCAGGTCGGGCAGCCGGGAGTCCAGCCGGCCCAGTTCGGCGGAGACCACGTCGGAGGCCATCGCCCGCAGCGCGACCACGGTCGGTGCGATCCGGGCGGCCCGCTGGGCGGCGCCGAAGGCGGTCACCTCGTCGGCGACGATCCGGCCGACCTGGTCCACGTCGCCGGCGCCGGGGGTGGCGGCGTGCGCGTGGGAGAGGCTCTCCAGGTCCACCAGCAGGGCGCCGGGCAGCTCGTGCACGGCGTGGTCGACGTCGCGCGGCATGGCCAGGTCGAGCAGGGCGAGCGGCCGATCAGCCCCGCGGGCGGCGACCGCGGCGGCCACGTCCTCGGCCTTGACCACCACGCCGGCCGCGCCGGTGCAGGAGATCACCAGGTCGACGTCGGCCAGCGCTTCCGGCACCTTGGCGAGGTCCAGGGTGCGGGCCACGCCGGAGCCGAGGATCTCGACCAGCCGCTCGGCGCGGGCCGGCGTCCGGTTGGCGATCAGCACGTCGGTGACGCCGGAGCGGACCAGGGTGGCGGCGGCCAGCGAGCTCATCGAGCCCGCGCCGACCACCAGCGCCCGCTTGCCGGCGATCTCGCCCGCGCCGGCCGCGACCTGCTCCAGGCCGAAGGTCACCAGCGACTGGCCGGCCTTGTCGATGCCGGTCTCGCTGTGCGCCCGCTTGCCGACCCGCAGCGCCTGCTGGAACAGCTCGTTCAGGCCGCGTCCGGCGGTGTGCTCCTCCTGCGCGGTGGCCAGCGCGTCGCGCAGCTGACCGAGGATCTGGCCCTCGCCGACCACCATCGAGTCCAGGCCGCAGGCCACCGAGAACAGGTGGTGGACGGCGCGGTCCTCGTAGTGGACGTAGAGGTGGGAGGTCAGCTCCTCCAGGTCCACCCCGCTGTGGTGGGCGAGCAGCAGCGACAGCTCGGCGACGCCGGCGTGGAACTTGTCCACGTCCGCGTACAGCTCGATCCGGTTGCAGGTGTTCAGCAGCGCGGCCTCGGCGACGGTCGCGGTGGCGGCCGCGTCGTGCAGCAGCCGGGTCGGCACCTCACCGGTCAGCGCGGCGCGCTCCAGCACGCCGACCGGCGCCGTGCGATGGCTCAGTCCAACGACGAGAAGACTCACGCCCGCCCCCAGGTCCCACGGTTGTCCGTACTCATGCGGCCTTCTCGCGCCGCTCGGCGGGCGCTTCGCCCGACCTGCGTCCTCCGGCTGATTCGCTCGCTCATGCGGGCATCACCGCGGGGAGATCGCCCTCCCCGCCCTTGCCGGGCGTGCCCTGCTCGGCCTGGTCCTTGGCCGCGGTCTCGGCGGTGCCGCGGCCCTTGCCGCTGCCGCCGGCCGCGCGGCGCAGCTTGGCGGCCGCCGCCCGGACCGGGCCCGGGGCGCGGTCCAGCACCGACTCGGTGCGGTCCGGCTCCTCGCCGGCCTTGCGCTGCTCGTGGAAGGCCAGGATCTGCAGCTCGATGGAGAGGTCGACCTTGCGCACGTCCACACCGTCCGGGACGGTCAGCACGGTCGGGGCGAAGTTGAGGATGCTGGTGACGCCGGACTCCACCAGCCGGTCGCAGACCTGCTGGGCGGCGCCGGGCGGGGTGGTGATCACGCCGATCGAGACGTGCTGGCTCTCGACGATCGACTCCAGCTCGTCCATGTGCCGCACCGGCAGGCCGGCCGCGCTGCCGCCGACCACGTTCGGGTCGGCGTCCAGCAGGGCGGCCACCCGGAAGCCGCGGGAGGCGAAGCCGCCGTAGTTGGCGAGGGCGTGGCCGAGGTTCCCGATGCCGACGATGACGACCGGCCAGTCCTGGGTCAGGCCCAGCTCGCGGGAGATCTGGTAGACCAGGTACTCGACGTCGTAGCCGACGCCGCGGGTGCCGTAGGAGCCGAGGTAGGAGAAGTCCTTGCGCAGCTTCGCCGAGTTCACGCCGGCGGCGGCGGCCAGCTCCTCGGAGGAGACGGTCGGCACCGATCGCTCGGAGAGCGCGGTGAGCGCGCGCAGGTAGAGGGGAAGGCGGGCGACGGTCGCCTCCGGGATGCCCCGGGCACGCGAGGGTCGGCGCGCGGCGCCCTGGTCGGGCGTCTGCGAACTGCTCTGTGGTGATCGGCCGATTGCCACGGTGCTCCTGTGGGTGAAGCTGGGCTTTGGCAGCCAGGCTATGCGTTTGTGAACGTGTGCACAAAGATGGTGTCCGTTTTGTCCCCGCACAGTGATGCGCATCACGCCGTAGAGCCCATAGCACCGCGCTCCGTCAGGAGAACGGCCGGGGCGGGCACCCCGGGCAGCCACGGGCCGTGCGGCGCCTCCCGGCGCACCAGTGGAACGGGCGTACCGGACGGGCGGGAACGGGCCCGGCCCAGCCGCGGCCACGGCACCCGGGCCGCCTCGCGCAGCGGGCCCGCCCAGTCGTCCGGCGGGCAGGACGGGACGCCGACGCAGTGCCGCAGCAGCTCGGCGGTCACCCGGGCGTCGCCCAGCGCGGTGTGCGCCGGGTACCAGCCCAGGCCCGCCGCCTCCACGCAGGCCGCCAGGCCGTGGCCGCGGGCCTGCGGCAGGTGGGCGCGGGCCAGCCGCATCGTGCACAGCAGCGGGACGGGCGGCAGCACGACCCCGATCCGGGCGAACTCGCGATCCAGGAAGCCGTGGTCGCAGCTGACGTGGTGGCCCACCAGCACCCGGCCGGCCAGCAGCTCCAGCAGCCGCGGGGCGATCTCCCGGAAGCGCGGGGCGCCCTCGACGTCCGTCTGGCGTATCCGGTGCACATGGGTCGGACCGACCGGGCCCAGCGGATCGAGCAGGGTGGCGAACTCCGCCTCCGGGCGCAGCCGCTCGTCCAGCAGGACCACCGCGATCTCGACCACCCGGTGCCGCCACGGACTGCGGCCGGTCGCCTCCACGTCCACCACGGCGAAGCCCCGGGCGCCCGGCGGGGCTTCGGGCGTCCCAGGGGTCGGACCGGGAAGCATGGCGGCACTCCTCGTGTGCTCAGCCCCCCTTGGGCGCAAACGCGTTCGATCGTAAGCCGACCAACCGGCCCCGACTCAAACCGGACCGGGGTGTCTTCGGCAACGATTCGGCGAACCGCCCCCGCCGAGTGGCGGGGGCGGGGCGGTGGTGCGCGGGGGCGGTCAGCCGCCGAGGGCGGCGCGCAGGCGGCGTTCGTCGACCCGCCAGAAGTCGTGCTGGCGGCCGTCGATCAGGGTCACCGGGATCTGCTCCCAGTAGCGCCGGTACAGCTCCTCGTCCTGGGTGATGTCCTTCTCCTCGAAGCTCGCGCCCAGCTCGCCCGTCACCCGGACGATCACCTCCCGGGCGTCGTCGCACAGGTGGCAGCCGGGCTTGCCGACCAGGGTCACGGTGCGGTCGGCCGGTGCAGGCTTCGGGCTCTTGTCACGTCGCAGCAGTGGGCTCACCCGGCCATTGTCCGCCCGTCCGGCGGCCGCCCCGCCGGGCCCGGGACCGCCCGGTGTTCACCGCGCGGGCACGCCGTCGTCACGGCCGCCGCGCACCCGGCTGGCTATGCTCGTTGGCATGGCCGTGCTCCGAAGGCTCACCCAGGCGAAGCGTTCCACCACCGGGCGGAGCGCCCAGGCGGGCGAGGCTGCCGCCGAGGCGGCGGCGGCCGCGCTGCGGGCCGAGCCGGAGCCGGACACCGCGCCCGCCCCCGCTCGGAGCGTCACCGCGCCCGCCGGGAGCGTCACCGCCACCGAGAGCGCCGCCGCCACCGAGAGCGCCGCCGCGCCCACCGCGGGCAGAACCGGCAAGGCGCCCAAGGCCCCGGCCGAGAACCACACCCCCGAGCCGGACGACCCGCGCGCCGCCGCGTTCTTCGACTGCGACAACACCATCCTGCGCGGCGCCGCGATCTTCTACCTCGGGGTCGGCCTCTACCGGCGCGGCTTCCTCACCCGCCGCGACATCGCCCGGTTCGCCTGGCAGCAGGCCTGGTTCCGGCTGCGCGGCACCGAGGACCCGGATCACATCTCGGACGCCCAGCACACCGCGCTCGGCCTGGTCGCCGGGAAGAGCACCGCCGACCTGGAGGCGATCTGCGAGGAGATCTTCGAGCAGGTCGTCGCCGACAAGATCTGGCCCGGCACCCGCGCCCTGGTCCAGATGCACCTGGACGCCGGCCAGCGGGTCTGGCTGGTCACCGCCGCCCCGCTGGAGGTGGCCCGGGTGATCGCCCTCCGGCTCGGCATGACCGGCGCCCTCGGCACCGTCGCCGAGGCCGACGGCGGCCGGTACACCGGCCGACTGGTCGGCGAGCTGCTGCACGGCCCCGCCAAGGCGGCCGCGGTGCGCGCGCTGGCCCGGCGCGAGCGGCTGGACCTCGACCGCTGCGCCGCGTACAGCGACTCGGCCAACGACATCCCGATGCTCTCGCTGGTCGGCCACCCGTACGTGGTGAACCCGGACGGCGCGCTGCGCCGCCACGCCCGGGCCCAGGGCTGGCGGGTGCGGGACTTCCGGACCGGCCGGAAGGCGGCCCGGGTGGGGCTGCCGGCGGCGGCCGCGCTCGGGGTGCTCGCGGGTGCGGCGGCCGCCGGGGTGGCCCTGAGCCGCCGCCGCCACTGCGCCTGACGGGCTCCCGTCGCCCCCGGTCCGACCCCCGGTCCGACCCCCGCCGCCGGGCCTCCCGGCGGGGGTGACCGACCGTCAACCAGGGCTCTGACCTGGCCCCTCGTACGGGCGAACTCCCGTTTCAGGTACGGCTTTCCGGCCCAATGAGCGAACCTGTCAGCCGGTGACCGGTTCTGATCGTTCGCCAGACCGGGAAAGTCAGGGGTTGCCGGGCCCCAAGACTGGGAAACCACCGGCCAGACCGCCGAATTGGTCACCCTGGGCACCCGATCGGTCACGTTGAGCCGGATGAACGATGACAGGTCCGGTCAGTGTCAGCCGAATATGCGCGATAAATGGATCCCAAACGACCACTTCGACCACACGGTGTAGCTGTCATTGCACAAAGCGTTATTCTCTCCTGGATGCACGTCACCCACGCGCCCCGCTCGAACGGGCGGCGCGGGAGTGCTCTCCGCGCAGGCGGAGGTGATCCGTCCACAGTTCTGCCTCTGGGAGTCCCGTGTACCCACCCGTCCGGAACGACGCGCCTGCACCCTCCCGCCCGTCGTCCGCGTCCCTGCGCCCCCGCACCGGCCTCCGCGGCCGCCCCGTCGCCGACCGGCAGATCTCCACCGGCCTGGACCTGCTGCGCAACCTGCTCCGCAGCCAGCTCGCCGCCTCGCCCCAACTCGTGCCCGCCGGCGCACCGTTCGGCCACCCGCACGGCTCCGGCCTGGCGCTGCGCACCACCGCCGCCGGCTCCACCGGCACCGGCTCGCGCGGCCGCACCGGCAGCACCGGCGTCGGCCGCAGCCGCGCCCGGACCGCGCCGAGCCCCGGCTACGAGACCGAGCACAACCCGATCATGGAGCTGGTCGAGCGGGCCCAGGCCGGCGAGAGCGAGGCCTTCGGCCGGCTCTACGACCACTACGCGGACACCGTCTACCGCTACATCTACTACCGGGTCGGCAGCCGGGCCACCGCCGAGGACCTCACCAGCGAGACGTTCCTGCGCGCGCTGCGCCGGATCGGCACCTTCACCTGGCAGGGCCGCGACTTCGGCGCCTGGCTGGTGACCATCGCCCGGAACCTGGTCGCCGACCACTTCAAGTCCAGCCGCTTCCGGCTGGAGGTCACCACCGGCGAGATGCTCGACTCCAACGAGTGCGAGCGCAGCCCGGAGGAGTCGGTGCTGGAGTCGCTCTCCAACGCCGCCCTGCTGGACGCGGTGCGCCGGCTCAACCCGCAGCAGCAGGAGTGCGTGACGCTCCGCTTCCTGCAGGGGCTCTCGGTGGCCGAGACCGCGCGGATCATGGGCAAGAACGAGGGTGCCATCAAGACCCTCCAGTACCGCGCCGTCCGCACCCTGGCCCGGCTGCTGCCGCCGGACGCCCGGTGAGGCCGCGGTGACCGGGGACGGCATAGCCGGCGGGCGGTCCGGCGGGCGGTCCGGCGGGCGGTCCGGCGGGCGGTCCGGCGGGCGGTCCGGCGGGCGGTCACCATCCGTACCCGACCGACACGTCCGGGTGAACGGTCGATCCGATGATCAGCCGTGCGTAACCCACCGCCCGCGCCACTCGTTGGCCAGCGTGCAAGTCCCCACCAGGCGTACGGTCAAGCCGAATTGCGACCTGTCACCCGATGGAGTGGCTTTGGCCCGCCGAGGCAACCGTCCGGCAGGCCGGGGTGTCGACAACGACGAAGGGAGGTGTGGCCCGTGACGGCAAACGTGCTGGAGCACCGACGGGCGAAGGCCTTCGCCGAGGCGCTGGAGGCCCACCAGGCGGAGCAGCGCGGCGCGGCGGACGCCGAATCGGCCAACACCGCTGCGACCGGCACCGGTTCGGTCGCGATGGCCCAACTGGTCGGCCTGACCGACGCACTGGGCGCAATGCCCGGACCGGCGCTGGACCCAGAGGTACGGACCGTCCAACGCGCCCAACTGATGGCCGCGTTCGAGCAGGCCTTCGCCGGCGGACCGGGCGCCACGGTGCCCCGCCAACGCCGGCACCGGGCGATCCGGACGGCGCCGCGCGGCCGCTGGAGCCGCCGGTTCGCGATCGGCGGACTGGTCGCCGGGCTCGCCGTCGGCAGCCTCGCCGGCGCCGCCGGCGCCAGCTCCAACGCCCTCCCCGGGGACACGCTGTACGGCATGAAGCGCGGCCTCGAAGGGCTCAGGCTCGACCTGGCGGACACCGACTCCGAGCGCGGCGAACTGCTGCTCGACAACGCCGCCACCAGGCTCGGCGAGGCCACGACCCTGGTCGGCCACCCCGGCCCGGCCACCGGGCTCAGCCCGGGCACCGTCGAGCGGGTCCGCCGCGCGCTGGACGACATGCACGCCGACGCCATCAAGGGCCGCGAGCTGCTCCGCTCGGTCTACCGCAGCAACGGCTCGCTCGACCCGATGCGGGCCCTGGCCGGCTTCGCCCAGGGCGAGGACGGCCGCTGGAGCGAACTGGCGGGCCAGCTGCCCGTCCAGCTCACCCAGCAGGCGCACCTGGTCGACCAGCTCTTCGACGACATAAGCGAGGACGTCGCGCCCCTGCGCCTGGCCCAGCCCGCCGCCAAGAGCGGTGGCCCGGCCGGCACCGGAGCGGGCGGCGACACGGCCGGCCCGGCCAGCGGCGGCACCCCCGCCGACACCCCGACGAACGGCACCGCTCCCGGCGGCGGCCCGGCGCAGGGTGGCGGCACCGGCGCGAGCAGCGGCGGCAACAACCGCCCCGGCGGCACCGAGCGGGCCCCCGCCAGCACCGGCGCCAGCACGCCCGGCGGCACCGGCGCCAAGGGCGGCGGCCTGCCGGGCACCCTGCCCAGCAGTGCGCCGGACGCCGTCAACGGGCTCGTCGGGGACCTCACCAGCGGGCTCACCGGCGGCAAGGCCTCGCCGAGCGCCGCCCCGGCCCCGCAGCAGGCGCCGCAGCAGCCCTCCGGCCCGCCCAGCACCCCGGCCGCCGGCCAGCCGCAGGGCGTCGAGGTGCCCCCGCTGATCCCGGGCCTGCTGCCCGGGCTGCGGATCCTCGGCGGCTGACCGGAAGGCGGCGGAGGGCCCCGGCGATCCCCTGAGTTCCAGGATCGCCGGGGCCCTCCGCCGCCTTGGAAGTCGCCGGAAAACCTAGTCCCCGGAAAACCTAGTCGCCGGAAAACCTAGTCGCCGGAAAACCTAGTCGCCGGAAAACCTAGAAGAACAAGACCTAGAAGAACACCGACCGCCGCTGCACCAGCAGCTTGTAGAGCGTGTGCTGGATCGTCTCGCGCACCTCGTCGGCCAGGTCGAAGACCAGCATCGGGTCGTCCGCCGCCTCCGACGGGTACCCATCGGTGGCGATCGGCTCCCCGAACCGGATGGTCCACTTGGTCGGCAGCGGCAGCACGCCCAGCGGCCCCAGCCACGGGAAGGTCGGCGTGATCGGCACGTACGGCAGGCCCAGCAGCCGGGCCAGCGTCTTCACGTTGCCGATCATCGGATAGGTCTCCTCGGCGCCGACGATCGAGCACGGCACGATCGGCACCTTCGCCCGCAGCGCCGAGGAGACGAAGCCGCCGCGCCCGAAGCGCTGGAGCTTGTACCGGTCGGCGAACGGCTTGCCGATGCCCTTGAAGCCCTCCGGCCAGACCCCGACCACCTCACCGCGCTCCAGCAGCGCCTGGGCGTCCTCGTTGCAGGCCAGCGTGTGGCCGGCCTTGCGGGCCAGCTCGTTGACGCCCGGCAGCACGAACACCAGGTCGGCGGCGAGCATCCGCAGGTGCCGGTGGTGCGGGTGGTGGTCGTGGATGGCCACCTGGGTCATCAGGGCGTCCAGCGGGATCGTCCCGGAGTGGTTGGCGACGATCAGCGCGCCGCCCTCCGCCGGGATGTTCTCGACGCCCTGGACCTCGATCCGGAAGTACTTCTCGGCCAGCGGGCGCAGCAGGGCGAGCAGCACCTCCTCGGTGAGCTCCCGGTCGAAGCCGAACTCGTCCACCTCGTAGTCGCCGGTGATCCGGCGGCGCAGGAAGGCCAGCCCGTCCGCGGCCCGGCCCTCCCAACCCTTGCCGAACAGCCGGGTGGCCGCCGAACCGAGCTGCCCGGACAGCGCCCCGCCGACGGCGTCGGCGAGCCGGTCGGCGGGCCCGGGGTCGTCGGGCGAGGTCCAGCTGGGGGCGGACTCGATCGGGATGACCCTGGCCTCGCCCGGCGCGTTCTCGGCTGCGGCACTCATCGCGGGTTCAGCTCCTGGGTCGGCGGGGACGGTCGGTACGGGCGGTGCGGACCTCGGCGGCCGGGGCCCGCACCGGGCCGAGCACGGCGGCCAGCCGGTCGGTGACGGCGGCCAGTCGCTCGGGCGGCAGCAGGCCGGACCCCTGCGCGGCGGCGAAGTCGGCGAAGGCCTCCGGGGTGGTGAAGGCCGGGCGGTAGCCGAAGGTCTCGCGCAGCCGCGTGGTGTCCACCACGCGGCCGTGGGTGAGCAGCCGCAGCTGCTCCGGCGAGACGTCCACCAGCCTGGTCTGCCGGGCCAGCCCGGCCATCCAGCTGACCGCGGGCAGCAGCAGCGGCACGGTCGGCCGGCCGAGCCGGCGGGCGCACTGGGAGAGCAGCAGGACGCCCTCCCCGGCCACGTTGAAGGTCCCGGTGTTGACGGTGCCCGGCTCGGCCTCGGCGGCGGCCCGGCAGAGCACCGCGACGGCGTCGTCCTCGTGCACGAACTGCAGTCGCGGGTCGTAGCCGAGGACGGTCGGCAGCACGGGCAGCGCGAAGTACTCGCTGAGCGGGGTGTCCGCGCCGGGGCCGACGATGTTGGCGAAGCGCAGGACCGTCACCGCGACGTCCGGGCGGCGCCGGGCGAAGCCGCGGACGTAGCCCTCGACCTCCGCCGCGTCCTTGGCGAAGCCCCCGCCGGGCGGGTTCTTCGGCTGGATCCGCTCGGTGAACACCGCCGGGTCGCGGGGCGCGGAGCCGTAGACGCCGGTGGTCGACTTCACCACCAGCCGGCGCACCCCGGGCGCCTTCTGACAGGCGCCGAGCAGTTGCATGGTGCCGATGACGTTGGACTCCTTCACCGCGGAGCGGTTGGTGGAGCCCAGGCCGGTGGCGCTGACGCTGAGGTGGACCACGGTGTCGACCCGGTGCTCGGCGATCACCCGGGAGACCGCCGGGCGGCGCAGGTCGAGCTGGTGGAAGCGGTACTCGGCGGCCGGTCCGTCCGGTTCCTCGGCCGGCAGCCGGGGCGGCTGCACGTCCACGCCGACCACCAGGTCCACGCCCGGACGGCGGCGGACCTCGGCGGCGAAGCGGGCACCGAGATGGCGTGCCACGCCGGTGACGAGCACGACCACGCCCACGGTGTGCACCCCATTCCCTCGACCCGAGCGGCCTGCGTGCACCGTACCGCGCCGCCCTGCCGGGCCGTGAAACGACACCGCCCGCCCAGGCCATGACGGCCTGGACGGGCGGTGGAAGCGCCGGGCGCGCAGAGCGCGGCCGGGGGCGCTTACTTCTTGTTGCGACGCTGAACGCGGGTCCTCTTCAGAAGCTTGCGGTGCTTCTTCTTGGCCATACGCTTGCGACGCTTCTTGATGACAGAGCCCACGGAACAACCCTCGCTCACTGAGACTCGCGCCCGTGAGAGACGGAGTCCATACGACTGACGGACGGCCTAGCCTACCGTCCACTGGGCCAGGGCCGTAATCGTGCTCCCGATGACCGGGAAACTCGCGGGGAATCCCCGGCGAACGGGGGTGGGATCCGCAGTCGCGGACCCCACCCCCGCCCACCCGGAACTACGCGCTCTCAAGCCTCACGTAGGACTCCTTGAGGTACTCGTGCACCGCCTGCTGGGGCACCCGGAAGGACCGCCCGACCCTGATGGCCGGCAGCTCTCCGCTGTGCACCAACCGGTACACCGTCATCTTGGACACCCGCATGACCGAGGCAACCTCCGCCACGGTCAGGAAGACGACTTCCTGCAGGGGGCGTTCGCCGGAACTCATGACCATCACCCGACCCTTAACCCGTGTGCAAGGCACCGGCTTCCCCTCCGGTGACTCCACCGGCACACGTGTATCCCCAGAGTAGTTATGGGTGGTACCAGTGGGAAGAGGGGAGGTGCGGTCCTCGTACGGTGAGAGATAGGACAGTTGCAGTACGTAGTCACTCGGCGGAACGCGGGAGCGGGCGTACGCACGGCCAGCCCGCACCTGGGCCGGGAGGCCGAGCTCAGGCCAGGAGACCGAGGTGGGGGAACACCGCGCGGCGGCTGGCGAGGATGGCCTGATCGAGTCGGTCGGCCGGATCGTAACCCGCGTCGAAGTCGCGCCAGACCGGTCGGGCCCCGTCGGTCATCCGCAGCGGGGCGGGCCGGCGGGTGCGGCGGTAGACCTCGGCGCGCCAGGACTCGGGGGTCTCGGTGGCCGGATCGACGGGCCGTCCGGCGGCGGTGGCGACCAGGTGGGTCCAGGTGCGCGGGACGACGTCCACGACGGCGTAGCCGCCCCCGCCGGTGGCGATCCAGCGGCCGCCGGTGAGCCGGTGGGCGAGGTCGTGCAGTTCCTCGGCGATCATCCGCTGGGCGTCCACGGTGACGGCGAGATGGGCGAGCGGGTCCTCCAGATGGGTGTCGGCACCGTGCTGGGTGACCAGGACCTGCGGGCGGAAGGCGGTGAGCAGTTCGGGCACCACGGCGTGGAAGGCGCGCAGCCAGCCGGCGTCGCCGGTGCCGGCCGGCAGCGGCAGGTTGGCGGCGGAGCCGGGGGCGTCCGGGCCGCCGGTCTCGGTGGGCCAGCCGGTCTGCGGGAAGAGCGTGGCGGGGTGCTCGTGGAGCGAGATCGTGAGCACCCGGGGGTCGTTCCAGAAGGCCTGCTGGACGCCGTCGCCGTGGTGGACGTCCACGTCGACGTAGGCGACCCGCTCGGCGCCGAGTTCGAGCAGCCGGGCCACGGCCAGCGCCGGGTCGTTGTAGATGCAGAAGCCGGAGGCCTTGGCGGGCATCGCGTGGTGCAGTCCGCCGGCGAAGTTCACGGCGTGCGGGGTCTCCCCGTGCCAGACCGCCTCGGCGGCGGCCACGGACTGACCGGCGATCAGCGCGGAGGCCGAATGGATGGCCGGGAAGGCCCAGTTGTCGTCGGTGCCGAGCCCGTGCCGGGGGTCCGACAGATCGGGGTGGGCGGCGGCGTATTTGACCGCCTCGACGTACTCCCGGGTGTGCACCAGCCGCAGGGTGGACTCGCCGGCGGGCGGTGCGGCGCGCACGGTCACCCCGGGCCCGGTGTCCAGTCCGAGGGCCTCGACCAGGCGCATGGTGAGCGCCAGCCGGGTCGGGTCCATCGGGTGTCCGGGGCCGAAGTCGTAGGCGGTGACGGCCTCGTCCCAGAAGAGGTGCAGGCCGCAGGGGGTGTCACGCTCGGCTTCGGGCATGGCCTCCACCGTAGCGGGTGGGGGTGACCGGGCCTCGCCCAGGGCGCGCCGCGGGCGGACTCAGCGCCCCCGCGGAGGCCCTACAGACAAAACCTTCACGACTTCATATCCTCTCCGCCATGAAGCCATTCAGCGCGCAACGCTTTGGTGTAATTCTCGCTGCATTACTGGGACTTGGCCTGCTCTTTGCCGCCCAGCCGGCCTCCGCCGCGGTCAGCGGCAGCTCGTTCGCCGTCGACAAGAAGACGGCGGCGGCGGGCGACCAGCTGACCCTGACGCTCTCGCTCACCAACACCGAGACCACCGACATCTACTTCGCCTACGAGTACATCCAGCCGATCTGGCCCGCCAACCAGGAGGCCGGCGCGTTCACGGTCACCGGGTGTTCCGGCGACTCCACCGACTGCGCCGTGAACGGGAACAACGCGAACTTCCACTTCCGGGCGCCGATCGCCCCGGGCGCGACCCGCACCGTCACGCTCACCGTCCAGATCACCTCGGCCCCGACCTGGACCGGGCCGTACACCCTGAACTGGGCGCCGTACGTCTACTACGAGTACTACCAGTCGGGTGGCGGCATCAAGGACCAGCTGTGGGCCAACGGCCTGCCCGAGCTGGCCACCGTGATCGGCTGACCTCCCGGCCCGCCCGCGCTCGCCCCGCCCCGTCACACGGCGGCGGGGGCGAGCGCGGGTGCCGGGGCGAAGCGCTCGGCCAGCGGCAGGACGGCGAGCACCAGCAGCATCGGGGCCAGCAGCGCCCAGCGGTAGGAGCCCGCGCCGGCGATCGCCCCGACCAGCGGCGAACCGATCAGGAAGCCCACGTAGTTGAAGAGGTTCAGCCGGGCCACCGCGGCGTCCGAGTCGGCCGGGAACAGCCTGCCCCCGGCCGCGAACACCTGCGGGATGATCGCGCAGATGCCGAAGCCGAGCACGGTGAACCCGGCGATCCCCACCCAGACGGCGGGCGCGACGGCGGCCACCGCGAAGCCGAGCGCGGCCAGCCCGGCACCGGCCCGGACCACCGGGACGGCGCCCCAGCGCTGCACCGCGCGGTCGCCCAGCGCCCGGCCGAGCAGCATCGCGACCATGTAGCCGAGGTAGGACAGCTTGGCGACGTCCTCGGCGCTGCCCAGGCCGTCGGTGAGGTACTTGACGCTGTAGTTGGAGACCGAGGCGTCCGCGATGTACGCGAAGGCCATCGCCAGGCACAGCGGCAGCAGCGGCCGCCAGGGGATGGACCGGGCGGCGGCCTCGGCGGCCTCCCGGACGGCGTCCCCGAGTTCGGCCGGGCCGGCGAAGCGGGTGCCGGTCAGCAGGGCCAGCGGGGCGATCACCGCCGCGGCCGTGCCGAACAGCACCGGCAGGCCGAGGTCGTAGTGCGAGCCGAGGCCGGCGAGGGCCGCGCCGAGGATGCCACCGAGGCTGAACGCGGCGTGGAAGCCGATCATGATCGAGCGGCCGTAGCGGTGCTGCAGGCCCACCCCGAGCATGTTCATACTCGCGTCCAGTGCGCCCACCAGCAGGCCGAACGCGCCGAGTGCGAGGGCGAGTTGCCAGAGTGCGCCGCCGAGGCCGACGCCCGCGAGGCTGAGGCAGACCAGCGGCTGGACGACCCGCAGCACGGCCCGCGCGCCGGTGCGCTTCACCAGTCGCTCGGAGGTGATCGAGCCGACCCCGGCGAGGATCGGCACCGCGGCCAGGAACAGCGGCAGCAGCGCGTCGCTCAGCCCGTACCGGTGCTGGATCTCCGGAATGCAGGTGACCAGCAGCGCGAAGGTGGTGCCCTGGAGCAGGAAGCTGACGGCGAGCGCGGCCCGCCCGGCGCGCAGGCCGGGCGGGATCGCGGGTGACGCGGCACTCATGGCGGACCTCGCTACTGGCCGGTACGACGATGTTGGCGAGAGCGTAGGCGGTGGACCGAGATTGCGGGAGGGGTCGCGCAGGGACTTTCCGCGACCTGGTGGAGATTCGGGAGGGCCTGGTTCAGAGGGGGCCTGGTTCAGAGCAGGGCCTGGTTCAGAGCAGGGCCTGGTTCAGAGCAGGGCCGGGTTCAGAGCAGGGCGGGGTTCAGAGCAGGGCGGCGACCTCGGCGAGGTCGGCGATCAGCCCGGTGGCCCCGGCGGCGGTCAGCTTCGCCGGGTCGGTGAGCGCGGTGTAGCCGTACACGTCCATGCCCGCGGCCCGGGCGGCCAGCACGCCGTTGGGGCTGTCCTCGACGACCAGGCAGCGGGCCGGGTCGATGCCGAGGGTGCGGGCGGCGTGCAGGAAGAGGTCCGGCGCGGGCTTGCCCACGCCGACGTCCTGGGCGCTGAAGATCCGCTCCTCGGCGACGTACCCGCGCAGGCCGGTGACGTCCAGCGCGGTGCGGATCCACACGTGGTGCGCCGAGGAGGCCAGGCAGTAGGGGGCGGAGCGCTGCCGCAGTTCCTTCAGCAGCTGCTCCGCGCCCCGGACGGCCGTCAGCTCGGTGCCGAACGCGTCGAAGACCCGGCCGTGGAACAGTTCGTCGAAGCCCTCCGGCAGCGTCGCGCCGTCGTACCGCTCGGCGATCACGTCGTGGATGCGGTGGGCGGCGCAGCCCATGAAGTCCCGATAGGAGTCCTCGACCGTGGTCGGGTAGCCGAGTTCGGTCAGGTACGCGGCCAGCACCCGGTTGGAGAGCGGCTCGCTGTCCACCAGGACACCGTCGTTGTCGAAGATCACCAGGTCGTAGGCCATGCCGTCGAGCCTACCCAGGCGACTACCTCCCCCCGGAGGCGAGCTCCCGGGAACGGTCCCGGGCCGCCTCCAGGGCGCCCAGCAGCGCGGCCCGCACCCCGTGGTTCTCCAGTTCGCGGATGGCCGCGATGGTGGTGCCGGCCGGGGAGGTGACGGCTTCGCGCAGCTTCACCGGGTGCTCGCCGGAGTCGCGCAGCATCACCGAGGCGCCGATCGCGGACTGCACGATCAGGTCGTGCGCCACCTGCCGGGGCAGGCCGAGCAGGATGCCGGCGTCGGTCATCGCCTCGACCAGGAAGTAGAAGTAGGCCGGGCCGGAGCCGGAGAGCGCGGTGGCCGCGTCCTGCTGGGCCTCGGGCAGCCGCAGCGCCTTGCCGACCGAGCTGAAGATCTCCTCCGCCCGCTCCAGGTGCTCCTCGGTGGCGTGCGAGCCGCCGGAGATGACGCTCATCCCCTCGTCCACCAGGACGGGCGTGTTGGGCATCACCCGGACCACCGGGGTGCCGGCCGCCAGCCGCTCCTCGAACCAGGCGGTGGGGATGCCGGCCGCGGCCGAGATCACCAGCCGGTCCGCGCCGACGTGCGGGGCCAGCTCCTCCAGCAGGGTGCCCATGTCCTGCGGCTTGACGGCGAGGATCAGGGTGTCGGCGAGCTTGGCGGCCTCGGCGTTGGAGGCGGCCACCACGCCGTAGCGGGCGGCGAGTTCGGCGGCGCGCTCGGGGCGGCGGGCGGTCACCAGGACGTCCGCCGGGTCCTTGCCGGCCCGCAGCAGGCCGGAGAGCAGGGCCTCGCCGATCTTGCCCGTGCCCAGGAAGGCGATCTTCTGTCCGTGTGCTGCGCTGGCGCCCATGGCCGCTCCTTACCTCGGTACTGCGGCCATCCTCGCACCGTGCGGGGGCACCCGCCGGGACCGTCCGGCCCGTGGTCGGCGACGAGTTGCCCCCCGTCGTCCCTAGGGAGAATCTCGGGGGTTTCCCCTATGGCCTCCGGCGCCGCACGGGAGCACCGTGGAGGCATGGCACACGACGAAATGTCCCGACGTGAGAACCGGCAACTCGCCGTCGCCTCGGCGACCGTGGGACCGTGGCGGACGGCCGCGGGGGTCGGTGCGGTGGTGGGTGCGACCGCCCTGGGGATCGACGCGATCTCCGGGCACTGGTCACTGGGCATGCTGGCCGGGCCGGCCGGCTGGGCCCTGTTCTTCTTCTTCCTGGTCGGCACCGTCGGCGGGCAGCTGCGCCGCGACACCTCCGAACGGCGGCTGCGCCGCTGGGCGAACGAGCACCCCTGGCAGTCGGCCCTCCCGGCGGCCGGCGGGCTGCTGGTGCTGGACATGCTGGCGCAGCTGCTGCTCGGGGACGCGGGCCTGTTCGGCGCGTTCTTCCTGGCACTGCTGCCGGCCGGCATCCTGCTGGCCGTCGCCGGGATCGTGGGATCGGTGAAGCAGGCCCGCACCAAGGACTGAAACCCCTGGACCGGACCGGGCCGGACCGGGCCGGACCGGATCACCGGGCCCGCGCACGAGTTCACCACAAGGTGTGCCCCCGATCGACGAATCGTCACACCCCGTCGGCATACTGGCGCGATGCCGATTGCCGAAGATCCGGAACCACGCCCCGCCGAGGGCCGTGAGCCGGGCGGGTCCGACCCGTCCGGAGCGGGCGGGAAGGACCCGTTCGCAGACCTCGTCCTGGACGAGGAGTTCGTCAAGGGGGCCACCGTCACCGAGCAGTCCGGGCGCACCCGGATGCTGGCCGCCCGCTGGAAGCACACCCCGCCGGTCGACCCGGGCGGCCGCCGCTCGGTCAACGACGGCCCGGCCAAGGCCGGCCGCCGGTTCGGCCGCACGCCGAAGCCCCCGGAGACCGACTCCTGGGGCAACCCGCGCCCGCGCCGCCGCCGGCTGGAGTGGCGCGCGCCGCTGTTCGTCGTGCTGACCGTCGCGGTGCTGCTCGCGGCCCTGAACATCGACGGGCTGCGCACCTGGTACTCCGACCACTACGGCGCGGGCTCCTCGAAGGCCTACACCCCCGCGCCCGCCGTCGCCCCGGAGACGGCCAAGCCGACCGCCGCGCCGCCGAAGGCCGACGAGCAGCAGCCGACCGTGGACCACCCCTGGGCCGGCTCCCCCGCCGAGGGCTGGCCGAACGGCGCGGAGGCCTTCGTCCTGCCCGAGGCCCAGGCCACCGGCGCGTTCTCCACCGAACAGGTGGGCGCCCAGCTGCAGTTGGTCAAGGACTACCTGACCGCCGCCAACCTGGACCCGCAGGTGATCGCGGGCGGCCGGCCGGAAACCGCCCTGGTACTGCTGGACCGGGAGGAACGGGACCGCGCGATCAACGCGCTGGCGAACCCGTCCAAGGACACCGATCCGACCACCTGGTTCAGCCGCTTCGACCAGCGCGAGGCCGTCCAGGTGGGCGACACGGTCAAGGTGCAGGGCCGGATCACCTTCGAGGGCGACGGGGACAAGGGCCTCCTCGTCCACGCCGACTTCAGCTACGTGTACGCGATGCGCCCCGGCCCGGAGGCCGCCAAGCGCGCCGCGTCACCCCGGCCCCAGCCGCCGACGGGCGGGCAGCCGACCGGCGGACGGCAGCCCACGAAGCCGGCCGCGCCGCAGGACGGCACGGCCAAGCCGGTGGGTCTGCTGGTGCCGGCGGCCGACGTGGCCGGGGACACCTGGACCACCCGGACGATCGTGCGCCGGGTCGAGAACTTCCGCTTCTACGACCCGGCCCGCTACCGGACCAACCCGAAGAAGCTCGTGTTCGGCGAGGGCGGCGGGTCGGACTCCGCCAACTCGTCCTGCGACGTCTACGACGGCTACTACCACCCGCAGTTCGACCAGTTCGCGACGCAGTCGCCGGACGCCCCGGGCAGCCGTCCGGCCGGCCCCACGACGGACCCGTACGACCGCCGCAAGGACCTGTCGACCGGCGACGGGTGCGGCGCGGCCAGCCGCCTCTGACGCTCAGCTCCTGCGCTTGCCCCGGCCCGGCGCCTTGGCGCCGGGCCGGCCGCTGCGGCCCGCCTGGCGCTTCTCGTACTGGGCGACGGCCCGCTCGTACGAGGAGCGCTTGACCGTCTCGCCGGGGGCCTCGACCAGGCTGCGGGCGAAGTAGGCGGCCAGGCTGCCGGCGCCGCCGATGAGCCAGACCGCGCCGAGCGACTTGTCCTCGGCCATCCAGCCGCTCAGCCGGTCCTTGCCCTCGGTGAGGACCTTCCAGGTGCGCATGACGCACATCATCGAGCAGACCGCGATCGCGGCGGTCAGCAGCCCGTTCAGGAAGCCGCCGCCGTCGGAGAGGGCGACGCCCTCGACGCCGAAGCGCAGCAGCAGGACGGCGGCGGCGGTCGTGACCAGGGCGCCGGCCGACACGGCCACGCGGCGCAGCCAGTAGCCGTTGTCCCGGTTCACCCAACTGGTGCCGAACCAGCGGATCGGCTCCGGCTCGGGGGCGCCGGCGGGCTTGGGTGCGGGGGTGGGGGGCTGCTCGCTCACGGGGTCGATTATCCACCCGACGCGCGAGGAGCCGCCCCGGCCTGCGGGACGGCTCCTCCGGAGCTGCGGGGCTCAGCCCGGGCTGGTGACGGTCCCAGCCGGGCTTGGTGGCGTCTCAGCCGGGCTTGGTGACGTCTCAGCCGGGCTTGGTGACGTCTCAGCCGAGCTTGGTGACGTCGCGGACGGCGCCCTTGTCGGCGGAGGTGGCCATCGCGGCGTAGGCGCGCAGGGCCTGGCTGACCTGGCGCTCGCGGTTCTTCGGGCGGTAGCCGCCCGCGGCCTCCAGGGCGCGGCGGCGCTCCGCCAGGACCTCGTCGGGCACCTCCAGGGAGATGCTCCGGCCGGGGATGTCGATGGCGATGGTGTCACCATCCTCGACCAGGGCGATGGTGCCGCCGGAGGCGGCCTCCGGGGAGGCGTGGCCGATGGACAGGCCGGAGGTGCCGCCGGAGAAGCGGCCGTCGGTGACCAGCGCACAGGCCTTGCCGAGGCCACGGCCCTTGAGGAAGGACGTCGGGTAGAGCATCTCCTGCATGCCCGGGCCGCCCTTGGGGCCCTCGTAGCGGATGACGACGACGTCGCCCTCCTTGACCCGCTTGGCGAGGATCGCCTCGACGGCGTCGTCCTGGGACTCGACGACCACGGCCGGGCCGCTGAAGGTCCAGATCGACTCGTCGACACCGGCGGTCTTCACGATGCAGCCGTCCTCGGCGAGGTTGCCGTGCAGGACGGCGAGGCCGCCCTCGACCGAGTAGGCGTGCTCGACGCTGCGGATGCAGCCCCTGGCGGCGTCGGTGTCCAGCGACTCCCAGCGCTCGGACTGCGAGAAGGCCTCGGCGGAGCGGACGCAACCGGGAGCCGCGTGCCACAGTTCGACGGCCTCGGCGGAGGGCGAACCGCCGCGCACGTCCCAGGTCTTGAGCCACTCGGCGAGCGAGTCGGAGTGGACGGTGTGAACGTCCTCGTTGAGCAGCCCGCCGCGGTACAGCTCGCCGAGGATGGCGGGGACGCCGCCGGCCCGGTGCACGTCCTCCATGTAGTACGAGCCGTTGGGCGCGACCTTGGACAGGCAGGGCACCCGGCGGGAGACGGCGTCGATGGCCCGCAGGTCGAAGTCCAGCTCGGCCTCCTGGGCGGCGGCGAGCAGGTGCAGGATGGTGTTGGTCGAGCCGCCCATGGCGATGTCCAGGGCCATGGCGTTCTCGAAGGCGGCGCGGGTGGCGATCGCGCGGGGCAGCACCGAGGCGTCGTCCTGGCCGTAGTGGCGGTTGGTGATCTCGACGACCGTCTGCCCGGCCTTCTCGTACAGGGCCCTGCGGGCGGTGTGGGTGGCGAGGACGGAGCCGTTGCCGGGCAGCGAGAGACCGATGGCCTCGGTGAGGCAGTTCATCGAGTTGGCGGTGAACATGCCGGAGCACGAGCCGCAGGTGGGGCAGGCGTTCTCCTCGATGATCGCGATGTCCTCGTCGGAGACGTTCTCGTTGGCCGCCTGGGAGATCGCGTCGATCAGGTCGAGCCTGCGCACGGTGCCGTCGACCAGGGTGGCCTTGCCGGCCTCCATCGGGCCGCCGGAGACGAAGACGGTCGGGATGTTCAGGCGCAGCGCGGCCATCAGCATGCCCGGGGTGATCTTGTCGCAGTTGGAGATGCAGATCAGCGCGTCGGCGCAGTGCGCGTTGACCATGTACTCGACCGAGTCGGCGATCAGGTCGCGCGAGGGCAGCGAGTAGAGCATGCCGCCGTGGCCCATCGCGATGCCGTCGTCCACGGCGATGGTGTTGAACTCGCGCGGGATGCCGCCCGCCTGCTGGATCGCCTCGGAGACGATCCGGCCGACCGGCTGGAGGTGGGTGTGGCCCGGGACGAACTCGGTGAAGGAGTTGGCGACCGCGATGATCGGCTTGCCGAAGTCCTCGCGGGCTACGCCGGCGGCCCGGAGAAGCGCCCGGGCGCCTGCCATGTTGCGACCGTGGGTGACCGTACGGGACCTCAGCTCGGGCACTGTGCTCCACTCCTTCGGGGCTCTCGCCGGCGCCCCGCCGGTAGGAGGATGCGGGGGCCGCTGTGGCTACCGAGCCTACGCCCGCCGTCCAGGCGGCGGACGGTCCGTCCGCGATGCGGTCACGCGGGCGGGCCGTCCGTCCGCGGCGCGGTCCGGGCGGGGGGTGCCGGCCCGGGCGGGGCGGGGCGCGGGTGCCGGCCTGGGCGGGGCGCGGGTCAGGCCGGGCGGGGCGGGGCGCGGGTCAGGCCGGGCGGGACGGGGCTCAGGCCGGGGTGATCCCCACCGCCAGCTCCAGGACGTAGGGCTCGACCACCCAGCCGTCGGGGAACTCGGCGGTCATCGCCTCCCGCTCCACGGCCAGCACCGGTTCGCGCTCGGCAGGGGAGAGCGCGGCCATGAACGAGCGGGAGACCAGGTCGGTGAGCACGTGGTCGACGGTGATCCGCCGGTCCCAGCGCAGCACCGCGCGTTCGACCGTCAGCCCGGCCGGGGCGAGGAGGGCGGTGAACTCGGCGATCCGGCCGTAGCCGTGGTAGCCGGGCAGCGCGGCGCTCAGCCGCTCCACCCGGGCCCGGACCCAGGGCACGGTCTCGTCGTGCACGTTCCACCAGACGGCGAGGGCGCCGCCGGGCCGCAGCACCCGGATCGCCTCGGGGACGGCCCGTTCGGGGTGGGTCCAGTGGAAGGACTGGGCGTAGCTGATCAGGTCCGCGGAGTCGTCGTGGAACGGCAGTTCGTCGCCGCCGGCCCTGACCAGCGGCAGGCCCGCCGACGAGGCCAGGAACTGGGCGGCCATGCCCGCGTTGGGCTCCACCGCGACGACGTCGGCGCCGCGCGCGGCCAGCAGCCGGGTGGCGATGCCGGTACCGGCGCCGACGTCCAGCACCCGGGCGCCCTTGAGACCGCGGCCGGACAGCCGCTCCAGCGCGTCGAACAGCCCGTCCGGGTAGCCGGGGCGGCCCCGGTCGTACTCGGCGGCGACCCCGCCGAAGCTCTCGGCAACCTCCCGAAAGTCCTGCTTCTCCGTCATGTCTCCCCCTCTGCAAGGAAGTTCGCACCCAGCCGGGCGCGGCTCCTCAGCGTACGCGCGAGGGGGTGGCCAGGTGCAAGCGGGTGAAGGCGAGCGCCTCGGCCAGGTCGGCCTCGCGTTCGGCGGGGGACGCGGAACGGCGGGTGTTGACCTCCAGCACCACGTGGCCGTCGAAGCCGGTACGGGCCAGGTGCTCCAACAGTTCGGCGCAGGGCTGCTTGCCGCGGCCCGGGATCAGGTGCTCGTCCTTGCCGGAGCCGCTGCCGTCGGCGAGGTGGATGTGGGCGAGCCGGTCACCCATCCGCTCGACCATGGCGAACGCGTCGATCCGGGAGGTGGCGACGTGCGAGAGGTCGATGGTGAAGTGCCGGTACTCCTCGTCGGTGACGTCCCAGCCCGGGGCGTAGGCCAGCACCTCGCGGTCGCGGTAGCGCCACGGGTACATGTTCTCCACCGCGAAGCGGACGTCGGTCTCGCCCGCCATCCGGTTGATGCCCGTCACGAAGTCCCGCGCGTACTGGCGCTGCCAGCGGAACGGCGGATGGACCACGACGGCGCTCGCGCCGAGCTTCTCGGCCGCCGCCCGGGCCCGGACCAGCTTGGTCCACGGGTCGGTGGTCCACACCCGCTGGGTGATCAGCAGGCAAGGCGCGTGCACGGCCAGGATCGGCAGCTGGTGGGCGTCGGAGAGGCGGCGCAGGGCGTCGATGTCCTGGCTGACCGGGTCGTTCCAGACCATCACCTCGACCCCGTCGTAGCCGAGCTTGGCGGCGAGCTCGAAGGCGACGGCGGTGCTCGCCGGGTACACCGACGCGGTGGACAGGACCACCTTGGTGTCGGGGATGTGCAGGGCCGGGTGCGAGGGCAGCACCAGCCGGTCGGTGGTGCGCAGCAGCGGCGGGCGGGCGGCGTCGCGCCGGGCGGCCTTGACCGAGCGCACCGACTGGACGGCGGCCTTGGCGGCGCCGGCGGCCCGGGCGGTGCGGGTCTCCCGGGGGGCGGCGGTCGCGGCGGCCTTCGGCGTTCCGGGCTGCCGAGTTCCGGGCTTCCTCGGCTCGGGCTTCCTCGGCTCGGGCTTCTTGCCGGCGGGCGCCTTCGCCTCGGACGTGTCCTCCGCGGGCGGCTTCGCCTCGGGTGCGGCAGGCTTCTCGGCGGCCTTGCGCGCGGTGGTCTTCCGCCCGGTGCGTCGGGCCGCCTCGACGGCCTTCGCGGCCTGCGTCCCGGTGGCGCCCTTGACCGCCTTGCCGAGCTTGCGGCGCGGGCCGTCCGGCCGCGGCTGCCCGTCCCCGGGAGCGCGGCCCTCCCGCGTCCCGTCCTCGCCCGCTGGTTGCGCCACGGGAGACAGCGTAAGCGGACCGCGCTCCGAACGGGACCGGATCCCCGGGCGGCCCCGGCCGGAACCGCCGGACGGGCCATGGGGCCCTACGCCGTGCGGACCGGGCGCCGTACGGGCCCTACGGCGTGAGGGCCCTACGGTGTGAGGGCCGGGCGGCGGCGGTCGGCGGAGCTGTCCATGGCGTCCAGGCGGCGCAGGATGATGCCCTCGCGCAGCGCCCACGGGCAGACGTCCAGCTCGTCGAGGCCGAACAGGTCCATCGCGGCGTCCGCCACCAGCGCCCCGGCCAGCAGCTGCTTGGCCCGGCCCTCGGAGACACCGGGAATCCGCGCCCGCTCCTCGACGGTCATCGAGGACAGTCGCGGCAGCCAGGCGGACAGCCCGCTACGGGTGAGCCGGCGGTCGGCGTACGGGCCGGCGTCGGCGGGGGCGGCGCCGGTCATCCGGGCCAGCTGCTTGAAGGTCTTGGAGGTGGCGACCGCGTGCTGCGGCGCACCGAGCCGGGCGACCTCGCCCACGACGGTGGCCATCTCGGCCCGGATGTGGCGCCGCAGCCCGCGCAGCCTGTCCGGGTCGGCGACCTCGCCGGGCAGCCAGCGGGCGGTGAGCCGGCCGGCACCCAGCGGCAGCGAGCAGGCGACGTCGGGCTGCTCGTCCAGGCCGCAGGCGATCTCCAGCGAACCGCCGCCGATGTCCAGGTTGAGCAGTCGGCCCGAGGACCAGCCGAACCAGCGCCGGACGGCCAGGAACGTGAGCCGGGCCTCGTCCTGCCCGGACAGCACCCGCAGCTCCACCCCTGTCTCCGCCGCGACCCGGCGCAGCACCTCCTCGCCGTTGGCGGCCTCCCGGACGGCGGAGGTGGCGAACGGCAGGATGTCGACGACGCCCTTGTCCTCCGCGACCCGCAGCGACGAGGCGACGTGGCCCACCAGCCGCTCGACGCCGGCCTCGCTTATCGCGCCGTCGTCGTCCAGCAGCTCGGCCAGGCGCAGTTCGGCCTTGTGCGAGTACGCGGGCAGCGGGGCGGCACCCGGGTGGGCGTCCACCACGAGGAAGTGGACGGTGTTGGAACCTACGTCGAGTACACCGAGTCGCATAACTCTCCACGCTACGCGATCCGGCCCCGGGCGAAACCGGTCACGACCGTATTCACACTGGTCCCGGTCGTATCGCGCCCTTCGGTTCGGTGACGGGGTGCCTCGGTGACGGGGTGCCTCGGTGACCGAGCGGCCCGACGACCGGACGCCTCAGTGGCCGCGCGGCCCGGCCCGGCGCTCGGTACGGCAGTTGGCGTCCACCCAGCGGCGGGCCCGGCCCGGGGTGTCGGTGATCAGACCGTCGGCGTCCCGGGCGGACATCAGCTGCCAGGACTCCTCGTCGTCGAGCGTCCAGACGTACACCTCGCGGCCCGCCTTGCGCTCGGCGGCGATCCGGGAGGCGCTGGCCAGCGCCGCGTCCAGGGCGATGCCGCGCAGCGGCAGATCACCCGGGTCCTCGGCGATCGCGGAGCCCTGGATCAGCACGACCGGCAGCGCGGGCGCGGCGGCGTGGGCCTGGCGCAGGTGCTCCGCCGAGAACGAGTAGAGGACGACCCGGGCGCCGCTGGCGGCGGCGATCCGGGCGATCCGGGTGACGTCCTCGGCCCGCTGCCACTTGATCTCCATCAGCAGGGTGGCGTTGCTGTCGGAGAGGCGCTTGAGCAGTTCCTGCAGGGTGGGGACGGGCTCGGCGGAGCCGGGGCCGACGGTCACCCGCAGGGCGGCGATCTGGGCGGCGGTCAGGTCGGCGATGGCGCCCTTGCCGTTGGTGGTGCGGTCCACCGTGGGGTCGTGCATCAGCACCGGGACGCCGTCCCGGGTGGTCTGGACGTCGGTCTCCAGCCAGTCGGCGCCCTGGTCGAGGGCGGTCTCGAAGGAGGCCATGGTGTTCTCGGGGGCGTTGCGCGGGGCACCCCGGTGGCCGACCACCACCGGGGCGTCGCACACCGGCGCGGCGGCGGCCGACCGGGCCCGCAGTGCGGGGGCGGAGGCGCACCCGGCGGCCAGGACCGCGAGGGCGGCGAGGACGGCCGTCTGGGCGGCGCGGGGCGAGGCGGTCACGGCTCGGTGCTCCAGTGGTGGGCCGGGGTGTTCCGGGGTGGGCCGGGGTGTTCCGGGGTGGTGCGGGGTGGTGCGGGGTGCTCCAGGGCATCCAATACGGGTCAGTGCGAGATCATCAAACTGATCTGACAACCCGACAGTGCCGCTCGGTTCCCTTCAGCGTGCGGCCATCCGGTCCCCGCCGTCGCCGCGGCGCAGCCCGGATCACCCGGACGGGTCCCGTCAACCCGGCTCACGGCAACCCCTGCTCACGGCAAGCCGGCTCACAGCAGACCGTCCCACAGCTGCTCGACGATGACGGCCCACCAGTTCTCCGGATCGTCGAAGACCGTCCCGTCCACCTCCGCCAAAGCCCGCTGCAAGACCTCGACCGCCGGGCCCGCCTCCGCCGGAGCCGGCCCGCGCGCTGCGGGCAACCGCTCGGCGAACACCGCCAGGCAGCGGACGAAGGCCCGCAGATCGGCGTTGCAGTACCGGGCCGTCGCGTAGTCCGGATCGACCGCCCGGACCGCGCCGCCCGCCACGTCGAGCGTCACCAGCGCCCGGCCGTCCGTCCCCAGCACCAACCGGCCGGCCAGCGCCAGCCGCTCCCGCTCCGCGGCCCGGGCGCCCCGACCCGCCGCCGCGAGCCACCCCGCCAGCGGGGGCAGCACCCCGCCCGCCCGGGAACCGTCCGTGATCGCCCCCGCCCCCGGGTGGTGCAGGGCGAAGAAGCCGTCCACGGCCACCGGCACCCCGACCGCCGACAGCAGCGCGGCGGCCTCCCCCGGCAGCTCCGCCCGCGCCACGTCCGCCGGGTCGAACCGCCGCACGCCCCCCGGGCCGAACGTCGCGGCCAACCGCGCCGCCAACGCGGCGTCCGGCTCGGCGTCCGGCTCGGTGTCCAGCTCGGCGTCCGGCTCGGCGGGCACCGGCGCCACCGCCCGCGGGAACGGCACCCGGTTGCGGGCCGGCCCGTCCGGCGGCGCGGGCAACGCCCGTACGGCCGCCGCCCGGTGGTCGAACCGCGGCCCGTACGGCAGCTCGAAGTCCACCCGGACCTGCGGCAACTCCGCCGCCAGCGCGTACGCCCAGTAACCGCCGGGCAGCGCGCTCATCCGCAGGTCGGTCCGGACGGCCAGCACGTCCTCGGCCGACACCCCCTGCTCGCGCAGCCACCACCAGCCGCGCAGCGCCGGATGCGGCAGCCCTGCCGCCGAACGCAGCGCCAGCGAGCGGACCTCGCCCGCGCCGTCCCGGTACGACAGCTCCGCCCGGGCACCCCGGCCGGTCACCGGCGGCCGCGCCGGGTCGTACCCGCCCGCGCCCACGAAATCCCGGTACAGCCCGACCACCTCGTCCACCGGCACCGACGGCCACACCGTGAACCGCCCGCTCTCCCGGTCCACCACGGCACACGCCGCCCCGACCTCCTCAGGTGCCCGCCGCTCCCCCGTCCGCGGATCCACTCCCACCCGTGGCGGCTCCGCCCACACCACCCATCCCAGCTCGAACTCGTACGCAACCACGCGCCGCACCCCGCCAGCCCCCTGCGGCAGATCTCCATTGACCCACCGCTGCCCCGCCTCCACCGCCTGCGCCCGCGAAATCACCCAGCCACCGCCCCGTTCGTCCCGTCCACTCGCCCACCCACCATCCCCGGCCGCACCACAACCCGGCACCCCCCGCCCTACCCAGAGCCCGCCCCCTCCGCGCCGTCTCCAACCCGCCCCCAACCGCCACGGCCGGGGCAGAATATGACGGTCGGTCTACATATTCTGCTGAGGCCACCATCAACCTCTGCACAGAAAGTCGGCCCGCCCGACTTCCTGCGCACCATCCTCCAGGCGCCATCGAATATGACGGTCGGTCTACATATTTCACCGGAGTCACCATCGCTCCTCCTGCACGGGAAGTCGTCCCAACCGACTTCCCGTACACCGCCTCCGTTCGCCGCACCGAATATGACGGTCGGTCTACATATTTCACTGGCGCCACCACCGGCCTCCGTGCAGGAAGTCGGCCCAGCCGACTTCCTGCGCGCCGCCCTCCCCTGGCCGGGTTCCAGGTTGCTCCACGCCCCCGTTCCGAATATGACGACCGGTCTACATAGTTGGCCGACCGGAAAGGGCTCTGTGCGCAGGAAGTCGGGCAGGCCGACTTCCTGCGCACAGCAGCGCGTGAAACAGGGGCAGAGTCTGGGCCGGGGCCAGGGGTGGCGGTGAGTGGGGTCATGGGATGGGGGTGAGGTCGAGGGGGTGGCCTTCGGGGGTGAGGGTGATGGCCCAGAGACCGTGGGTGGCGGGGTGGAGGGGGGTGCGGCTCTGGCGGGCAAGTTGGTGGTCGAGGTAGATGACGGCGCCCTGGTGGTTGACGGCGTTCCAGGCGTGCGGGCGGCCGTGGGTGTCAAGGGTGAGGACGAGGGCCTGGGAGCCGTGGCCGGAGCGGCACAGTTCGGCGGCGAGGCGGCCGAAGGCCTGGCCGCCGTCGCCGAGGTCACGGAAGCAGGTGCCGAGTTCGCGTTCGGCGCGGTTACGGCCACCGCGTTCGCCCGCGTCGCCTTCGGTGGGGATGCGCGGGGCGGCGCAGGTGGGGCGGCCGGCGTAACTGTCCAGGGCGGACAGGGCGATCTCCAGGCTGTTGTTGGCGCGGCCGGGTTCGCGGTATCCACCGTCGTTGACGGCTTCGGTCCAGCCGCCGGCGGCCGGATCGGGGTGGCGGTGGGGCCGGCCGTCGGCGTCGCGCGGGGCGCGGCGTTCGAGTTCGGCCTGGTGTTCGGGGTCGACGGGGCCGAGCCCGCCGGGCCGGCCGTAGGGGCGGCTGTCGGCGATGGTGCGCGCCGGGGCGGCCCGGCCGTCGGGGTGGGCTCCGTGCCGTGCGCGCAGGGCGAGTTGGAGGGCCGTCGCATGGGCGGAGGCGACCGGGACGGCGCCCCAGGCGAGGGAGGCGTCGGCGGCGGACGGAGCGGTGTCCCGGCGGCGGCCGTCGGCGTGGTGGGGTTCGGGTCGGCCGGGGATCGGAGTGGTGCCGACGATCGGGGGCGCGGCCGGGGGCGGCGGGGCGACGGTCGGTCCGGGCGCGGTGCCGGGGTGCGGCGCGGCACCGCCGGGGGTGCGGGGCGGGGCCGTGCCCGGGCGGGGTTCGGCGGAGGGCTGCGGACCGCCGGGGGCGGGGGCGGGGGTGCCGCCAGCGGGCGCCGCGATCACTCCGGACGGCCCGGGACCGGCGGCCCCCGCGCCGACGCCGCTGCCGAACGGCGCCGGCGCGTGCCCGGCGTATCCGCCGCCGCCCGCGAGCGGGCCCGGCCCGACGAGGCCGCCGCCACCGCCGCCCGGGGAGGGGGAGCCGTACGGTGCGTTGACGTGCCCGATCACCTGGATCGGCCGGCCGGCCGCCGACGTCTCCGGGGCCGGGGCCTGGGCCTGGGCGTACGACGGGTAGGCGGCGGAGGTGGGCGCAGACGGCGCGAGCAGCGAGTCGGTCCGTACGGTCACGGGCGTTCCGCCACCACCGCCAGCACCACCACCACCGCCAGCACCACCACCACCGCCAGCACCACCACCACCGCCAGCACCACCGCCACCGCCACCGCCACCGCGCGAGGGGGGCTGGAGCGGGTAGTCACCGTCCGACCAGCCACCCCCACCGCCCCGGGGGGCCGGTGCGGCGGCCCGCGCGGGCGGCGACTGGTCGGCGCCGGGCACGGCCCGGTTCTGCCCCGACCAGCCCCCGACGGCGTACGAGGCGCCGGAGGCTGCGGCGGGGGTGCCCGGAGAGGCGCCGCCGGAGACGACGGTGTCCGTCCCGCCCGCGACCGCCACCTGCTCGGGCGCGACGGCCACGGCGGCGGCCACCACACTCGCCGCCTTCGGGTCGGCGGCCCGGCCCTCCACCCCGGTCGGGTCGGTGAGCGGCAGGCCGTGCGGTTCCCGGCCGTCCGGTCCGGTGAGCACCGGCCGCCCGTGGTCGTCGAGTCGGACGGCCGGGTCGGCCACGCCGACGACCGGCTTGCCGTCCGGCCCGGTGACGACGAGCAGCCCGGCGGAGTCCGGGACGGGGGTGCCGTCGGCCCGGAGGATGACCGGTTTGCCGTCCTGGCCGAGGACGGGCTGCCCGGTCTCGTCGACTTGGACGGTGAGCCCGAGAACGCCGACCAGGGGTTTTCCGTCCTGCCCGGCGAGCAGGACCAGCCCGGTGCCGTCGGCGGCGAGCACGCCGGGTTCGCCGAGGGCCGCGGGCAGGCCGGCGGCGCGCGGGTCGAAGGCGCCGGAGGTGGTGCGGTACGAGGCGGCGGTGGCCCCGGGCGCGGCGCCGAGCCGGAGCAGGGCGACGACGGCCGGTTCCTTGAGGGCGGTGGCGAGGGCGTCCTTCATGCCGCGGCCGAGTTCGTCGAGCAGCCCGCCGATCTTCAGCCCGGCGGCCTCGACGGCGACGACCGCGACGCCGCCGGCGACCTGCCGGGTGGCGGTGCCGCGCACGGTGTCCGCGACGCCGCCGGCGCGCTGTTCCAGCCCGCCGATCACGCCGTTCCCGGGCCTGGCGGCGTCGCCTTTGGCAGCGGCCGCGTCGGCGATCTTGGCGGCGGCCTCCTTCGCCTTGGCCGCCTGCTCTTCGGCCTGTTTGAGCTCGGCGGCGAGCCCCTGGAGGGTGGCGATGATCTCGGACTTGCAGCCGTCGACGGCCCGCGCGGCCTTGTCGAAGGCCCCGGCGACCAGTCCGACGGCGGCGTGCGCATCGTCGAGGTGGCCCTTGCCGCCGCCGCTGAACGCCCGCCAGTACGCGCCGAAGGCGTCCACCGCGTGGCCGGAGTTGTCGCTGGTGACGCGTAGGACGGACTCGGCGCAGCGGCGGGTGAGGCGTTCCGTGTCGGTGCCGAACTCCCGCCAGCGTCCGGCCGCCCGGCGCAGGGCGTCCTCGTCGGCCTGCGGCCAGGGGTGGCCGGTCCTGGCCAGGAGCGGGGCGAGTTCGGCGGGCAGTTTCCGGGACACGTGCTCCCCCTTCGAGACCTTCGGGATCCGGCCGTCAGACCGCCATGTCCGTGGGGACGACCGGCGCCACCACCGGGGTTGCCGCCACCGCCGGTTTGACCACCGGCGGTGTACCCGCCGCCGGTCTGACCACCACCGCATCGACCGCCGCCGCATCGACCGCCGCCGGTTTCGCCGGCCCGGCCGCACCCGGCCCGAAGGCGGTCGCCGCCGAGGTGTCGGTGTCCGTGGTGCGGGCGGCCATCGCGTGCAACCCGGTGCCGATCTGGTCCAACCGCCCGGCCAACCCTCGGAGCCCGCCGGTGAGTTCGCCGTGCGCCTGGCCGTAGACGGCGGCGAAGCCGCTGCCGGGCTGGTCCGCGCCCCACGGTGTGCCGAGAGCGGAGACGTCGCGTTCCAGGGCGCCGACGGTTTTCGCCAGTTCGCGTCCGATCCGCTCGAATTCCCGCCCTTCACCGTGCAGTTCCCACGGTTTGAGGACGAACTCCCCGCCGCCGGTGCCGGTCGTGCCGCCGCCGTCTGCCATCCCCGTACCTCCCCGTAGCGGAATGGCCGCCATCCTAGGCACCAAGCCGGACCCGACCGCCCGCCCGGCGGACCTCTTCACCCCGCCTTCACGGCCGGCCGACCACCGGCCAGGCCCCGACCGACCACCAACCGACCACCGGCCGAGCCCCGCCGCACGGGCGGCCCACCCGACCGAATCGCCGTAAAAGCCCCGGCCACGGGCGGTCGGCAGCGCTCCGAAGGCTCTACCCTTGCCGGGTGGCACCAGCAGAAACGTCCAAGAAGAAGTCCAAGGCCTCCCCCGCCCCCGTCGACCTGGCGATGCCGACCCTGCGCGGCACGGCCCCGCTCGGCAAGGCCCCGCTCGGCGGGATCCCCCGCGACGAGGTCCCGCTCGACTTCCCGCGCGCCTGGGTCGAGTTCGCCGACCCCGACGACGAGGAGCAGGTGTTCCGCTGTGACCTCACCTGGCTGACCTCCCGCTGGTCGTGCGTCTTCGGCCAGGGCTGCCACGGCATCCGCGAGGGCCGCGGCGAGTCGGACGGCTGCTGCACGCTGGGCGCGCACTACTCGGACGAGGACGACGAGAAGCGCGTCCTCGGCCACGCGGCACGGCTGACGCCCGAACTGTGGGAGAACTTCGCGCACGGCACCGACGCCGAGGGCCGGATCACGTCCGACGGCGGCGTCACCATGCTCGACGAGGACGGCGACCGCCAGACCCGCCGGGTGGGCGGGGCGTGCATCTTCGTGAACAGCCCCGGCTTCGCGGGCGGCGCCGGCTGCGCGCTGCACGCACTGGCGCTCAAGGAGGGCCGGGAGCCGCTGGAGACGAAGCCGGACGTCTGCTGGCAGCTGCCGGTCCGCCGCACCTACGACTGGATCGACCGGCCGGACGACACCCGCTACCTCCAGGTCTCGATCGGCGAGTACGACCGCCGCGGCTGGGGCCCGGGCGGCCACGACCTGCACTGGTGGTGCACCGGCAGCCCGGCGGCGCACCAGGGGCCGGACCCGGTGTACGTCAGCTACCGCCCGGAGCTGACCGAGCTGATGGGCAAGGCGGCGTACGACGTGCTGGCCGGCCTGTGCGCGGAGCGGATCGCCACCAAGGGCGACCGCAAGGTGGCCCCGCACCCGGCCGACCCTGCCAAGCGGCCCAAGAAGGGCTGAGCACCCGAAGGGCTGGGCCCACGGAGGGCTGAGCCGGAGAAGGGCTGGGCCCGCGGAGGGCCCCGCCCACGGGCCCCCGGGCCCACGAAAGGCCCCTAGAAACCGCCGCGCGGGCCCGGGCCCTACTTGTCGATGTCCCCGACGACGAAGAACATCGACCCGAGGATCGCCACCATGTCCGCGACCAGCGTCCCGGGCAGCAGTTCGGTCAGCGCCTGGACGTTGTTGAAGGACGCCGAGCGCAGCTTGAGCCGCCACGGCGTCTTGTCGCCGCGCGAGACCAGGTAGTAGCCGTTGATGCCGAGCGGGTTCTCGGTCCAGCAGTAGGTGCTGCCCTCGGGGGCCTTGAGCACCTTGGGCAGCCGCTGGTTGACCGGGCCGGGCGGCAGGGTGGCGAGCTTGTCGAGGCAGGCGTCGGCGAGGTCCAGCGAGTTGAGGCTCTGCTCCAGCAGGCACTCGAAGCGGGCCAGGCAGTCGCCCTCCTCGCGGGTGACCACGGTGAGCACCTGCCGCAGTTCGTCGGAGCCGTACGCGAGGTAGGGCTCGTCGCGGCGCAGGTCGAGGTCGAGGCCGCTGGCGCGGGCGATCGGGCCGCTGACGCCGTACGCCTCGGCCTGGGCCCGGGTGAGGATGCCGACGCCGGCGGTGCGGGCGCGGAAGATCTCGTTGCCGAGGACGAGGTCCTCGAAGACCGGCAGCTGGGAGCGGACGGTGGCGACGGCGGTGCGGACGCGGCCGAGCCAGCCGGCCGGGAGGTCCTCCTTGAGGCCGCCGACCCGGTTGAACATGTAGTGCATGCGGCCGCCGGAGGCCTCCTCCAGGACGTGCTGGAGGTCCTCGCGGCCGGTGAAGGCGTGGAAGATCGGGGTGATGCCGCCGAGTTCCAGCGGGTAGGAGCCGAGGAACATCAGGTGGTTGAGCACCCGGTTGAGTTCGGCGAGCAGGGTGCGGATCCACACCGCCCGCTCGGGGACCTCCATGCCGAGCATCCGCTCGACGCCGAGGACGACGCCGAGTTCGTTGCCGAAGGCGGAGAGCCAGTCGTGCCGGTTGGCCAGCATGATGATCTGCCGGTAGTCGCGGGCCTCGAACAGTTTCTCCGCGCCCCGGTGCATGTAGCCGATCACCGGCTCGGCGGTGATGATCCGCTCGCCGTCGAGCACCAGCCGCAGTCGCAGCACGCCGTGCGTGGCGGGGTGCTGCGGGCCGATGTTGAGCACCATGTCGGTGGTGCCCGCCTCGCCGGTGAAGTTCTCGGCTCCCGCCCCGATGCCGACCGTGGTCTCCCTCATGAGGTCAGAGTCTGCCACCCCGGCAGGGCGGCCAGGGCCTCCGGTGCCGGCATGCGGACGGCCTGGGCGAGCCAGCCGAAGGCGCCGAGCCCGGCCGGGTCGGTCAGTTCGGCGCCCTCGCCGGCCCCGCCGAGCGCCCGCAGGTAGCCGGCCGGGTCGGTGGAGGCGAGTGCGAGCGGCGGCCGGGCGCCGCTCACGCCGAGGGCGCGCAGGGCGTCCCGCTGGGTTGTCCACAGGCTGTGGAGGGCGGGTGCGGCGGCGGAGTCCAGGGCGACGTGCGCGGTGACGTCGCAGGAGCCGTCCGGCACCGGCGCCACCTCGCGGCCGCCCCGGAAGCCGGCGAGGGTGCCGAACGGCGGGCGCCGGTCGGCGGTGTGCCCGTAGTCGACGGCGACGGCCAGGCCGCGCTCCAGCCCGGCGACGGCCCGCGCCCAGGCGGCGTCCCGGGTGCCGCCGAACTCCACGAAGTCCCCGGGGTGCCCGACCGGCCACCAGCGCTCGGCCCAGGCCGCGTCGGCCGCCGAGACGGGCTCGCCGAGCCGCTCCCCGCCGGTCGCGGTGTCCACCTCCCGGTAGCGCAGCACCCCGTCCTCGTCGACCTCGCCGACGTCCAGCGGCACGTTGTCCAGCCATTCGTTGGCGAACAGCAGCCCGGTGAGGCCGCGCGGCACCTCGTCCGTCCACAGGGCTGTGGACGGCAGGCCCGCCGGGCGCTCCGCGATCTCCACGCCGTACGGGCGCAGCCGCGCCAGCACCTCGCCGGGCAGTTCGGCCAGCACCCCGGTGAGCAGTTCACCGCGTCCGGCCCCGACGTCGACGAGGGCCAGCTCCTCCGGACGGCCTAGGGCGGCGTCAACCTCCAGCAGCAGCCGGGCCACCGCGCGGGCGAACCGCGGCGAGGCGTGCACCGAGGTGCGGAAGTGCCCGGCGGGGCCCTCCGGCCTGCGGTAGAAGCCGCCGTCCGGGTCGTACAGGGCCTGCTCCATGGCGGGCGCCCACCGCATCCAAGTCATAGCGCGGGACGCTACCCGGAGCCGGGCGCGCCCTCCCCACCGGTACGGTGCGTCTCCGACCTACGGAGTAGGACGGATCGCCCTACCGGCGGACCTGGGCACGCCAAGTCACTGCCTAGGCTGGAGACGTGCATCGACTCAACGCCTGGCTCCGCCGTCACCCCATGGTGGTCGACGCCGCCTGGGCTGCGGTGGTGCTGTTCCTCAGCCTGCTGCCGAACGACAACGTCAGCGACGGCTGGCGCTTCGACGCACAGATCCTGATCGGGGTGCTGCTGCCCGCGCTGATGGTCTTCCGCCGGCGCTTCCCCGACGTCACCGTGGCGGCCGCCACCGGCCTGGGCGTCGGCCAGGTGGCCGCCGACGTCACCCCGGCCGTCTCCGCCCTCGCCTACCTGGTGTTCGCGTACACCGGCGCCGCCTTCGGCCAGAAGTGGACGTCCCGGCTGGCGCTGGTCGCCGGGCTGGCCGCCGGGCCCCTGGTGTTCTGGCAGCTCCATCCGATGAAGACGGTCTCCAACGGCGCCGGGGACTACCACACCCGCCCGTACTCCTTCGGCGAGGCGGCGCTGATCACGCTGCTGATGAGCACCCCGTTCATCCTGTGCTGGGCGTGGGGCCGGCTGACCAGGGTGCGCCGTGCCTACCTGACCGAGCTGGAGGACCGCGCCGCCCGGCTGGAGCGCGAGCGGGACGCCCAGTCCAAGGTGGCGGTGGCCGCCGAGCGCGCCCGGATCGCCCGCGAGCTGCACGACGTGGTCGCGCACAACGTCTCGGTGATGATCGTCCAGGCCGACGGCGCCGCGTACGTGCTCGACAACTCGCCGCAGCAGGCGAAGGAGGCGCTCGGCACGATCGCGTCCACCGGCCGACAGGCGCTGGTCGAGATGCGCCGTCTGCTGGGCGTGCTGCGCACCGCCGACACCGCCGAGGAGTACGTGCCGCAGCCGGGCGTCGAGGAGCTGCCGGAGCTGCTGGAGCAGGTCCGCACCGCCGGGCTGCAGGTGGACTACGCGGCCTCCGGGCATCCGCGCGAGCTGCCGCGCGGCGTCGAGCTGACGGTCTACCGGATCGTCCAGGAGGCGCTGACCAACGTCCGCAAGCACGGCGGCCCCGACGTGCACGCCCGGGTCGCGGTCGACTTCGGCGAGCGCGAGCTGGCCGTCCTGGTCGAGGACGACGGCCGCGGCAGCACCGACGAACACCTGGCCACCGGCGGCACGGACGGCCTCGGCCACGGCCTGATCGGCATGCGCGAGCGGGTCGGCATGGTCAGCGGCAGCCTCGACGTGGGCCCCCGCCCCGGCGGCGGCTTCCGGATCCGCGCCGTCCTCCCGCTCAAGGCGGCCCACTAACCCCCCGGTCCCCCCGACGCCCCCCGAAGGAGCCACCTTGACCATCCGCGTGATGCTCGTCGACGACCAGGAACTGCTGCGCACCGGATTCCGGATGATCCTGCAGTCGCAGGGCGACATCGAGATCGTCGCCGAGGCCGGCGACGGCGCCCGGGCCCTGGAGGAACTGCGGCACACCCAGGTGGACGTGATCCTGATGGACGTGCGGATGCCGCGCCTGGACGGGGTGCAGACCACCCGCCGGATCTGCCTGGCCGAGGACGGCAGCCCCGTGCCCGACGCCCCGCACGTGCTCATCCTGACCACCTTCGACCTGGACGAGTACGCCTTCGCCGCGCTCAAGGCCGGCGCCAGCGGCTTCCTGCTCAAGGACGTCCCGCCGACCGAGCTGGTGGCCGCGATCCGCGCGGTGCACGGCGGGGACGCGGTGGTCGCGCCGACCACCACCCGCCGCATGATCGACCGTTTCGCCGAGGTGCTGCCGACCCCGCAGAGCGCGCCCGGCTCGGACGTCCTCGGGCGGCTGACCGAGCGGGAGCGGGAGGTGTTCCTGCTGGTCGCCCAGGGGCTGTCGAACGGCGAGATCGCGGCCCGGCTGGTGCTCTCGGAGGCCACCGTGAAGACCCACGTGGGCCGGATCCTGGCCAAGCTCGGCCTGCGCGACCGGGTCCAGGCCGTGGTGCTCGCCTACGAGGCCGGGCTGATCCGGGCCGGGGCGACGGACTGAGCACCCCCGCCCCCGAACACCCCGTGGAGGACCGGCTGAGCGCCCGTAGAATGGGCCGGTACGTCCGGTACCCGAAGAGGACCGGAACGAGGAACTAAGGACGAGGGCCGGGCCGTGAACACGTCCGACAGTGCCGACCGCGCCGCCGACGGCGGGTTCGCCCCGCTCGCCGACGGCTTCGGCGACCCGAACGACCCGACCGACCCCGGCAACCGCCCGGCCCGGCTGGCCGTCGGCGTGGTCGGCACCGGCCGGGTCGGCCCGGCACTGGGCGCCGCCCTGCAACTCGCCGGGCACACCGTGGTCGCCGCCTCCGGGGTGTCCGCCACCTCCCGCCGCCGGGCCGAGGCACTGCTGCCGGGGGTGCGGATCGTCACCCCGCCGCAGGTGCTGGCCGCCGCCGACCTGGTGCTGCTCACCGTGCCGGACGACGCGCTGGCCGACCTGGTGGCCGGCCTCGTCGCGACCGGCGCCGTCCGCCCCGGGCAGCTGCTGGTGCACACCTCCGGCGCGCACGGCGTCGGCATCCTGGAGCCCGCCACCCTGGCCGGGGCGCTGCCGCTGGCGCTGCACCCGGCGATGACCTTCACCGGCACCTCCGTCGACCTGGACCGGCTGGCCGGCTGCCCGTTCGGGGTGACCGCCCCCGAGGAGCTGCGGCCGGTCGCCGAGGCGCTGGTGGTGGAGATGGGCGGCGAGCCGGAGTGGGTGCCGGAACAGGTCCGCCCGCTCTACCACACGGCCCTCGCGCACGGCGCGAACCACCTGGTCACCCTGGTCGCGCAGGCGATGGACCTGCTGCGCACGGCCGGCGTCGCCGAGCCCGGCCGGCTGCTCGGCCCGCTGCTCGGCGCCGCCCTGGACAACAGCCTGCGCTCCGGCGACGCGGCCCTCACCGGCCCGGTCGCCCGGGGCGACGCGGGCACCGTGCGGCGCCACCTGGCACAGCTCAGTACGGTGTCCCCGGACATCCCGGCGGCCTACCGGGCGATGGCCCGCGCCACCGCGCAGCGGGCGGTGGCGAACGGAACCCTCGCGACCGACTCCGCGGCCGCCGTGCTGGACGCTCTCGACGAGGAGAATCACCAGTGACTCCTCCCCGGCCTGAGCCGGGGCTTCTCACTCGGCCGCCGGAGCGGCCTCATGACGGACAAGCCCTGCCCGGTGCGTCACCGCGCGGGGCAGAGCGTGACAAGGCGGCGGGATCTCGCGCAGCCGAATGAGCGAAGGAGTGCAGGAATGGCGGGCAAAGCCCAGCGAAACAAGCCCCAGCGGGCACCGAAGGTCCACCGGGCCGTCGTCACCCGCACCGTGGACGACTTCGAGGCCGCGTTCTGGCCGGACGAGCGTCCGGTCGACAACGCCGTCGTGATGACCATGGGCGCGCTGCACGAGGGCCACGCCGCGCTGATCCGGGCCGCCCGCAAGCAGGTCGGCCAGGAGGGCCGGGTGGCGGTGACGGTCTTCGTCAACCCGCTGCAGTTCGGCCCGGCCGAGGACCTGGAGCGCTACCCGCGCAGCCTGGACGAGGACGTGAGGCTGGCCGAGGAGAACGGCGCCGACGTGGTGTTCGCGCCCTCCGTCGACGAGGTGTACCCGAACGGCGAGCCGCAGGTGCGCCTGTCGGCCGGCCCGATGGGCGAGCGCTTCGAGGGCGCCACCCGCCCCGGCCACTTCGACGGCGTGCTGACCGTCGTCGCCAAGCTGCTGCACATCACCGACCCGGACTTCGCGTTCTTCGGCGAGAAGGACGCCCAGCAACTCGCGATCATCCAGCGGATGGTCGCCGACCTGGACTTCGACGTCGAGGTGGTCGGGGTGCCGACCGCCCGCGCGGAGGACGGGCTGGCGCGCTCCTCGCGCAACCGCTACCTCTCCGCCGACGAGCGCGAGCAGGCCCTCGCCCTCTCCAAGGCGCTGTTCGCCGGCCGGGACGCGGCCGCGCAGGGCCCGAAGGCCGTCCGCGAGGCCGCCTCGGCCGTCCTGGACGCGGCCGACGGCGTCACCCTCGACTACCTCGCCCTGATCGACCCGCACGACTTCGGCGAAGCGGCGGAAGGCTTCCAGGGCGAGGCGGTGCTGGCCGTCGCCGCGAAGGTGGGCTCCACCCGCCTGATCGACAACGTCCGCATCATCGTCCGGTAAGAGCTCCCCCTTTCAGGCATGCACTCACAGGAGGCGTGACCCGCAATGCTCCGCACCATGCTCAAGTCCAAGATCCACCGGGCCACCGTGACCCAGGCCGACCTGCACTACGTCGGCTCCGTCACGGTGGACGAGGACCTGCTCGACGCCGCCGACCTGCTCCCCGGCGAGCTGGTCCACATCGTCGACATCGACAACGGCGCCCGGCTGGAGACCTACACCATCGCCGGCCCGCGCGGCTCCGGCGTGATCGGCATCAACGGCGCCGCCGCCCGCCTGGTCCACCCCGGCGACCTGGTCATACTCATCGCCTACGGGCAGATGGACACGGCCGAGGCCAAGGGCTACGAGCCGAGCATCGTCTTCGTGGACGAGCGGAACCGGATCACCGGTCTGGGCGGCGACCCCGCCGAGGCCGCGGAGGGCACCGGGCTGCTCCGCGGTGACAAGGCGTACGGTGACGGCAACGGCGCGGCCCCGACCGCCGCGCGCTGAAGGAGCCACTGACGCCATGTCCGCCACGCACCGCCTCACCGCCCCCGCCCCCGGCTGGACCGCCACCACCGACGTGGTCGTGGTCGGCTCCGGGGTGGCCGGTCTCACCGTCGCCCTCAACGCCCGCAAGGCCGGCCTGCGGACCATGGTGGTCACCAAGGCGATGCTGGACGACGGCTCCACCCGCTGGGCCCAGGGCGGCATCGCGGCCGCCCTGGGCGAGGGCGACACCCCCCAGCAGCACCTGGACGACACCCTGGTGGCCGGCGCCGGGATCTGTGACGAGGACGCCGTGCGCACCCTGGTCACCGAGGGCCCCGACGCCGTCCGCCGGCTGATCGCCGTCGGCGCCGCCTTCGACCGCGGCGTGGACGGCGAGATCCTGCTCACCCGCGAGGGCGGCCACCACCGCCGCCGGATCGCGCACGCCGGCGGGGACGCCACCGGCGCCGAGATATCGCGCGCCCTGGTGGAAGCCGTCCGCAGCGACCCAGGCGTCGAGCTGATCGAGCACGCCCTCGTCCTCGACCTGCTCACCGACGCCGACGGGCACGCCGCCGGCCTCACCCTGCACGTGATGGGCGAGGGCCAGCGCGACGGCGTCGGCGCCGTCCGGGCCCGCGCGGTGGTGCTCGCCACCGGCGGCATGGGCCAGGTCTTCTCCGCCACCACCAACCCGGCGGTCTCCACCGGCGACGGCGTGGCGCTCGCCCTGCGGGCCGGCGCCGCCGTCACCGACCTGGAGTTCGTCCAGTTCCACCCGACCGTGCTCTGGCTCGGCCCGGAGGCCGAGGGCCAGCAGCCGCTGGTCTCCGAGGCGGTCCGCGGCGAGGGCGCCCACCTGGTGGACGCGCACGGCACCCGCTTCATGCTCGGGCAGCACGAGCTGGCCGAACTGGCCCCGCGCGACATCGTCGCCAAGGCGATCACCCGGCGCATGCAGGAGCAGGGCGCCCAGCACATGTACCTGGACGGGCGGCACTTCGGCGCCGAGATGTGGCAGCACCGCTTCCCGACCATCCTCGCCTCCTGCCGCGCGCACGGCATCGACCCGGTCACCGAGCCGATCCCGGTCGCCCCGGCCGCGCACTACGCCTCCGGCGGCATCCGCACCGACCGGCACGGCCGCACCAGCGTCCCCGGCCTGTACGCCTGCGGCGAGGTCGCCTGCACCGGGGTGCACGGCGCCAACCGGCTGGCCTCCAACTCGCTGCTGGAGGGCCTGGTCTTCGCCGAACGGATCGCCGCCGACCTCACCGACCGGCACCGCTGCGGCGGACTGCCCGAGCGCTCCGTGGACGCCGCCGCCGCCCGCGCCGCACGGCCGGTGCCACTGCCCGCCCCCGAGGCGCGCGCCGAGATCCAGCGGCTGATGTCGCGCGGCGCCGGCGTGCTGCGCTCGGCCGCCTCGATGGCCGGCACCGCCGCCGGACTGGCCCTGCTCGCCGAGCAGGCGCACGCGCACGTCGCCGAGGAGAAGCCCGCCGACCCGCGGGTGGAGACCTGGGAGGCCGCCAACCTGCTGCTGGTCGCCACCGCGCTGGTCGCGGCCGCCGCGCAGCGCGAGGAGACCCGCGGCTGCCACTGGCGCGAGGACTTCCCCGAGCGCGACGACGCCCACTGGCGGCGCCACCTGATCACCACCCTCACCGCCTCCGGCGACCCCGTCAGCACCCCTGAGGAGCAGTAGAACCATGACCCACTCCCACGAGGAACTCCCCCTGGCCGACGCCCAGGGCGGCTGCGGCGACGGCTGCGCCTGCGGGGACGGCGAGGGCTACGAGACCGGTCTGGACCCGCAGCTGGCCGAGCTGCTGGAGCAGGCCGGACTGGACCCGATCGAGGTCGAGGACATCGCCACCCTGGCGCTGGCCGAGGACCTGGCCGGCGGCGAGGACGTCACCTCGGTGGCCACCGTGCCCGCCGAGGCCGTCGCCACCGCCGACTTCACCGCCCGCCAGGCCGGCGTGGTGGCCGGCCTGCGGATCGCCGAGGCGGTCGTCTCGCTGATCTGCGAGGAGGAGTTCGAGGTCGAGCGGCACGTCCAGGACGGCGACCGGGTCGAGGCCGGCCAGGTCCTGCTGTCGGTCCGCTCCCGCACCCGCGACCTGCTCACCGCCGAGCGCAGCGCGCTCAACCTGCTCTGCCACCTGTCCGGCATCGCCACCGCGACCCGCGCCTGGGCCGACGCCCTGGAGGGCACCGGCGCCGTCGTCCGGGACACCCGCAAGACCACCCCGGGCCTGCGCGCGCTGGAGAAGTTCGCGGTGCGCTGCGGCGGCGGCGCCAACCACCGGATGGCGCTGTCCGACGCCGCCCTGGTCAAGGACAACCACGTGGTCGCGGCCGGCGGCGTCGCCGAGGCCTTCCGGGCCGTCAAGGCCGCCTACCCCGACCTGCCGGTCGAGATCGAGGTCGACACCCTGGAGCAGATCCCGCCGGTGCTGGAGGCCGGGGCCGACCTGATCCTGCTGGACAACTTCACCGTCCCGCAGCTGAAGGAGGCCGTCGAGCTGGTGGCCGGCCGGGCGAAGCTGGAGGCCTCCGGCGGCCTGACCCTGGCCACCGCGCGCGAGGTCGCCCAGACTGGTGTCGACTACCTGGCCGTGGGCGCGCTCACCCACTCCTCGCCGATCCTGGACATCGGCCTCGACCTGCGCTCCTGACCTCGTCCCGACTCGCAGAAAGCGCCCCATGCTCCTCACCATCGACGTCGGCAACACCCAGACCACGCTCGGCCTGTTCGACGGCGAGGAAGTGGTCGAACACTGGCGGATCTCCACCGATTCGCGCCGCACGGCCGATGAACTGGCGGTGCTGCTCCAGGGGTTGATGGGCAACCACACCGCGGTCCGGGAGGCCTCGGTGGAGGGCCTGGCGATCTGCTCGTCCGTTCCCGCCGTGCTCCACGAGCTCCGCGAGGTGACCCGCCGCTACTACGGCGATGTCCCCGCGGTGATCGTGGAGCCCGGCGTGAAGACCGGGGTGCACGTCCTGATGGACAACCCCAAGGAGGTCGGCGCCGACCGGATCGTCAACGCCCTGGCCGCCAACCACCTGTACGGCGGCCCGTGCATCGTGGTCGACTTCGGCACCGCCACCACCTTCGACGCCGTCAACGCCCGCGGCGACTACGTGGGCGGCGCGATCGCCCCCGGCATCGAGATCTCGGTGGAGGCGCTCGGCGTCCGCGGTGCCCAGCTGCGCAAGATCGAGCTGGCCCGGCCGCGCAACGTGATCGGCAAGAACACCGTCGAGGGCATGCAGTCCGGCATCCTGTACGGCTTCGCGGGCCAGGTCGACGGCCTGGTCGACCGGATGGCCAAGGAGCTGTCCAAGGACCCGGACGACGTCCAGGTGATCGCCACCGGCGGCCTGGCCCCCCTGGTCCTCGGCGAGGCCGCCACCATCGACGTCCACGAGCCCTGGCTCACCCTGATCGGCCTGCGCCTGGTCTACGAGCGCAACCGCCCGAGCTGACCCGGCCCCCAGGGCCCACCGCCGGCGCCTCCCGGCCTGTCCGGGGGGCGCCGACGCACGTCCTCCCCCACCCCCGCGGCCGATTCCGCCGGACCGAACGCGGGGCGTCGGCGCGACGCTACCGACAAATCGGATATTCCTCACGTAGTGTCAGCCCATGCCTACGCCACACGGATCGCGCGGCGGCATGGCCTTCAGCGCCGACGAAGTCCGCGTGCTGCGCCGCGCCCTCGCCCAAGCCCTGCACCCCGCCGTCCCCGTCCACCTCCAGGGTCCCGACCGTCCGGTGTTCGCCGGCCCGGGCGCCGAGCTGTGGGCGGAGGACGTCCAGGACGCGCTGCGTCTGACCGAGGCGATCGACGAGGCCGTCCAGGAGGGCGGCCGGCTGCGCGCCTTCCTGCTCGCCGACCTCGGGCGCTACCGGGCCGCCCTGCCCGGCAGCGCCCCCGGCTACCTGGAACGCCTGGAGGAGGCCGTGACCGACGGCTACCTGCCCGGCCCGGAGGACCTCACGGCGCTGCGCGGGCTGACCCGCCAGCCGTGCGGCCACGGCGAACGCGCCCGCCGCTCCCGGCTGGCCGGCCGCTGCCACGCGCTGGCCGAGGCCGCCGTCCGTGAGCGGCTCGCCCGCACCACCGGGCAGCCCCGCCACCTCGTCGCCGTACCGAGCCCCGCCGCACCCCCGAGCAGTCTCCCCACCCCTGTTGGAGGACGGATCCCGATGAGCAGCACCGACTCTCCCGCCGAGCGGCCCACCGCCCCCCAGACCCCGCCCCGCCCGCACCGGATGCCCACCCCGGCCGAGCTCTTCGGGCGCCGCCCCAAGCCCCCCGCCCACCCCGCGCCCCCGGCGACCGCGGACCCCGACGAGATCGAACTCGCCACCGGTACCGGCTGAGCCGCCCGCGCCCGAGGAGGGGGACCGCCGACGCGGTCCCCCTCTTGCGTTATCCCGTGGCGGAGCACGGTGTGTGGCTGGCTACCCTTGTGGGGTGAGCGATCAGAGCCCCATCCCCGCGACCGACGACCTTCCCGAGCAGATGCGCGTCCGGCGCGAGAAGCTGGACCGGCTCCGGGCGGCCGGTGTCGACCCCTACCCGGTCGGTTTCCCCCGGACCAGCACCATTGCGGACCTGCGCGCCAAGCACCCGGACCTGGAGCCCGACACCGCGACCGGTGAGCGGGCCGGCATCGCCGGCCGGGTGATCCTCTCCCGCACCGGCGGCAAGCTCTGCTTCGCCACGCTGCGCGACGGCACCGGCGACCTCCAGGTGATGTTCTCCCTGGACAAGCTGGGAGCGGAGCGGCTGGCGGCCTGGAAGACGGACATCGACCTGGGCGACCAGGTCGGCGTCGAGGGCGAGGTGATCACCTCCAAGCGCGGCGAGCTGTCGGTGATGGTGGACCGCTGGGAGCTCACCGCCAAGTGCCTGCGCCCGCTGCCGGACAAGCACAAGGGCCTGACCGACCCGGAGGCCCGGGTCCGCCAGCGGTACGTCGACCTGATCGTCAACCCCGAGGCCCGCGAGATCCTGCACCTGCGCAGCAAGGTGGTCCGCTCGATCCGCCGCACCTACGAGGACCGCGGCTACATCGAGGTCGAGACCCCGATGCTGCAGCCGGTGCACGGCGGCGCCAACGCCCGCCCGTTCAGGACGCACATCAACGCGTACGACATCGACCTCTACCTGCGCATCGCCCCCGAGCTGTACCTCAAGCGGCTGGTGGTCGGCGGCGCCGAGAAGGTCTTCGAGATCAACCGCAACTTCCGCAACGAGGGCGCGGACTCCACCCACAACCCGGAGTTCACCTCGCTGGAGTCGTACGAGGCGTACGGCGACTACGACACCCAGGCCGAGCTGATCCGCGCGACGATCGTCAACGCGGCCCGGGACGCGCTGGGCACCACGGTGATCAAGGGCCTGGACGCGCACGGCGTGGAGCACGAGATCGACCTGGCCGAGCCGTGGGAGGAGGTCTCCGTCTACCCGGGCATCTCCGCCCGCCTGGGCGTCGAGGTCACCCCGGAGACCGGCGTCGAGGAGCTGCGCAAGCTGGCCTTCGACCACGGCATCCCGTTCGACAAGGACTGGGGCCACGGCCAGATCGTGCTGGAGATGGTCGAGCGCCTGCTGGAGGAGAACGCCGTCCGGCCGACCTTCATCAAGGACTACCCGACCGAGGTCTCCCCGCTGACCCGCCAGCACCGCTCGGTGCCGGGCGTGGCCGAGAAGTGGGACCTGGTGATCTTCGGTACCGAGATCGGCACCGCCTACTCCGAGCTGGTCGACCCGGTCGAGCAGCGCGCCCGCCTGACCGCGCAGTCCCTGCTGGCGGCCGGCGGCGACGTCGAGGCGATGCAGATCGACGAGGACTTCCTGCGGGCGCTGGAGTACGCGATGCCGCCGACCGGCGGCCTCGGCCTCGGCGTGGACCGCCTGATCATGCTGCTGACCGGCAAGAACATCCGGGAGACCGTGCTCTTCCCGCTGGTGAAGCCGGAGGCGAAGGCTTCCGCCGCGACGGCGGAGAAGACCGAGGAGGAGTGACTGATGGACTACGTCAGCGCGATCGTGCCGCCGCTGGTCATGGCGATCGGCTTCGGATTCTTGGTGCGGGCCATCATCCGCAGCCAGGGCGGAGCCCAGAAGGCCAAGGAAGACCTCGACTGACCCGCGAGCGAACCCGCGACTGACACCGTCAGCCGCCGAACGACCGGCGCGCCGCCATTCCCGATTCCGGGGGTGGCGGCGCGCCGGTTTGGCGCACTTCACAAGATTTGCCCCATTCACTCCCTATCCTGGCCGCACTATGGTCCGGCAACTCGGTGAACTTGAGAACGCCATCATGACCCGGGTGTGGCGGTGGAACCGACCGGTGACGGTTCGCGAGGTTCTCCTGGATCTGCAGTCGGAACGCGAAATCGCGTACACCACGGTGATGACCGTCCTGGACAAGCTCCACAGAAAGGGCTGGCTGCGCCGCGAGCGGGTCGGCCGGGCCTATCGATATGAACCGGTCTCGTCCCGCGAGGCGTACACCGCTGCGCTGATGAACGACGCGTGGGCCACCAGTGACAATCCGGCCGCGGCCCTGGTGCACTTCTTCGGCCTGATGTCGCCCGGGCAGCGCGAGGCCCTGCGGGACGCCTTGCGGGTCGCCGCCCTGTTCCCGTCCGATCCGCTCCCCGCCGATTCCGCGGCGCCGGAGCCGGATACCGGGGAGACCCCGCCGGGCGCGGCACGATAACGTCCCCGCCATGGAGGTCACCATCCGCCGTGCGCGGACCACGGACGTGCGGACCGTACGCGGGCTCATCGACGCCTACTCACGCGACGGCATTCTGCTCGACAAGCCCACAGTCACACTGTTCGAATCCGTCCAGGAGTTCTGGGTCGCGGAACGCGACGACACCGGCGCGGTGGTGGCCTGCGGCGCCCTGCACGTGATGTGGGAGGACCTGGCCGAGGTCCGCACGCTCGCCGTCGATCCGTCCTGCCGGGGCTTCGGGGTCGGGCATCTGCTGCTGGAGAAGCTGCTGCAGACCGCGCGCTGGCTCGGCGTCCGTCGGATTTTCTGCTTGACGTTCGAGGTTCCGTTCTTCGCGAAACACGGTTTCGTCGAGATCGGTGAGCTTCAGGAAACCGATGATGGTACGACAGACCCGGCGGCGATCGCTACGGATGTCTATGAAGAACTTCTCCGCTCGTACGATGAAGGTGTCGCGGAGTTCCTTGACCTGGAGCGGGTGAAGCCCAACACACTGGGCAACTCGCGCATGCTGCTGCACCTCTGAGCGGCTCCGCGCCGGTCAAGGGTTTGTGTTTTCCGGAGAAAGGCGCTTTCCTTTCCTTAGGCAATGGGTCGTTTAGCGGAAAGGGAAGCCCGTGGCACAGAGGGTGCAGGTCATTCTTGAAGACGATCTCGACGGTGGTTCGGCGGACGAGACGGTGACGTTCGCGCTCGACGGCGTTGCCTACGAGATCGACCTGAAGAGCGCCAACGCGGACAAGCTGCGCGGTCTGCTGGCGCCGTACGTGGAGAAGGGCCGCAAGCAGAGCGGCCGGCTCGCCGGTCCCCGGCGCCCGGGTCGTGGCACCGCGCCGCGCCCCTCCGGCAGCGCGCCGGACACCGCGAAGGTCCGCGCGTGGGCCAAGGAGCAGGGCATGGAGGTCAACGACCGCGGCCGGGTGCCGAGCACCGTCCGCGAGGCCTACGACAAGGCCAACGCGGCCTGACCCCGGCGCCGCCGGAACGCCGGAGCGGGTGCGGGGCCCCGGCGGCCGCACACGGCGCCGCCGACACACGCGCGGGGCGCGGAGGACTCTCCTCCGCGCCCCGCAGCGCGCACCCGGAGGGCCGCGGCGCCACCGGTACCGGGGGGCGTCCGGGGCGCGGGCTCGGACGGCGGAACAATCACGAGTTGTGCAACGCTGTAGGGGCGAAGCGGTAACGCCGGCACCACCGGGTGGCGTACCGGCCGCACCGGCCGTGCCGAACCGCCGTCGCCGCGACGCGACTTCTCGCCAGGCGAACACCGCCACCGCGGAAACTGCGCGAGAAGCGCCCCGATACCGGGTATGAATGCAGGTGGACGGGTCCTTCGACCCGTCCAGGGGCAGTATGCGTGACCGGCCGGAGACGGCCAGGCTCCGCCCCGGCGGCTCTTGTTCGCCGATGGCGTAGCGGTATCCGGTGCATCCGGGCCACCTGTGGGAACACCGTTTCCCAGCATCAGGTTGGGATTGGTGTCGGATGGTCGCGCAGCATCTCGCTCCCGTACCGGGGAGTGAATCCGTGGGCCGCGCCGCTGAGCGGGACTAGCATGCGGAAGGACAGGGCGGGGACCGACCCCGAACTGCCCGACCGCTCTGAGGAGCGATAAACGATGTTCGAGAGGTTCACCGACCGCGCGCGGCGGGTTGTCGTCCTGGCTCAGGAAGAAGCCCGGATGCTCAACCACAACTACATCGGCACCGAGCACATCCTCCTGGGTCTGATCCACGAGGGCGAGGGCGTCGCCGCAAAGGCCCTGGAGAGCCTCGGGATTTCCCTTGAGGCCGTGCGCCAGCAGGTCGAGGAGATCATCGGCCAGGGGCAGCAGGCCCCGTCCGGCCACATTCCCTTCACCCCCCGGGCGAAGAAGGTCCTGGAGCTGTCGCTCCGGGAGGCGCTGCAGCTCGGCCACAACTACATCGGCACCGAGCACATCCTGCTCGGTCTGATCCGCGAGGGCGAGGGCGTCGCCGCCCAGGTGCTGGTCAAGCTGGGCGCCGACCTCAACCGGGTGCGCCAGCAGGTCATCCAGCTGCTCTCCGGCTACCAGACCGGCGGCGGCAAGGAGTCGGCCACGGCCGGCGGGCCCGCCGAGGGCACCCCGTCGACCTCGCTGGTCCTGGACCAGTTCGGCCGCAACCTCACCCAGGCCGCCCGCGAGGCCAAGCTCGACCCGGTCATCGGGCGCGAGAAGGAGATCGAGCGGGTCATGCAGGTGCTGTCCCGCCGCACCAAGAACAACCCGGTCCTGATCGGCGAGCCCGGCGTGGGCAAGACCGCCGTGGTCGAGGGCCTGGCGCAGGCGATCGTCAAGGGCGAGGTCCCGGAGACGCTCAAGGACAAGCAGCTCTACACGCTGGACCTGGGCGCCCTGGTGGCCGGCTCGCGCTACCGCGGTGACTTCGAGGAGCGCCTGAAGAAGGTGCTCAAGGAGATCCGCACCCGCGGCGACATCATCCTGTTCATCGACGAGCTGCACACCCTGGTCGGCGCGGGCGCCGCCGAGGGCGCCATCGACGCCGCCAGCATCCTCAAGCCGATGCTGGCCCGCGGCGAGCTGCAGACCATCGGTGCCACCACCCTGGACGAGTACCGCAAGCACCTGGAGAAGGACGCCGCGCTGGAGCGCCGCTTCCAGCCGATCCAGGTCGCCGAGCCGTCGCTGCCGCACACCATCGAGATCCTCAAGGGTCTGCGCGACCGCTACGAGGCCCACCACCGGGTCTCCATCACGGACTCCGCGCTGGTCGCCGCCGCCACCCTGGCCGACCGCTACATCTCGGACCGCTTCCTGCCGGACAAGGCCATCGACCTGATCGACGAGGCCGGCTCCCGAATGCGCATCCGCCGGATGACCGCGCCGCCGGACCTGCGCGAGTTCGACGAGAAGATCGCCGACGTGCGCCGCGAGAAGGAGAGCGCGATCGACGCGCAGGACTTCGAGAAGGCCGCGTCCCTGCGCGACGACGAGAAGCAGCTCCTGCAGGCCAAGGCCAAGCGCGAGAAGGAGTGGAAGGCCGGCGACATGGATGTCGTCGCGGAGGTCAACGAGGAGCTCATCGCCGAGGTCCTGGCCACCGCCACCGGCATCCCGGTCTTCAAGCTGACCGAGGAGGAGACCTCGCGCCTGCTGCGCATGGAGGACGAGCTGCACAAGCGCGTCATCGGCCAGAAGGACGCCATCAAGGCGCTCTCCCAGGCCATCCGGCGCACCCGTGCGGGCCTCAAGGACCCGAAGCGCCCCGGCGGCTCGTTCATCTTCGCCGGCCCGTCCGGCGTCGGTAAGACCGAGCTGTCCAAGACGCTCGCCGAGTTCCTCTTCGGCGACGAGGACGCGCTGATCGCGCTCGACATGTCCGAGTTCTCCGAGAAGCACACCGTCTCCCGGCTCTTCGGTTCGCCCCCTGGCTACGTGGGCTACGAGGAGGGCGGCCAGCTGACCGAGAAGGTCCGCCGCAAGCCGTTCTCCGTCGTCCTCTTCGACGAGGTCGAGAAGGCCCACCCGGACATCTTCAACTCGCTGCTGCAGATCCTGGAGGACGGTCGCCTGACCGACTCCCAGGGCCGCGTGGTCGACTTCAAGAACACCGTCATCATCATGACGACCAACCTCGGCACCCGGGACATCTCCAAGGGCTTCAACCTGGGCTTCGCGGCCACGGGCGACACCCAGACCGGGTACGAGCGGATGAAGGCGAAGGTCGGCGAGGAGCTCAAGCAGCACTTCCGCCCCGAGTTCCTGAACCGCGTCGACGACATCGTGGTGTTCCACCAGCTGACCGAGGAAGACATCATCCAGATCGTCGACCTGATGGTCGACAAGGTGGACGAGCGGCTCAAGGACAAGGACATGGGCCTGGAGCTCAGCGTCGAGGCCAAGAAGCTGCTGGCCAAGCGCGGCTACGACCCGATCCTGGGTGCCCGTCCGCTGCGCCGCACCATCCAGCGCGAGATCGAGGACCACCTCTCCGAGAAGATCCTCTTCGGTGAGCTGCGGGCCGGCCACATCGTCGTCGTGGACGTCGAGGGCGAGGGCAAGGAGGCCAAGTTCACCTTCCGCGGTGAGGAGAAGTCGGCCGTCGCGGACACTCCCGCCGAGGTCGCCTCGTCTGGTCCCGACCTGACGAAGTAGCAACATTTAACAGACAACTTCACAGCCACCGAGCCCCCGGCGTCCGCGCCGGGGGCTCGGTGCGTTCCGGCCGGCCGGAACGGAGGCGCCCACGGGCGGGGGCGGGTGGCCTCGCGCCGGGTTGGTGCGGGTGCGTCCGATTTCTCAGTAAGCTTTAACGGACATACGGTTGACATATGGTCAGCTGATGGGAAGTTGCGAAGGATAGCGCCGTGGCCATGTCATGGTCAAGGTCTATCTTTTCTGTCCACGCTTGTATCAAATGACGTCCACCTGTCTTTCATTTTGGTTTGCCGGGCTTTGGCCAAGAGCTGGCCCCGGTCGGGGAGGACGTCACAACTTTGAAGAACATCAGGAGAACCGCTGCGGCTGCCACGGCCACAGCGGTCATAGTCGCGCTCGGCGCGGGCCTGTTCACGGGTACCGCAGTCGCCGCCGGCTCGGCTCCCGCGCCGCGGGACCCGGCCGACGCCGTCCAAGCCGCCAACATCGAGCACAATCTGCCGGGCCCGCTGACCGAGAAGGTCGAGGCCGAGCAGAAGGCCGCCACCGAGCAGCTGATCGCCGGCACCGCCCAGGTCGAGCAGCACAACGGCAGCAGCAGCATCAAGCTGGGCAAGGACAAGTACGTCGAGCTCGGCCGCGAGCGCACGGACAAGATCTTCACCATCCTCGTCGACTTCGGCGATCAGGTGGACAACACCACCAAGACCGAAGACGGCAAGGTCATGTACGGCGGTGAGCCCGGCCCGAAGCACAACGAGATCGAGAAGCCGGACCGCGCCAACGACAACTCGACCGCCTGGCAGGACGACTACAACCAGGAGCACTTCCAGAACCTGTACTTCGCCAAGGACAAGCCCTCGCTGAAGACCTTCTACGAGAAGCAGTCCTCGGGCCGCTACTCGGTCGACGGCGTGGTCTCGGACTGGGTGCGGGTGCCGTGGAACGAGGCCCGGTACGGCTCGGACTACTGCGGCTCCAACGTCTGCGACAGCGCCCAGGACCTGATCCGCGACGCCGTGGACATCTGGTACAAGGACCAGCTGGCCAAGGGGCAGACCAAGGAGCAGCTCAAGGCCACCCTGGCGTCGTACGACCAGTGGGACCGCTACGGTTCGCACAACGACGGGAACTTCAACCAGCCCGACGGGTACATCGACCACTTCCAGATCGTGCACGCCGGTGAGGACAAGTCGGCCGGCGGCGGCAAGCAGGGCAGCAAGGCCCTGTGGGCCCACCGCGCGTACGCCTACGGCAACCTGAACGGCCAGGCGGGCCCGGCCGACAACAAGCTCGGCGGCGTCCAGGTCGGCGACTCCGGCTTCTGGATCGGCGACTACACGATGCAGCCGGAGAACGGCGGCCTCGGCGTCTTCGCCCACGAGTACGGCCACGACCTCGGTCTGCCGGACCTCTACGACACCGCCGGCACGGGCATCGACAACTCGGTCGGCTTCTGGTCGCTGATGTCCTCCGGTTCCTGGCTCGGCGAGGGCAAGGGCGCCATCGGCGACATGCCGAACGACCTCGACGCCTGGAGCAAGCTCAAGCTCGGCTGGCTGAAGTTCGACAAGGCCAAGGCCGGCACCGAGTCGACCCACCACATCGGCCCGGTCGAGTACAACAGCAGCCTCCCGCAGGCCCTGGTCGTCGACCTGCCGAAGAAGCAGATCACCACCGACATCAACAAGCCCACTTCGGGCAAGGGCGAGTGGTGGAGCGGCAGCGCCGACAACCTGAACGTCACGCTCACCCGTGACATCGACCTGACCGGCAAGACCAAGGCCAGCCTGAACGCCAAGGCCTGGTACGAGCTGGAGGCGAACTTCGACTACGCCTTCGCCGAGGTCTCCACCGACGGCGGCAGCAACTGGACCGCCCTGGACGGCACCTGGAACGGCAAGCCGATCTCGAAGGACGCCGGCGGCCGCGCGGCCCTGACCGGTCTCACCGCCGCCTGGGGCGACGTGTCCTTCCCGCTGGACGCCTACGCCGGCAAGGCCATCAAGGTCCGCTTCCACAACACCACCGACGGCGGCCTGCACTACCGCGGCTTCACCGTCGACGACATCTCGGTGACCGCCGACGGTTCGACGATCTTCAGCGACGACGTCGAGAACGGTGACAACGGCTGGGTGGCCAAGGGCTTCACCCGCTTCGCCGGCAGCTACACCAAGGACTACGGGCAGTACTACATCGCGGAGAACCGCCAGTACGTCTCCTTCGACCAGACCCTGAAGACCGGCCCGTACAACTTCGGCTGGGGCAACAGCAGGCCGAAGTGGGTCGAGTACTACCCGTACCAGCCCGGTCTGCTGATCTGGTTCTGGGACGAGTCGCAGCCCAACAACAACGTCAGCGCCCACCCGGGCCACGGCCTGATCCTGCCGGTCGACTCGCACCCGACCCCGCTCAAGTGGAGCGACGGCGCCCTGCTGCGTCCGCGCATGCAGGGTTACGACTCGACCTTCGGCTCGCGCAAGACCAGCCAGCTGACCCTGCACAAGAACGGCGTCGAGACGGTCGTCCCGAAGGCCAAGGGCGTCGACGAGTTCTCGGACCTGAAGTCGTGGTGGTCCAAGGACAACCCGTACAGCGGCGTGGACGTCCCGAAGACCGGTACCAGCATCGAGGTCGAGAACGAGTCCTCGAACTACCTGGAGACCTGGATCCGGGTCCGCCCGGTCGACAACTGATCGGTCGAGCAGTAGCGATCAGCCTGTGACCAGGCGGTTCTGACCCACCACGTCCGGCCCGTCCCCGCATCGCGCGGGGGCGGGCCGGACGCTTTTCGGTCAGGCCCCGCCGCGGCTCCGTCCAGCCCCGCCGGCCCCGCCGGCCTTGCCGTCGCGGGCCGGCAGCCGGTCCAGGAAGGCGGCGGCCGCCTCCGCGACGTCCGCCGCCGTCCAGTCGAGCGCGGGCGCCGCCACCGTGACCTCGGTCATCGCCAGGCCCGGCAGGTCGCGCTCGCGCCAGCCGCCGAACAGGGCGACCCCGCTCTCCTCGGCCAGCCCCAGCCCGGCCTCGTCCAACTCCCCGGCGGCGTACGGCAGCCAGAGCTGGAACTGGTGGGTGTGCGGCGGGGCCGGGTGCACCCGGGCTCCGGGGACCGCCGCGAAGGCCGCTTCCAGCGCCTCGGCGACCACCTTGGCGTGCGCCACGTACCGCTCCAGCAACGGGAGTCGGGCATCCAGCCCGGCCAACGCGGCGAGCGCCGCCGGCCACTGCTGGTAGAGCTGGCCGCCGTACCGGTGCCGCCAGGCCTTGGCGGTGCGGACGAAGCCGCCCGAACCGGCCAGCGCGGCGCCGCTGATGCCGCCGAGCGTCTTGTAGAAGGACACGTAGACCGAGTCGGCCAGCGCGGCGATCTCCGGCAGCGGGTGCCCGAGGTGGAACACCGACTCCCAGATCCGGGCGCCGTCCAGGTGCAGGGCCGCGCCGCGCTCCTCCCGGACGACCCCGGCCAGCGCCACCAGCTCCGCCCAGTCGGGCAGCACGAAGCCGGCCTCGCGCAGCGGCAGCTCCAGGCTGAGCGCGGCGTACGGCTCGTCGAAGGCGCGCAGCTCCGCGGCGGTGGGCTGGCGCGGGGCCGTGGTCGGCCAGACGCTGCGCAGGCCGGTCAGCACGCCGAGCGCGTGCCGCTCGTGCTGGTCGGTGTGGGCCAGCGGGTGGGTCGCGACGGTGCGCAGCCCGGCCGCCTCGGCGTGGATCCGCAGGGCGACCTGCTGGCCCATGGTGCCGGTGGGGAAGAAGGCCGCGTCCTCGGTGCCGAGCAGGTCGGCGACCGTGCGTTCCAGGGTGCGGACCACGCCGTCGCCGTACTGGTCCGGGCGGTCGTCCAGGTCGTGGCCGCCGCCCTCCCCCGCGAGGGCGGCGAGGCGTTCGCGCATGCTCTGCGGCCGGTCGCCGGACAGGATCCGCTCGCAGCCGCGCAGGGCGGCGAAGCGGCGGTCCGGCAGGCTCGGGCGGTCATTGCCGTCGAGGTCTTCGCTCCTGTTGCCATACATGCGTCGATGGTCCCGCAGCGGGCCCGCCGGGTCAGCGGGCGGACGGCGGAAAGGGCCGTGCGGCCGGGCCAAACCCCGGCCTGGCATGGCGCTGGTCACACCCGCCGGGCGCTCGCCGGGCGCGGTACGAGCGGCGGTAGTAGCCCGGCCGCGCGCGGGCAGGTCACCCGGGCCGGTGGTAGACGATCGGATCTCATGATCATTACTCCGTCAGCTTGAATCTCCAGCGCGACACTGACTACACGCCGTAGTACGTCACCCCGTTTGAGACCCCGCTCGGTGACCGTTACACCTGAGTGGTCCCCCGCTCAGCGCACGCCCGAACGGGCACTTCGTGCTGCCCTCGTACGACCGTGAGGTACGGCTACCGATGTCCTCTGTCCCGCCCGTGAGGCCGGCCCTGCGCCGGCTCGCCGCCCGCACGGCGGCCCAGGCGGCGGCCTGGCAGCCCCGGCTCGGCCATGCCGTCCGCACCCACGCCGCGCCGCTGCGCGCGCTCGCCACCGCCCGGCACCCGCTGCCCGGCGGGCACCCGCAGGCCGAACGGGAGCGCGCGGTGGTCTCCGCCGGGGCGGCCGCGGTGCTGCTCGCCGGCGCGCTGCTGGTGGCCGCGCCCGGCAGCGCCTCGGCGCAGACCGTCCTGCCCACCACGCCCGGCAGCTCGGCCTTCACCGCACCGAAGGCCGCCGTGCCCAGCCCGGGGATGGTCCAGGTGTCCGGACCGAGCCCGTACCGGCTCCCGGACGACGGCGAGTCGGCGCAGGAGTTCGTGGCGGTGGCCGCCAACCTGCTGCCGGTGGAACCGCCGGTCGCCGCCGCCCCGGCCGAGGCCCCCGCGCCCGCGCCGGAGCCCGCCCCAGAGCCGGAGCCGGCTCCGGAGTGGTCGGCCCCGGTGTCGGACGCGCCGACCAGCAACCCGTACGGGGCGGCCAACTCCGAGTACGCGGCCGGGTACCACACCGGGGTGGACTTCGCGGTCGACCCCGGCACGCCGCTGCTGGCGGTCGGGAACGCGACCGTGGTGTCGTCCGGCTGGGACGGCTCGTACGGCAAGGAGGTCGTGCTGCGGCTGGCGGACGGGCACTACGCGCAGTACGCGCACCTGTCCTCGCTCGGGGTCTCGCCGGGGGAGCAGGTCTCGGCGGGCGAGCAGATCGGGCGGTCCGGGAGCACCGGCAACTCGACCGGGCCCCACCTGCACTTCGAGATCCGCACCAGCAACCGCTACGGCGCGGTGGTGAACCCGATCGCGTACCTCGCGGGGCACGGCGTCACCGGGTTCTGAGCCCGTCGACCCGCCAGCCCGTCGACCCGTCCGACTGGCCGCCCGTTCGACCGGACGCCCGTCCGCTCAGGAGTGGGCCGGGGCCGGGTGGCTGATCCGGCCACCGATCTCCAGCGCGACCTCCCGGGCCGCCCCGATCGCCTCCTCCAGGGTGGCCGCCTGCGGCCGGGACTCGCCCCACACGTTGTCACCGTGGTCGCAGTCCGCGGTGTCCTGCTTGAGCAGGAACATCGCCGAGTGGACGGTGAACAGCGACATCGTGGCGCGCAGCCGCTCCCGGAAGTCGGCGTCCGGCCCGTGCACCAGCTGGATCATCGTGATCATGCGGTCCTTGAACGCCAGCCCGGCCGGGGACTCGCGCAGCGCGGGCTGGTTCTCGTGGAAGAAGCGCAGCAGCGGCGCCCGCTCGGCCATTCCGTCGGCGAAGCGGCGGATCAGCTCGTCGCGCATCTCCGGGCTCCAGGACTGCTCCCGGCCCCACGCGATGGTCTCGTCGATCGGCGCGGCCATCCGCTCGACGATGCCCAGGACGATGTCGTCCTTGGTCTTGAAGTGGTAGTAGAGCGCGGCCTTGGTGACACCGAGGCGGTCGGCGATCTCGCGCAGCGAGGTCTGCTCGTAGCCCTGCTCGGAGAAGAGTTCCAGGGACACCTCGATGATGCGAGCCCGCGTGTCGCTGCGGGGGCTGTGCGGAGTGCCCATGGCCTGCCTCATGAGTGCGTCGGTGACTGCTGCGGACCCCGGTGGCGTCCGCCCCGGGCCCATTCTCCCTGCCCGGGCAGCCGGGCGGGAAACTGGCTTGACGACCGGCTAGTAAACAACTTACCGTGCCGACGGTCCACAAACTAGCCGGGCGTCAAGTAAGTGAATCACTGCGCGGCCTCCGCCCGTCCGAAACACCCCTCCGGGAGACACCACCTCATGTCACAGTCCAAGACCGCCGGCCCGGTACCGGAGGAGAAGTCCGCCGAGGAGGAACAGCCGCGGTCACCCCGCGAGATCCGCCTCGTCATGGTCGGCCTGGTCGTCACCATGCTGCTGGCCATGCTCGACAACCTGATCGTCGGCACCGCGATGCCGACCATCGTCGGCGACCTCGGCGGCGCCGAGCACCGGTCCTGGGTGGTCACCGCCTACACCCTGACCACCGCCGCCTCCACCCCGATCTGGGGCAAGTTCGGCGACATGTACGGCCGCAAGGGCAGCTTCCTCACCTCGATCGTGATCTTCCTGGTGGGCTCGGCGCTGTCCGGCCTGTCGCAGAACATGACCGAGCTGATCGGCTTCCGCGCCGTGCAGGGCCTGGGTGCCGGCGGTCTGATGGTCGGCGTCATGTCGATCATGGGTGCGCTCGTCCCGCCGCGCGACCGCGGCAAGTACCAGGGCATGTTCGCCGCGGTGATGGCCCTCGCCACCGTCGGCGGCCCGCTGGTCGGCGGCTTCATCACCGACCACCTGAGCTGGCACTGGACCTTCTACATCAACCTGCCGCTCGGCGTGGTCGCGCTCGCCGTGGTCATCGTCACCCTGAAGCTGCCGAAGGTCCGCAACACGGCCCGGATCGACTACCTGGGCGCGATATTGCTCACCACCGGCATCACCTCGCTGGTGCTGATGACCACCTGGGGCGGCCAGCAGTACGCCTGGGGCTCCAATGAGATCCTCGGCCTGATCGCGCTCTCCGTCGCCTCGCTGATCGGCTTCTGCTACGTGGAGCAGCGTGTCGAGGAGCCGATGCTGCCGCTGGCCCTGTTCAAGAACCTGAACTTCACCCTGGTCTCGATCATCGGCTTCATCGTCGGCTTCGTGATGTTCGGCTCGACCTTCTTCCTGCCGTTCTACCAGCAGATCGTCCAGGGTGCCTCGGCGACCAACTCCGGTCTGCTGCTGATGCCGTTGATGTTCGGCATGCTGGTGGTCTCGCTGGTGGTCGGCCAGGCCGTCACCAGGACCGGGAAGTACCGGATCTACCCGATCATCGGCACCATCGTGATGACCGGTGGCATGATCCTGCTCTCCACCATGGGCGTCGGGACCAGCAGCTTCACCTCGGCCTGCTGGATGGTCGTGCTCGGCGCCGGCATGGGCTTCCTGATGCAGATCACCATGCTGGTCGCCCAGAACAGCGTCGAGCTCAAGGACATGGGCGTGGCCAGCTCCACCGCCACCCTGTTCCGCACCATCGGCGGCTCCTTCGGTGTCGCGCTGTTCGGCGCGCTGTTCAACAACCGGGTGAAGGACACCATGACCGCGCGGCTGGGCGAGCAGGCCTCGGCCGGCGGCGGGGCCAAGGACCCGGGCGAGATGAGCCCGGACGAACTGCGCAAGCTGCCGGAGCACGTCCAGGACGCCTTCCACCACGCGGTGTCCAACGGCACCCACACCGTCTTCCTGTGGGGCGCCGGGTTGGCCGTGGTCGCGATCGCCGCCGCGGTGTTCATGCGCGAGGTGCCGCTGCGCGGTACCGGCACGGGCAAGGCGGACAAGTCCGCCGAGGCCTCGCTGGAGGCGGCGGCCGTCTGACCGCCCTCCCGCCGACACGACGGCGCCCCCGGAGGAATCCTCCGGGGGCGCCGTCCCGCGTTCGTGGCCGACTACTGGGGAAGCCGGTAGACGCCCTGCTCGACGGGCTCCACCAGGCCGTCCGCGACCAGGCCGTCCAGCGCCCGGGCCCGCTGCACCGCATCCGGCCAGACCGCGTCCAGCCGGGCCTGCGGCACCGAACCGTGCGCCTCCCGCAGCACCGCGAGCAGCTTGCCGCGCACCTGCCGGTCCGTCCCCTCGTAGGTCTGGCCGCGCCGGGCCGGGCCCTCGTACGGCGGGCGACCGGCCCGCTGCCAGGCGCAGTGGGCGAACAGCGGGCAGTCCCCGCACTCCGGGCCGCGCGCGGTGCACACCAGCGCACCCAGCTCCATCACGCCGACCGCCCAGGTGGCCGCGGTCTCGGCGTCGTCGGGCAGCAGCGCCGTCGCCGTCCGGCGCTCGGCGGCCGTGGTGGCCTGGGCCGGGTACTCGACGCCGGACACCGCGCGGGCGAACACCCGGCGGACGTTGGTGTCCAGCACCACGTGCCGCTGGCGGAAGGCGAAGGAGGCGACCGCGGCGGCCGTGTACTCCCCCACCCCGGGCAGCGAGAGCAGGATGGCGTGGTCGTCCGGCACCTCGCCGCCGTGCTCCTCGGTGATCGCCACCGCGGCCGCGTGCAGCCGCAGCGCGCGGCGCGGGTAGCCGAGCCGGCCCCACATCCGGACCGCCTCGCCGGGCGCCTCGGCCGCCAGGTCGGCCGGGGTGGGCCAGCGGGTCAGCCACGCCTCCCAGGCGGGCAGCACCCGCTTCACCGGGGTCTGCTGGAGCATGAACTCGCTCACCATGATCGCCCAGGGCGTCGCCTCGGGCGTCCGCCAGGGGAGGTCGCGCTTGTCGGTCTCGTACCAGTCGAGGACGGTCGCGTGCAGCAGCGGCAGGGGCATCGGCGGCCGGACGGCGTCCGGCGCGGCGCCTGCCGGAGGGACGGGGGCGGGGGTGACGGTGATGGCAGCCATGGCCCTCCGATCCTCCCATGCCGGCGGGCGCGACCGAAGTGGAGAGAAGCCCTCCGGATATCCCGGTGGATCTTCCGGAAAACCACCTCTCCAAGGCTCCCCCGAACGGCGCAAATGGCGGATCATGTGAAGGAAGGGGCGACTGTGCGGTGTTGGTGCGTCAAGCGACACACACAGTCTCGTAGAGTTTGGGCGTGCCCTCTCTGCGTCAACCCGTGGGACCGCTGCCGGCCTCGATCTACTGGCGTCGGCGCGTCGTCGTGCTCGTCGCCGTCGCGGCGGTCGTCGCCCTGATCGCCTGGCTGATGATTGATCAGGACGGGGGTGGTGACGGCGGCTCACAGAGCAAGGCCGCACAAGCCGTTCCGTCCCAGAGCCAGACCCCGGCCCAGGCCATCACACCCGGTGCGTCCCCGAGCGGCCCCGCGGCGCGCCCCGGCGGCGGCAGCGGCGGCAGCGGCGGCAACCCGAGCGGCGGCCCGGTGGCCGGCTCCGGCGGCGGCGAGGTCAGCCTCAGCACCGGCGGCACCGGCGGCGGCGCCAACCCGGCCCCCGCCACCGGCGGTGGCACGGGCGGCGGTGCGGCGGCGGGCGGTGGTTCCGGCGGCTCGGGCGGCTCGGGCGGTGGCGCCCCGGTGGTGAACACGCCCGAGGTGATGGCGCTCCCGGTCTGCGTCTCCTCCCAGGTCACCCTGGAGCTGGCCAGCGCGCAGAACTCGTACCAGCCCAAGGACAAGCCGCGGCTCTCGCTCACCGTGAAGAACGCCTCCGGCGCCAACTGCCGGGTGGACCTCGGCCGGGCGGCCTCCGCGATCACCGTGACCGCCAGCAACGGCGACCGGGTCTGGTCCTCCGGCGACTGCCCGTCCGACCGCGGCAGCAGCTGGGTGCAGATCCCGGCCAACAACGGCCTGGTCGAGACCTTCACCTGGGACCGCAGCCGTAGCAAGCCGCAGTGCGCCACCGCCGACCCGGCGCCCCCCGCGGCGGGCACCTACCTGGTGGTCGCCGACCTCACCGGGCTCTCTGGCGGACAGGTCTCGGCGCGCTCCTCGATCCGCCTGGACAGCTGAACCCCCCTCAACTCGACTCGAAGCCCCCGGCCGGCGCGGCCGGGGGCTTCGGTGCCTCCCGGGCCCGGAGGCGGGTCAGGATGCGCGACGGCCCCCGGGGAGCGTTCCCCGGGGGCCGTGCGCGGTGGTGCGTCAGGTCGGACGTGGCGCTCGGTCAGACGTAGCGCTCCAGGATGGACGATTCGGCGAGCCGGGACAGGCCCTCGCGGACCGAGCGGGCCCGGGTCTCGCCGACGCCCTCGACCGTCTGCAGGTCGTCGATGCTGGCGGCGAGCAGCTTCTGCAGGCCGCCGAAGTGCTCGACCAGGCGCTCTATCACCGTGTTGGGCAGGCGCGGGATCTTCGCCAGCAGCCGGTAGCCGCGCGGCGAGACCGCGGAGTCCAGCGACTCCGGGGAGCCCGAGTAGCCGAGCGCCTTGGCGACCGTCTGAAGGTCCAGCAGCTCGGCGTGGGTGAGCGCCTCCAGGTCGGCCAGCACCTCGTTGACCGTCCGGCCCTTCTTGGCGGCCCGCTCCGGGAAGTAGTCCCGGGCGACCAGTTCGCGCTCCGGCTCCACGCCCGCGATCAGCTCGTCCAGCTGGAGCGAGAGCAGCCGGCCGTCGATGCCGAGCTCCAGCACGTAGCCGGCGATCTCGGTGGCGATCAGCCGGACCATCTCCAGCCGCTGGGCGACGGCGGTGACGTCCCGGACCGTCACCAAGTCCTCGATCTCCAGCGCGGACAGCGTGCCGGCCACTTCGTCCAGGCGCAGCTTGTAGCGCTCCAGGGTGGCCAGCGCCTGGTTCGCGCGGGACAGGACGGTGGTGGAGTCCTCCAGCACCCGGCGGATGCCGTTGACGTACATCGCGATCAGCCGCATCGAGTGCGAGACCGCGACCACCGGGAAGCCGGTCTGCCGGTTGACCCGCTCCGCGGTGCGGTGGCGGGTGCCGGTCTCGTCGGTGGGGATGGTGGAGTCCGGCATCAGGTGCACGCCGGCCCGGACGATCTTGGTGATGTCCTTGTCCAGCACCACCGCGCCGTCCAGCTTGCACAGCTCGCGCAGCCGGGTCGCGGTGAACTCGACGTCCAGGACGAAGCCGCCGGTGCAGATCGACTCGACCGTCTTGTCGAAACCGAGCACGATCAGGCCGCCGGTGTTGGCCCGGAGCACCCGCTCCAGGCCGTCGCGCAGCCCCGTGCCGGGTGCGATGGCACTGAGGGAGGCCCGCAGCAGGGCCTCCTCACGGGAGGCCTTGTCCGCCCCCCGGTCGCTGGCTGCCACGTGACTCCTCCGGTCGACCCCGTGCCGCGCGCCTCGCGCCGTGCGCCGGTCCGCGGTCTGTTGCTCTGTCGCTCAGTACCGCTCGGTACTGCCTTCTGGCCAATGAGACTGGGGAAAGTCTAACTGCGTGCGGCATCGACAGGGCTTGGGTCAGCGCAGTTCGTCGGAGTCGAGCGGCTCCCAGCCCTCCATCAGCTCCTCCGGGTGCGCGACGACCCGGGCCGCGCGCGGGGCCGGCGGCGCCGACGGTGCCTCAGCACGCGGCTTGGCGGCGGCCCTGCGGCGGCCCGGGATGGCCCGCAGCGCCTCGCCGATGTCGGCCACCTCGACCACCTTCATGCCCGGCGGCACCTTGCCCGGATCCGGCGGGACGAGGGCGTGCGTGAAGCCCAGCCGGTGCGCCTCGGCGAGCCGCCGCTGCACCCCCGTCACCCGCCGTACCTCGCCCGCCAGGCCGACCTCGCCGATCGCCACCAGGTTGCTGGGCAGCGGGGTGTCCGAGGAGGAGCTGGCCACCGCGAGCGCGATCGCGAGGTCGGCGGACGGCTCGCTCAGCTTCACCCCGCCCACCGTCGCGGTGTAGATGTCCTGCTTGCCGAGCTTCACCCCGCCGTGCCGCTCGACCACGGCCAGGATCATCGCGATCCGGGGCGACTCCAGGCCCGAGGTGGTGCGCCGCGGGGACGGGATCTGCGAATCCACCATCAGCGCCTGCACCTCCGCCACCAGCGGGCGCTTGCCCTCCAGCGTGACGGTGAGGCAGGTGCCGGGGACGGGCTTGTCACGCCTGGTCAGGAAGAGGCCGGACGGGTCGGCCAGGCCGACGATGCCCTCGTCGTGCAGCTCGAAGCAGCCCACCTCGTCGGTGGCGCCGTAGCGGTTCTTGATGCCGCGGATGAGCCGCAGCCGGGCGTGGCGGTCCCCCTCGAAGCTGAGCACCACGTCCACCAGGTGCTCCAGCAGGCGCGGGCCGGCGATCTGGCCGTCCTTGGTGACGTGGCCGACCAGCAGGGTCGCCATGCCGCGCTCCTTGGACACCCGGATCAGCGCGCCCGCCACCTCGCGGACCTGGGCCGGGCCGCCGGGGGCGCCGTCCAGCTCGGCGGAGGCGATGGTCTGCACCGAGTCCAGGATCAGCAGACCGGGTTTGACCGCGTCGATGTGCCCGAGCACGGCGCCGAGGTCGGACTCGGCGGCGAGGTAGAGGTGCTCGGAGAGGGCGTTGATCCGGTCGGCGCGCAGCCGGACCTGACCGGCCGACTCCTCGCCGGTGACGTAGAGCGTGCGGTGCTGCTCGGTGGCGGCCTTGGCCGCGACGTCCAGCAGCAGGGTGGACTTGCCGACGCCGGGCTCGCCGGCCAGCAGGACCACCGCACCGGGGACCAGCCCGCCCCCGAGCACCCTGTCCAGCTCCGGCACGCCCGTCGAGCGGGCCGTCGCGACCTGGCCGTCCACCTGGCCGATCGGGCGGGCCGGCGAGCTGACCGGGCCCGCGGCGGTCGTCCGGATCGGCACCGCGCCGTACTCCTCGACCGTGCCCCAGGCGTTGCACTCCGGGCAGCGGCCGACCCACTTGGGCAACTGGTTGCCGCACTCGGTGCAGCGGTACGCCGGGCGCGGCTTGGCGGTGGTCTTGGTACGGGCAGCCATGCGGCCCACCGTAGCGCCTGGGTCCGACAACGCCCTGCCACGCCGACGCCGGACCCGGGTCCACACAGATGGACGATGTTGTTACCCGAAAGAAGTACATACGCGGCGAATGGCCGGGGTGCGCCGCCCGGCGTCTCTACCGTCGGACGGGTGACAACGCGTACTGAAGGGCCGCCGGCCGCCGTGCTCGCGGCGTACGACCGGCAGGTGGACGGCCTGTTCACCTACTGTCTCTCGGTGCTGTGCGAGCACGACGCGGCCGCCGGCGCCCTGCGCGAGGCCCGCGAGCTGGCGCGGCGGCACGGCGCCCGGCTGACCGAACCCGGGCTGGTCCGGGCCTGGCTGTTCTCGCTGGCCCGGTACTGCTGCCTGCGGCGGCTCGCGGACGGCGCCGGACGGGAGGCCTCGGCGGAGCCGACCGAGGCCGAGGCGGCCCGGCGGCGGCGCGAGCTGGCCTCGCTCGCCTGGCCGGAGGCGGCCGGCACCGACCCGGAGCAGCGCGAGGCGCTGGAGCTGTCCGTCCGGCACCGGCTGACCCCGCACGAGGTGGCGGCGGTGCTGGGCCTGCCGTTCGAGCGGACCCGCGAGCTGCTCGCCGCGGCCGAGGCGGAGGTGACCCGGACCAGGGCGGCGCTGCTGGTGCTCGGGGCGGGCAGCTGCCCGGAGCTGGACCGGCTCGGCGGGGCCGGGGCGGAGTCCTGGCGGGACTGGGTGCTCGGCCCGGCGCTGCGCCGGGAGCTGGTGCAGCACGTGGTGGACTGCCCGACCTGCCGGGGGACGGCGGAGCGGGTGGCCGGCGAGGCGGTGGAGGGCGCGGCGGGGCTGTCCGGGCAGCCGCTGCTGGCGGCGCCCGCCCCCGCTGCGGCGCCCTCGGACCAGGGAGCGGCGCACCCGCCGTCGACGGCCGGCCACCTGCCCTCGGCGGCCGGCGCGGTGCGGCGGGCGGTGCCGGCGGCCGAGCCCGGGCTGCGGTTCGACCAGAGCGGCTTCCCCCGGCACCGGGCGCCGGACGCGGGCCGGGCGCTGGCGGTGCGCCGACGGGTGGTGACCACCGGGGTGCTCGCGGCCGTCCTGGCGGCGCCGGTGGTCGCGCTGTGGGCGGGGCACCGGGGCGGCGGGCCGGGGACGACGGCCGCGGTGTCCACGGTGCGGGTGGAGGAGGCCGGGCGGACGGGCGGGCAGCAGCCGTCGAAGCCGTGGCCGGCGGCGGGCGCCCCGGCGGGCACGGGGATGCCGGGGGCGCCGGGGATGCCGGGGATGCCGGGGATGCCGGGGATGGAGCTGGCGGGTGCGGGGGCGGCGAGTGCCGAGGTGATCGGTGCAGAAACGTTGCCCCCCGGTTTTCCGCGGCTGACCCTCCAGGGCCCTTTGGTCCCGGTACCGGCCCGGGGGGCGACCCCGATCGGCAGCCCGACCCTGGTCGCCGCCCTCGCGGTCGGGCAAGCCCCCGCGGCCGGGGGCGGCCCGGGCGGCACCGAACCGGCCCCGGCCGGGCTGCTCACCGTCGAGGCCGCCGAGTACGGCAGCCGGACCATCCTCACCCTCACCGACTCCGGCACCACCGAGATCCATTGGCACGCCGTGACGGACGCCGGCTGGCTGCGGCTCAGCCGCGACTCCGGCACCCTCGCACCGGGCCAGCGGATCACCGTGACCGTCACCGTGGACGAGGACCTCGCGCCCACCGCGAACTGGACCGCCCGGATCGCGCTGCCGCCCTCCCAGGCGGTGGTCACCCTGGAGGGCGGACCGCACGACCGGGGCGGCTCGGCCTCCTCCCCCGCCGCCCCCGGGATGTCGCCGACGGCCACGGCGAGCCCGTCGCCGAGCGGCTCCCCGCAGCCGTCGGGGACGGCCACGGCGGCTCCGTCCCCGTCGGGGTCGCCGTCGTCCGGCGCGCCCTCGGCGTCGCCGTCCTCCTCGGCGTCGTCCTCGTCCTCGGCGTCGGCGACCGCGCACCCGTCCACGCCGCCGCCCTCGGGCACCCCCACGGCCGCCCCGACGGGCACCGCGTCCCCGGCTCCGCACTGAGCGCCCGGTGGTCGGCGTGCGCACTCGGCATGCACACTCAGCGTGCGCACTCGGCGACGGGGGCCGGCTCCGGCGGTCAGCTCCGCTCGATCGGCGGCACCCGGTAACTGCCGTCCAGCACGGCCGCCTTCGGCTGGTAGAGCCGGATGATCGGCCGGAACTCGCCGACCGGGGTGGGCAGCCAGTTGGCCGCCTCCACCGCGTCCTCGGGCTGCTCGTGCTGGAGCGTCAGGGTGAGCGAGCCGTCCTCGCCGTACACCAGGCCAGGGGTGCGGTCGCCGATCGAGTGGCGCTCGATCGGGTTGTCCACCAGGTAGTAGTCCGGCAGCGCGTACATCGTGACGGACCAGAACGCCTCGGCGGGCGGCGGCTGGTCGAACCGCAGCGCGTAGCGGTGCGCGCCGCTGAGCGGGCGGCCGCCGGAGTCGTCGTAGGTCATCGCGTACGAGGCCTCGTAGGCGTGGTTGCCCCAGAGGCCGGCCCGGGCGGCGGCGGCCCGGCTGAGGTAGCCGGCGCGGCGGTCGGGGATGCGCCACTCGGGGTCGTCGAGGGTGCCGGGGCCCAGGTGGTCGATGTTGTAGTCGAACAGGTGGAGCGCCGAGCGCCACTCGCCGGGCGGGTGGTCCTCGGGCGGGCGGCTGGCGTCCTCGACCCGTTCGCGGCCGGCGGCCAGGCCCTTGGCCAGCGCGAGGGTCCAGTCCGCGGCGGCCGCGCGGTACGGCGAGGTGCCCTCGTCGAGCAGGCCGAGCGGGGCGAAGCGCTGCTGGTACTCGACGTCCGGGCCGGCCGGTGGGAAGGCCTGCATCCAGACCCGCAGCCGCTCGAAGAAGGCCAGCCGCTCGGGCACCTCCGGATCGGGCTCGGGCAGCCCGGCGACGAGCCCGCCAGGCTCCAACGGCTCCAGGGTGAGGGCCGTCTGGAGGGCCTTGACCCGGGGGAGGTCGTCCGGGCCGGTGCAGGCGAAGCGGCCGACGACGGTCGCCACCGTGGTCGGCGCCTCGATCACCCGGGCCGGGTCGGGCGGGGTGCCGTGCCAGCCGGGCGGGACGATCAGCCAGGTCTGCTCGCCGGTGCCGGTGGCGCGGCTGCCGACGTAGGCGACGTTGTCCGTCCACGCGCCGACGACCTGCAGCACGTAGTAGGCGCCCGCGGTGTCCGGGACGTGCAGCACCTGCGGGCCCTCGGAGAGGTCGAGCTGGGCGATCGAGTAGAGGGTGTCGTTGTTGACCGAGACGAAGTGGTCCTTGGGCCCGGCCAGCCGGGTGGCGTGGCTGAAGTGGTTGAACGACGCCGCCGGCAGGGTGCCCAGGCCGCCCCTGGAGAAGCGCTCGACCATGGTGAGGTCGGCGACGAGCGGGTAGCCGTAGACGTAGGCGTCGGCGGCCAGGGCCTCCAGCTCGGGGTGGTTCATCGGGGTGTCCTTCGTCCGGTCGTCGCGGGTTTCGGTGGTGCGGGTCAGCTCGGGTCGAGCGGCGGGAGGCGCCAGCGGCCGTCGAGGACGGACCGGTCCGGGCCGTAGAGCCGGACGACCACCGTGAACGGGCCGTCCGGGGCGGGCAGCCAGTTGGCGGAGTGCTGGGCGTCGGCGGGCCGCTTGTGCCGGAGGTGGAGGGTGAGCCCGCCGTCCGGGTCGCGGACCAGGCCGGGGGTGCGGTCGCCGATCGCGTAGCGGTCCAGGGTGTTGTCGACCAGCAGGCGGTCAGGGAGCGCGTACATGGTGGCGGACCAGAAGTACCGGGCCGGCGGCAGGTCGTCCGGGTCGAAGCGGACGGCGTAGTCGCGGTCGCTCGCGTTCGGCGGCCGGTTGCCCGCGCTGTCCGCCGCCCAACCGCCGTACCAGGCCTCCTCGGTGGGCAGCCCGTAGAGACCGAGCCTGGCGCCGAGGGCCTGGCCGAGGAAGTTCGCGCCGATCCGCTCGCGGGTGCCGAAGAGCCCGGCCGGGGTGGTGAGTCCGGGTTCGGCGGCGGCGCGTTCCAACCGTGCGCGGCCGTCGGCGATGCCGCGCTCGATCTCGGCCCTGACCCCGATCGGCAGCGTGGCGGGCTCGAACTCGCCGCGCCCGTCGATGCCGAGGTCGGTGAGGCGGCCACGCAGGTCGACCTCGTCGGGCGGCAGCTCGACGGGCCCGTGGAGCGGGAAGAAGCCGAGCAGGAAGTCGAGGAAGCTGAAGAACTCGACGGTGCCCAGCACCTCCTCGCGCCAGACCGGCCAGACCGGCTCCGGCGCGGGGGCGGGCGCCGGGGTGCCGGCGTACTCGTGCAGCGGGCGCAGCCGGTACTGCTGCTGGACGGCCTTCAGTTCGGCGACGTCCGCGGGGGTGTCGCCGGTGAGGTGGGTGCGGCCGAGGATGCCGACCAGGCGGGTGGCGGTGCGGATCACGCCCCGGACGCCGGGCGGGGGCTCGCCCTGCCAGTCGGGGCCGGCCACCAGGTAGTCGCCGGCCTCCTGGCCGGTGCTCCGGGCGCCGACGAAACCGGCGTACACGGTGTCGAGTTCGTGCAGCGGGAGGACGTAGTAGCGGTCCGCGGCCGGAACGGACACCACCCACGGCTCGGCGCGCAGGTCGAGCCAGGCCCGGGAGTGCGGGGTGTCGTTGTCGGGGGTGGCGTTGCCGGGGGCGGCGGCGTCGGTGTCGGCCGGGGTGAACGGCTGCGAACGGTGGCGGAAGACGCCGAAGCCGCCGACGTACCCCGGGTCCGCGTCGTCCAGCGCCTGCGCGTACAGGGTGCGGTAGTTCTGCAGGATCGGGTACCCGCGGACCCAGGCCTCGGCGGCGGTCGCGCGGATCGTGGCCGGGTCCACGAGTGCCGGGTTGGCCATGCTCGTCGCTCTCCCCAGTACACGGAAGGCCGGCGGCGCGGGCGCACACCGGAATTCTGACATACGAGTACATAGGGGATGCTATGCGGGGTGGGACGGGTCAGCATGTCGGGTGGTCCGGCGCTCCCCGAGCACCCGTCGGCCCGGCTGGCCCCCCGGGCCCGGGCCCGGAGTGGGAAGTCGGACCGGCCGACTTCCCACTCCCGACGAGCCCGGTCAGTGAGTACGACGGGTGACCAGTTCGGCCAGCGCCAGCAGTTCGTCGGCCGCCGACGGCTCCGGGACGGCCGTGGCCAGCTGCGCCATCGCCGCCGCCATCCGCTCGCAGGACTCGCCCTGCGCCCAGCCGCGCCCGCCGGCGCCCTCGACGGCCGCCGCGCACTGCGCCAACTCCTCGGGGCTGAGCTGGCGTTCGAGCGCGTACAGCCCGGCGAGCCGGTCCCCCTCGGGGGTGCCGGAGCCCAGCGCCGCGACCACCGGCAGCGACTTCTTCCGGGCGACCAGGTCCGCGCCCACCGGCTTGCCGGTCACCGCCGGATCGCCCCAGATGCCGATCAGGTCGTCGATCAGCTGGAACGCCAGGCCGATCTCCCGGCCAAAGCCGTCCATCGCCCGCACGGCCTCCTCCGACCCGCCCCCGTACAGGGCGCCCATCGCGCAGGCGGCGCCGAGCAGGGCGCCGGTCTTGGCCTCCGCCATCGCCAGGCACTCGGTGAGCGAGACGTCGCTGCGCTGCTCGAAGGCGCAGTCGATCTGCTGGCCCTCGCACAGCTCGACCACGCAGTCGGTGAGCCGACGGACCGAACTCCGGGCGGCCGGGTGGGCGTCCTCGGCGAGCAGGCGCAGCGCCAACGAGTGCACGGCGTCCCCGGCCAGGATGGCTTCGGTGGTGCCGAACACCCGCCAGGCCGTGGGCCGGTGGCGGCGTGTCTCGTCCCGGTCGATGACGTCGTCGTGGAGCAGCGTGAAGTTGTGCACCAGCTCGACGGCGGCGGCCGCGGCGGCGGCCTCGGCGGGCGTGCCGCCGAGCGCCTGGGCGGCGGCGAGGACCATGGCGGGCCGGATCGCCTTGCCGGAGGGGGCGTCGGCGGGCGAGCCGTCCGCCTCCCACCAGCCGAAGTGGTAGCCGGCGACCTTGCGCATCGCGCCCGGCAGCGAGTCGACGGCGGCCCGCAGGACCGGGTCGACCAGGCTGCGGGCCCGGGCGAGGACGTCCGCCGCCTCGTGCCCCTCTTTGTGGTCCCGCTCCAGCATGGAGCTCGTCATGGGTTTCTCCCCCTGTCGGCCTGCGGTGAGGCGGCCTGGTGTGAGGTGCCGGTCGTGGGATGGCGGGCCCGATCGGTGGCCGGCCCGGCCAGGGTCGACCTCGTCGGCGGCCGGCCCGGGTTCCGGACGTGCCGCGGCGCGCCGCCCGGCCGGGGTGTGGGGGCCCCGGCCGGGCGGCGCGGATTCCGACCGGCTCCGGTCGGTCGGTGCCGGGTCCTGCGCCCGGGGCGTGCCCGGATATCGCGTGCCCGGCGGGAATTGTCAGACAGGACCTGGGGCGCGCCCTAGCGGTGCGCGACGTCCACGTTCTCTAGGACGCCGACCGCGTCCGGTACCAGAATCGCGGCGGAGTAGTAGGCGCTGACCAGGTAGGAAATGACGGCCTTGTCGTCGATTCCCATGAACCGCACCGAAAGGCTCGGCTGGTACTCGTCCGGAATTCCGGTCTGGTGCAGGCCGACGACGCCCTGGTTGTCCTCGCCGACGCGCATCGCGATGATCGAGCTGGTGTGCCCGCCGATGATCGGGATCTTGTTGCACGGGAAGACCGGCACCCCGCGCCAGGCCGTGACGTGCTTGCCCTCGACCTCGACCGTGCCCGGGACGAGGCCGCGCTTGTTGCACTCGCGGCCGAAGGCGGCGATGGCCTTGGGGTGGGCGAGGAACATCTTGGTGCCGCGGCGGCGGCTGAGCAGCTCGTCCATGTCGTCCGGGGTGGGCGGGCCGGAGTGGGTCTGGATCCGCTGGTCGTACGCGGCGTTCTCCAGCAGGCCGAACTCGGGGTTGTTGACGAGCTCGTGCTCCTGGCGCTCGCGCAGCGCCTCGATGGTCAGCCGGAGCTGGTGCTCGGTCTGGTTCATCGGCTGGTTGTAGAGGTCGGCGACGCGGGAGTGCACCTTGAGGATGGTCTGCGCGACGCTCAGCTCGTACTCGCGGGGCTTGAGCTCGTAGTCCACGAAGGCGCCGGGCAGCTCGTACTCGCCCTGGTGGCCGGCCGAGAGGTCGATCGCGGCCTCGCCGTGCTTGTTCTGCGCCTGCTGGAAGCCGTTCAGGTACTCGATGACCTGGAGCTGCAGGGCCTCGGAGCGGTCGTGGAGCTCCTGGAAGGCGGGCCAGGAGAGCGCCATCACGGTGCCGGAGGTGGCGGCCCGGACGGTGTACGGCCAGGCGCCGTCCTCCTGCTGGAGGGCCTCGTCGCCGAGGTGGTCGCCGTCGGCGAGGGTGCCGACCACCGTCTCCTCGCCGTACTTGCCGGTGCCGAGCCGTTCGAGCTTGCCGTGCGCGATGAGGAAGACCTCGTCGATCGCCGTCCCGGCGGAGACCAGTACGTCACCGGCGGCGAACTCCCGCTGGACGAAGCGCCCGGCCAGCTCCGTCAGGACGGCCTCGTCCTGGAAGCCGCGCAGCACCGGCACCTCGGCCAGCGTCGGCGGGACGATCCGCACCTCGGATCCGGTCTTGACGAAGCTCACCCGACCGCGGCCGACCGAGTAGCGCAGGCGGCGGTTGACCCGGTAGGTACCGCCGGACACCTGCACCCAGGGCAGCGTCCTGAGCAGCCAGCGCGGGCTGATGCCCTGCATCTGCGGCGCGGACTTGGTGGTCGTGGCGAGGTTCCGGGCACCCGCCGTGCTCAGACTCTGCTGCTGCCGGATCTCCGGTTCCGCGCTGGGCGCGGGAACACCGGCATTGGTTTCGGTCGACATAAGGGGAGCCCTTCGCATGCCCGATGAAGTGTCGCCTTGCGCATTCATGTTGCAGCTTCATGGTGAGCCCATTCGGACGCATGCCGCAATCACTCATTCGAGTGGTTCGGGATAACCGAACAAATAGTACGACTGGATCACTCGGTCGATATCTGTTCGACTGATTATTCGAACTCCCCGGGAATGCTGCCTCCCATCCTCCCCCATCGACACCCCCTCCGTCGCCGTCCCTTGACGCCCGCCTGACGCCCGCGCACCCGGCGCCCCTCCCGTCCGGGCCCGAGGAACCGGCCGCTAAGGTGCCACCTCACAGGGCCGCCAGGCCAGTTGACGAGCACGGCCGACCCCCGCGCCCTGACCCATCGTCACCTCATGCCCTGGGAGGCAGTCTTGACAGCCCCCGTCCGTGTCTGGCTCAACCGCACCTACGCCGAGAACCTCTTCTTCATCGAACAACTCCGCACCGCCCCTCGCCCGGTGGTGGTCCACGCGACCCACGCCGACCCCGACTCCCCGGTGCTCGCAGCCGCCGACCACGGCACCCTGGAACCCGCCGACCTGCCCGCCGACGCCTACGTCGGCTACGCGCTCGACTACTGCGCCCGGCACTCCATAACCGTCTTCCTACCGCAGCTCCACCAGCTCGCCATCGCCCTCGCCCGACCGGAGTTCGAGGCGATCGGCACCACCCTGCTCTGTCCCCCCGCCACCGCGATCGCCACCTACACCAGCAAGGCCGACGGCTACCGTGCGATCGCCGCCGCCGGGCTGCCCACCCCGCCCTGGTGGCGGGTGCGCACCGCCGACGAACTGCTCGACGCCGTCGACCGGATCGAGGCCGCCGGGCACACCGCCTGCCTCAAACCCACCACCGGCGCGGGCGGCGCGGGCTTCCGGGTGCTCACCCGGGAGCCGTACGGGCCGCGGCGGCTGAACGGCTGGGACCACCGGGTCCAGGTCGAGCAGGTGGCCGCCGCCCTGTCCGCCGGACCGGGCGCGGGGGGCGAGCGGGCCGAGGGGGACGAGCCCGTCGATCTGCTGGTGATGCCCTACCTGGACGGGCCGGAGGTCTCGGTGGACTGCCTCGCCGACCGGGACGGCCACCCGCTCACCGTGGTCGGCCGCACCAAGGAGGGCCGCCGCCGCGGCTTCACCACCGACGCGCGGTACCTGGAGCCGGTCCGGCGGCTGGTCGGGGCGAGCGCGATGGCGTACCTGTCCAACATCCAGTTCCGCGGACTGGCCGGGCGACCGGTGGTGATCGACGTCAACACCCGCCCCGCCGCCGGACTCCACCAACTGCGGCTGTGCGGCCTCAACCTGCCCTGGGACGCCGTCCGGCTGGCGCTCGGCGAACGGCCGGAACCCACCGGGGTGGATCCGGACGTGCGCGGCGTCGAGTACACGCTGGTCTCCGGCATCCAACCGGTGCGGCCGCGCCGGGCGCCGGCCCCGGTCTCCCTCGTCCGGCAGCGGTAGCCCGGACGCGACGGCGGGCGGCTCGTGCGGGGCTCACAGGTGGCTCGTGCGCGGCTCGTGCGCGGCTCGTACGGCAGCGGCGGCGGTGGGGCGCAGCGCGGGCGCTACAGCGGGCCGTTCCAGTCGAGCGTCGGCTCCAGCACGCCCTCCAGGGTGAGCAGCCAGCGCTTCACGTCGATCCCCACCCGGCCGCCGCCGAAGCCGCCGATCCCGTCCGCCGCCACCACCCGGTGGCAGGGCACCAGCAGGGCGACGGGGTTGGCGGCCATCATCTGGCCGACCGTCCGCGCCGCCAGACCGGGCTCGACCACGTCCTCGAACACCCCGCTGAGGGCCGCCAGTTCGCCGTAGGTGATGGTCCGGCCGTACGGCACCTCCTGCCAGAGCGTGCGCAGCACGGTGCGGTGCGGGCCGGAGCTCAGGCTCCAGTCGATCGGCAGGCCCAACTCACGGCTTCGGCCCGCCAGATAGGCGCCGATCCGGTCCCGGACGGCGGCGGTCCTGGACGCGTCGGTGCACGGCGGCAGTTCGCCGCCCCGTCCGCCGTACCCGGCCGCCGCCACGCCCAGCGGCGTCACGGCGATGTGCATCGGGCCGCTGGGCAGCGGCGTCTCCACGGTCAGCCAGGACATCGACCAGGACTGCGACACGCTCGGGCCCCCACCCTCCGCCGGACCGGCCGCCGGCCACCCCGGCGCCCGCGGGGCGTGCGCGACCCGCCCGCCCCGCGCGCCATCGTACGGCGGGCGGGGCGGCGCGCCGTCGGCCGCGTCGGGCACCGGGGCCGTCAGCGCCGCCCCTTCAGCTCGGCCGCGAGCGCCCGGGACCAGTGCGACAGCTCGGCGCGGTCCGGCGCCCGACCCTCGCACAGCAGGGTGAGCTGCGCGTCGTTGATCCGGTTCGGCCCCGGGATCTCCAGCAGGTACGCCAGCTCCGCCAGTACGGTGGCGAGCCGCTCGGCGTCCGTGCGGTCCAGGGTGACCGCGGACTCGTGGTGGCTGATGGTGAGCGAACCGGGCATGGCCAAACCTCCTCCGTACCGCCCCCGCACCCTCCACGGTACGACCGGTCCGGCCGCGGCGCCCGCCGCGGGCGGCGGGGTGCGGCGGCCGGACCGGGCCGCGCTCCGGGGCCGGCCGGGTACGGTGCGCGGTGGGCCGCACCGGGGGCCGGGGGTGCGCCCCGGAGTCGTCGGGGGGCGGGTGGTCGGCGGGTCCGGGCCAGGGTCCGAATCCGGGCCAGGGCAGGACAGGTCAGGCCAGGTCAGGACGGGTCAGGCCAGGTCAGGGCGCGGCTTTCCGGTCACCGCGCTGCTCGTCCTCGCCGCTTCGGCCCCCTTCCCAGCGGCGGTTCCGGACCGCCGGCACCGCCAACACCACCGTACCGGCCACGAGTTGCCAGACCGCACCGAGCAGCAGCACCTTCTCCACACCGATCCCGTCCGCCGCCGGTCCGGCCGCCGCCAGCCCGAGCGGCCCCAGGACGAACGCACCGAGCGCCCCGAAGGAGTTGACCCGGCCGAGCACCTCCGGCGGCACCCAGCTCTGCATCGTGGTGCTGTACAGCGTCCCGCTGACCGCCGAGCCGACGCCCGCCACCAGCGCGCCGGCCACCACCCACGGCAGCGGCGCGCCGGCCGCGAGCGCGCCGGAGGGCAGCGCCCAGGCCAGCGTGGCCACGGTGGCCACCGCGAGCGGCCGCTCGGGCCGGCGTCCGAGCATCAACAGCCCGCCCAGCACCGCGCCGACGCCGTACACGCCCATCACCAGGCCCCAGGCGCGGGCGCCGCCGAGGCTCCGCTGCGCGGTGAGCGGGCCGAGCACCAGGAACGGCGCCCAGACCAGCAGGTTGAACAGGCCCATCTGGACGGTGGTGATCCAGAACCACGGCCGGGAGGCGAACTCCGACCAGCCGGCCCGCAGTTCGGCGAGCATCGACTCCTCGCCGCCGGCCGCGTTCGCCGCCCGGTCGGGCAGCCGGAGCCTGGCCAGGGCGAACGCGCCGACGCCGTACGTCACCGCGTCGACCAGCAGGACCGCCGCCGGGCCCTGCGTCGCCGTCACCAGGCCGGCCGTCGCGGGCCCGGCCACCGTGGCCGCCGAACGGGCCAGCCCCAGCAGGGTGTTCGCGTCGGCCAGGAGCTCCTTCCGGCGCACCAGGTCGGGCACGATCGCCCCGAGGGCCGGCAGGAACAGCCCTTCGCCGATCCCCCACACCGCCACCAGCGCGACCATCGCCCAGACCGGCGCACGCCCGGCCGCCAGCAGCGCGGCGAACACCGCCTGGACCAGCCCGCGCAGGACGTCCGAGCCCAGCATCACCCGGCGGCTGCCGAACCGGTCCGCGATCACCCCGCCGGCCAGCAGCACCAGCACCACCGGCAGGATCCGGGCCGCCATCACCCACCCCAGATCGGTTCCGCTGCCGCCGCCGTCGAGCACCGCGAAGGCCACCGCCACCGGCGCCATCGAGGAGCCGAGGAGCGAGGTCGTGTAGCCGACGAAGAACCATGCGAAATCGCGCTCGCCCAGCACGACGAGCCGGTCCCCCAGCCGCCGACGGCGGGCCGGGATCCGTTCCGTATCCACTGCCATGGACGGCAGTCTGCCTCCGGACGGGAACGGCGTTCAAGGGTTTCCGGGGAGAAAGTTGAGTCTTTCGGCATCAATGTCTCGCACCTCGGCCGCTGCCGCAGTAAACGGCCTCGAAAACAGCTCTTCACCTGCGATTTACTGCACTTCACGGGTACCCTCAAGGAGTCCGATCCGAGCTGATTTACTGCGGAAGAGGCCCTGACGTGGCAGAGCTCCCCCCGGTCGAGTACGCCGTCGCCGTCGAGCGCTACCTGGCCGCCTCCGGACTCGCCGAAGGCTCCCGGCGGATCTACCGGATCGCCCTCAACACCTGGGCCTGGGCCCTCGCCGACCGCCCCGCCCCCACCGGCCCCGAACGGCGGCGCGCCCGGCCTCCCGTCCTCCCGCTCGCCCTGCTCGACCACCCGGACGCCGCCCGCCGCCTGCGCACCGCCGCCGACCGCCGCCGCGCCGACACCGACCCGCGCACGCTCAACCGCGAACTCTCCACCCTGCGCGCCGCCGTGGCCTGGTGGCGGGCCCGGCACTGGCTCGACGGCGATCCGACCACCGACCTGCACCCCGGCCCACGGCCCGCACCGACCGCCGCCCCGCTGACCCCCGACGACCTGCGCGCCCTCTTCGCCCTCCGCGCACCGCTCCGCGAACAGGCGCTCTGGCACCTGCTCCACGAGTCCGGCGCCACCATCGACACCGTCCTCGCCCTCGACACCGACGACCTCGACCTGCCCCGGCGCCGCGCCCGCCACCGGCCCGGACGCACCCCCGTCCACTGGCAGGGCGGCACCGCCCGGCTGCTCCCCCTCCTCGTCGCCGGCCGCACCACCGGCCCGCTCTTCCTCACCGACCGCCGAGCCCCCGCCGGCACCCCCGCCCGCGACCGCTGCCCCCACACCGGCCGCGCCCGCCTCTCCTACCGCCGCGCCGCCGAACTCCTCACCGCCCACACCACCCCCTTGACCCCCGGCGCCCACGGCTGGACCCTGCGTCAACTACGTTCAGCCGCACTCCCGTTACCGGATTCCGGCGACGGGGCGCGACACCCTGGCACCCCCGATCGAAGGGACCCCGCGTGATCCCCGACCACGAGACCCGGCGGCGCCGGGAGGCCGTCAGCCGACTCGCCATGGAACAGGCGGTGCTGATCGAGACATCGGAAAGCTCCGGCACCGGCTTCCTGGTCTCCCCCGACACCGTGCTGACCTGCGCCCACGTCGTCCAGTCCGACCCGAACCCGGCGGTGACGGTGCACGGACGCACGCTCCGGGCCGAGGTGGTGGCCCGGGAGCCCCGGCAGGACCCGGCCGGCGGCATCTACGCGTACCCGGACCTCGCGGTGCTCCGGCTCCCCGAGCCACTGGACACCGCGGGCGTCTGGCTGGCCGACCAGGTGCCGCCGGGCGGCTCGGACGTGATCGTCCACGGATTCAGCGACGCGACCCTGGACATCGGCACGAACCGGGACACCCTGTACCTCTCCGTCGTCGGCCGGTCCGGCGAATCGGGCCACTTCGTCCGGCTCAAGAGCGACCAGGTCGTCCAGGGGTTCAGCGGCAGCCTCGTGCTCGACCCCGCCACCGGACGGGTGTGCGGGGTGCTCAAGACCTCCCGCGACGAGACGGCCGTCCTCGGCGGCTGGATGGTCCCCGTCGACGCCGTCCGGGCCCGCTTCCCCGAACTGGCCCGGCGCAACGGGCTGGGCCACCGCCCCGGCACGGCCTGGTACGACCTGGCGATGGACCGGGCCGGGCGTCAGGCCCGGCTCTTCGGGGCGTACGGGCACCACCGCCCCCGCCAGACGCCCCGGCCGACCCCCGCCCAGCTGCTGACACAGGGCGCGATGCCCTTCGTGGACCGCCCGGAACTCGCCGAACTGCGGGCCTGGTGCGCCGACGAGACCCCGCTGCTGCTGCGCCTGCTCCACGCGCCCGGCGGCTCCGGCAAGACCAGGCTCGCCGCCGAGCTGTGCCGGCTGATGAACGAGGACGGCTGGCTCGCGGGATTCGTGCAGCGCAGCAGCCTCGCGGGGCCGGGATGGCTGGACGAGCTGACCGCCGCCCTCGACGACGGCCTGGCGGTCCTCGTCGTCTTCGACTACGCCCAGGCCCGGCTGGACGACATCCGCACCCTGGTGGACCACGTCTCGCGGTTCGGACCCGAGCAGCCCCGGCTGCGCCTGCTGCTGCTCGCCCGCACGGCCGAGCCGTTCTGGCGGGCGCTGCAGAGCGGTGTCGACGACTGGGCGCTGGCCGACGCCAGCGTCGTGGAGCTCCCCAGGACGATCCCCTCCGCCGCCTCCGCCGGGGCCGCCTCGCCCGCCGCGCTGGTCGTCTCGGCGTTCGAGGTCTTCGCCCAGCGACTCGGCCACCACGGCCTGCCCGTACCGAGGAGCCTCCAGTCGCGCGCCGGACGGGAGGACTCGCTGCTCGGCGTGCTGGCACTCGCCCTGGACGCCGTCCTCACCCTCGCCCGGGGAAGCAACTGGTCCGGGCGCGGCGATCCGCTGGAGCGGCTCTGCGACCACGAGGTCCGGGTCTGGTACGCGCAGCTCACGGCGTGGCTGCCCGCGGAGCCGGCCCTGGCCGGCGAGGCCGGCCGGCTCCTGGCGGAAGGGCTCCTCCTGGTCCCGGTCCTCGCCCCCGGGCGGCGCTCGGACCGGCTGATCGCCCTGCTGGAACGGGTCCGGGCCGAGGCGTTCCCCCAGCAGCCGCCCCTCAACATGAACGTCGTCAACGCCCTCCTGCGCATGCTCTACCCGGCCGAGGGGGACCTGGTCGCCCCCGTCGGGCCGAGCCGGATCGGCGAGATCCTGGTCCGCCGGGTGCTCAGCACGCCGGAGAGCTCGGGACGCTCCGAGGAGTACCTCGTCGCCCTGCTGGACCCGCCGCACCCCGCCTCGCCGCAGGAGCGGATCGCGGCGGCCACCGAGACCGTGGAGATCCTCGCCCGCGCCCGCGGCTGCACCGGGGTGGGGCGGGTCGTGGACCACCCCGCGCACCCGGCCCTGGACGCCGCACTGGCGCGGAGCATCGCCGAGCGGCCCGACGCGCTCCTGCCGGCCCTGACCGTCAACGGCGCCGTGCTGCCGCACGCCGAACCGCTGGCGGCCCTCATGCTGCCCGCCGTGCAGGCGTGCGAGCCGGCCGTCCTCGCCGCCGTCGAGAGCCGGCTGCCCGGCTACCCCTCCAGCATGTCGCCGGTGGCGGCGCTGGTCCTGAAGCGCCTGCTGGACCAGCCGGACCCCGAGTTCGGCGAGGAGGACCAGCTGCGCAGGCTGCGCCGCCTCATCAGCTACAGCCTCCGGCTCGACGAGACCGCCCCGGACGGACTCACTCCGGACGGATTCGGGCCGGCCCCGGACGGACCCACCCCGGACGGACTCGGACCGGCCCCGGACGGCATCCGGAGCGGCGACTCGGCGCTGACCGCCGCCCAGCAGGCCGTCGGCCTCAGCCGGGACCTCGTCCGGCAGACCGGACGCCACCTCCCCGAGTACGCGAGGGCGCTCCACAACGTGAGCCTCCTGCTGCACCGCGCCCGCCGCACCGAACCGGCGCTCGAACACGCCAGGTCGGCCGTCGCCCGCTACGAGGAACTGCTCGCCGGGGCGGACGCGGACGACACCCTGCGCCAGACGTACCTCCTGGACACCGCGACGGCGCTGAGCACCCTGGCCCTGGTGCGGCTGGAGGACGGCCAGGTGAGCGCGGCCCTCGACGCGGCCGCGCACGGCGTCGAGCTGTGCGAGGAGGCCGAACCGGGAGCCCGGCAGGACGACACCCTGCTGACCTGCCTCCAACTCCTCACCCGGTGCGGGCAACTGGCCGGCCGCCACCACGAGGCGGTGGAGGCGGGCTCCCGGGCGCTCGCGCTGCTGCGCGAGCTGGCCGACCAGCAGCCCGGCCGCTACCTGGCCAGGCTCCCGGAGGGGTTGCACCGGCAGGCGATCGGCCTCATCCGGGCCGGACGGGACGACGATGCGTACCGCGCGCTGCGGGAGGCCGCACAGCTGCGGGCCGCCCTTCCGCCCGGCGACCGGCAACGGCTCGCCGCGCAACGGTCCTCACTGCGGATGCTGGTCCAACTCTCCGCGGAGGTGACCGAGTTCGCCGAGGAGCGCGAGCACTGGGTGGAGCAGCTGGCGGCCATGGGCAATCATGGCGGTTGAGGCCGCCGCCGACCTGCGGCCCGACGACGGCAGGTAGGAGCATGATGCCCACGGACTCTCAGGACCTCGCCTCGCCCGCCCCGATCCGACGCCGCCAGGCCGTCGAGGTCTTCGGGAACCGCTTCGGGCGGCTCTACAACGACGAGGTGGTCGCCCCGGGCGGCACGGCCGGCACCTACCTCCGGTGGCAGTGGTCGCAGACCGGCGTCGTCGTGGTGGCGACCGGCCCCGACGGCATCGCGCTGGTGCCCTCCTACCGCTACCCGGTGGGCGCCGCCTCGCTGGAGTTCCCGCGCGGCGGCTGCGAGCCCGGCGAACGCCCGGAGGAGGCCGCCGCGCGCGAGCTCAGGGAGGAGACCGGCCTCACCGCCTCCGCCGTGGAGACCCTCGGCCTGATCCACGCGGACACCGGCCTGATCGAGAACGGGATCCACGTCTGCCGCGCCACCGTGCTCCCCGGAGGCACCGTCACCGCCCGGCCGGAGGCCATGGAGTCGGTGACCGAGCCGGTCTGGGTCTCCCCCGACCTGATGACGCGCTGGCTGCGGCAGGGCCGGATCACCTGCGGGGTCACCCTGGCCGCCTTCGCCCTCCTGCAGGCCCACCACGACCCCCAGGCGGGCACCGTCAGAGGGTGACCACCCGCTCGAAGGGGTCGAGCTCGCGCAACGGCCGCGGCTGCGCCCGGTGCCGCGGGTCGGGGTCGGCCTCGCCCGGGCCGTTCACCACGTGGAGCGACAGGTTGCGAACGCCGCCGGTCTCCGGGGAGACCACCTCCAGGCCGGCCCCCAGCCGACCGGCGACCGGGTCCTCGTCCAGCCCGAAGCGCATCAGCCGGACCTCACCCTGCAGGTGCTCCCACGCCAGGCCCCCGACACGGCGGAAGGTGCGCTCGAACGCCCGCAGCATCCACGAGCTGAACTCGTCGACCGCCGAACGCAGCACCTCCGGGTCCGGCCGGATCCCCCGGCGGAGCCGGCCCAACTCCGCCACCAGGGCCACGCGGGAGGGCTGCTCGATCGCCTCGAACACCACCTCCACCGGGAGTTGGGACAGCAGCAGGTTGTCGAGCATCACCGCCGGGAACCCCGCGTACTCGACGAGTCGCCGGCTCCGGAAGACCGGAATGGTGCCCTCGCCGTCGCGCGGGCCGGCCATGCCGACGCCCAGGGCCTGCGGCAGCGCCCGCCGGTAGGACTCGCCGGCCCAGTCGTCCACCGACTGGAGCACGAGGACGAGTTCGGCGCTGCCGCCGGGGCGCGCGCTCCGGTAGGCGGCCAGCCAGTCCCGGAGCAGCTTGTAGAGCAGCGGGTCCTGCTCGGCGACCCAGGCGCGCGCGGCTTCGAGGGCCTCCCGTGCGCTGCCGGTGAAGTCCCGCTCCGCGGCCTCGATCCGCGTCAGGACACCGGACTTGAACGCGGCGGCGACGGCCGACCCGTCGTACGGCACCGTGTGCGCGGACGACACCTCGGTCAGCCGCTCCACGTAGGGGATGTCGGGTGCGTTCTCGACACCCTCGGCCCGGTGACCGTCGCTGATCCGGTGCAGGGTCCCGCCCGCCCGCAGCGCGACCCGCAGCCGACCGGCCTCCAGGAGCGCGGCGAAGTCCGAGAGCGCCGCCGTCCCCGGGGACCAGCGGACCTTCCTCGCCTCCTCGGCGGAGACGAGCGCCCGGAAGTACCTGTTGTTGAGGCCCTGCGAGTCACCGATCAGCAGGGTGTCGGCGAAGAGGACGTGCAACAGGACCCTCGACCGCAGATCCGAGGCCCGGTCGATCGGCGCCGCCGCGTGCGGCTCGACATCGGAGAGGTAGATGCGTTCGGTACCCGCCGCCCGCCGTCCCATATCCATGGCCTGTCACCCTCCGGCGCCCGATACAGTTCCCCTCGTGAAGAAGAAGAATAGGTCCACGGCCCCGGGTCGGGCACCGGTTGCCGGAAATTCAACCCCGGTGATTGCACCCTTGGAGGAGAAATGTCGGAGCTTGTCCAAGTAGTGACGCCCGAGGGGACATTCTGGGCCCGCATCGAGGAGCAGCGCGGCCCCAGGGACGTCGCGCTGCGCCGCCCCAGCTACCAGCTGGACGACCTTGCGGGCACGCTCCAGACCGTGGTCGGCAACGTGCGGTCCGGCCTGCGGGCGGCCGCCCCCGACGAATTCACGCTCGAATTCGGAATCGAGCTCTCCGTCAAAACGGGAGTCCTCGTGAGCGCGGTGACGGGAGTCGACGGAAAGGCCAGCCTGAAGGTGACGGCGACCTGGCGGAAAAACGGGGAGCCCGCCGTTTCCGGTTCGCCGAACGAATCGGAAGAGTCCGACGACTCGAACGAAACCGGCGAATCCCCTGAATCCGGCGAACCCGCCGCATCCGCCGAATCCACGCCCGCCGCCGACTGATCAACCGTCACGCCCCGCCCGGCCCGGGTAGCACCCCACCAACGACGAAGGGCCAGCTCCTCCGGATCACTCCGGTGAGCCGGCCCTTCGGGCGCCGGTCGCATCGCTTCCTACGCGAGCCCCCTGTCGGGTTCGAACCGACGACCCCCGCTTTACAAGAGCGGTGCTCTGGCCAGCTGAGCTAAGGAGGCACGGTGACCGTCCGCGAGGGATCACGGCGGCACCGGGGGCAGTCTACCGGGCCCGGGTGGCGGGGTGGGGGCATATCCGGGGGTTGGCGGGGGCGGGGTGGGCGTGATGGAACCGATGCCGAAATCGGGCGGGCTGGGGGCTGACAAGCGGCGGAGGCGCAGGTAGCGTCGCCGGGAGTCGGTTCGCGAGGTGGTTCAGACCACTGGGCGGACCGATGGAGACGAACGAACGCCCCTTTACTCGGATCGTCCGGCACGTTCCTGCCGGTGAAGGAGAGAACGACCATGGCTTCTGTCACGTACGACCAGGCGACCCGCGTCTACCCCGGGGCGGACAAGCCCTCGGTGGACGCGCTGGACCTGGAGATCGCGGACGGCGAGTTCCTCGTGCTGGTCGGCCCGTCGGGCTGCGGCAAGTCGACCAGCCTGCGCATGCTGGCCGGTCTGGAGGACGTCAACAGCGGTTCCATCCGGATCGGTGACCGGGACGTCACGCACCTGCCGCCGAAGGACCGGGACATCGCCATGGTGTTCCAGAACTACGCGCTGTACCCGCACATGACCGTCGCCGAGAACATGGGCTTCGCGCTCAAGATCGCCGGCGTGAACAAGGCGGAGATCCGCACCAAGGTCGAGGAGGCCGCGAAGATCCTCGACCTGACGGAGTACCTGGACCGCAAGCCGAAGGCGCTGTCGGGTGGTCAGCGGCAGCGCGTCGCGATGGGCCGCGCGATCGTGCGTCAGCCGCAGGTCTTCCTGATGGACGAGCCGCTGTCGAACCTGGACGCGAAGCTGCGCGTCTCGACCCGTACCCAGATCGCCGGCCTCCAGCGCCGCCTGGGCATCACGACGGTGTACGTCACCCACGACCAGACCGAGGCGCTCACCATGGGCGACCGGGTCGCGGTGCTCAAGGGCGGCGTGCTGCAGCAGGTCGACACCCCGCGCAACATGTACGACAAGCCCTCCAACCTGTTCGTGGCCGGCTTCATCGGCTCGCCGGCGATGAACCTGGTCGAGGTGCCGCTGGTGGACGGCGGCGTGAAGTTCGGCGGCTCGGTGGTCAACGTCTCGCGCGACGACCTGGCCGGCGCCGGCACCGACAAGTCGGTGACCGTCGGCATCCGCCCGGAGCACTTCGAGATCGTCCCGGCGGGCGGCATCGAGGGTGTCGCGGTGACGGTGAACGTCGTCGAGGAGCTCGGCTCGGACGGCTTCGTGTACGGCACCACCAAGATCGGCGGCGAGGACAAGGAGCTGGTCGTCCGCGTGCACGGCCGGCAGATCCCGGCCCGCGGCGAGACGATCCACGTCGTGCCGATCGCCAACGAGACCCACGTGTTCTCGGCCAGCTCGGGCGCCCGCCTGAGCAACTGAGCACGGCACGCCCTGCCGGTCGGCCAGCAGGCCGGTCGGCCGGCAGGGCGAGCCACCACGCGGAGCCCGTCGGACCACTCCTGGTCCGGCGGGCTCCGTCCGTACACCCCCGCGTCAACACGGCGTGGGGACGAACCCGGACACGGCGTCACTCGATGGTGTCACGGAGGGCAATCCGGCCCGTACCCACCGCTACTCTCCTGAGGGTGAAGCAGCTTGTGCGCCGTATCGGCCAGACCGTCGCCCTGACCCTGCCGGTCGTCCTGGTGACCACCGGCACCCTCGCCGTGACCCGGGTGCCATGGGCCCCGCCGACCGGCCTCGACCAGCAGGTCGTGGCCGCGTCCAGTGGTGACGGCGTCGGGATCGGGCGTTCCGCCACCGCGACCGCGGGCAAGTCCGCGGACGGGCTCGCCCCGCAGGAGTCGCTGCGGGTGGCGCTGCTGGACGAGCTGCGGGCGAAGAACCCGTCCGCCGCGCTGGACCTGCTGGAGCGCTCGATGCGCGAGCAGCCGTCGCTGACGCCGTACTGCACCTCGCTCGCCGGCGAGCTGGGCAAGGCGGCGGTGCGCAAGTACCAGGGCGACGTGCAGCGGGCCCGGTCGTTCGCCCGCCCGGTCTGCGACGGGTCGTTCGTGGCGGGCACCGCCGGCTGACCCCGTCGGCGGCCTGGGGCCGACGCCGCCCAGCGGCCCAGCCGCCCAGCCGCCCAACGGCCCAGCCGCCCAGCCGCCCAACGGCCCAGCCGCCCAACGGCCCAACGGCCCAGCGGCCCAGCGGCCGACGGCTCCGGCCGCCTCAGGCTCCCGGGCCCGGTGGGCGCCCTATTGTTCAGGCATGACCGCTGACTCCGGCCCCACCACCGACCCCGCGTCCCCGCCGACCCACCCGTCCCGGCCGACCACGACGCCCGTCACCCAGGCCGTGATCCTGGCCGGCGGCCAGGGCTCACGGCTGCGGCCGTACACGGACGACCGCCCGAAGCCGTTGGTCGAGATCCCCGGGACGGGCACGCCGATCCTCGGCCACCAGCTGGCCTGGCTGGCCTCCGAGGGCGTCACCGACGTGGTGGTCTCCTGCGGGCACCTCGCCACCGTGCTGGAGGAGTGGCTCGACAAGGCGGATCTGCCGCTGCGGGTCCGCACGGTGGTCGAGGAGGAGCCGCTCGGGCGCGGCGGCGGCCTCAAGTACGCGGCCAAGGCGCTGCCCCGCCCGGACGAGCCCTGGTACGCCACCAACGGCGACATCTGGACCCGCTTCAGCCTGCGCGACATGGCCGCCTTCCACCACGAGCGGGACGCCGTCGCGACGCTCGCACTGGCCCGGCCGCGGATCCCGTGGGGGGCGGTGGAGACCGACCAGTTCGGCAACGTGCTGGACTTCATCGAGGCGCCGCCCTCGCCGTTCCTGATCAACGCCGGGCTGTACGTGTTCAGCCCGGAGTTCGCCGAGCTGCTGCCGGACGTGGGCGACCACGAGCGCACCACGTTCCCGCAGCTGGCGCGCAGCAAGCGGCTGGCGGGCTACCAGCTGCCGCAGGGTGTGTACTGGCGCGCCATCGACACCGCGAAGGACCTCACCGAGGCGGCCAAGGAGCTCGCCTCCGGGGCCGGCCGCGCGCCGCAGTAACCCCGCACCCCCCGCACCCCTCTGCACCCCCGCGCCTGCCCCGGTATCCCCGCGCCTGCCCCGGTATCCCCGCGCCTCCCCCGGTATCCCCGGCGCACGACGATCGGCCGGGTGCTCCGTCCAGGAGCACCCGGCCGATCACGTCCGCGAGCCGTCAGGTGGACGTGGGCGTCCCCGGGCGGGAGGAGCGGGCGCCGCCGGACAGGTCGGCGAGCGGGCCGCTGCCCAGCACCCCGCCCAGCAGCCCGGAGGCCCCGGAACTCGGGCTGGGCTTGGACGCCGCCCCCGAGCCGACGGGGGCCGGGCTGCTGCGCTGGGCGGGCGAGGATCCGGCCGGCGGCGCGGCGGCGGACGGCGCGGCGGGGGCCGGGGTCGTACCGGCTCCGGTCTCCGCCTTGGCGGAGTGCCCCTTGCCGCTCGGCGTCGGGCTGCCCGGGCGGGTGGCCGGGGCGGAGGAGGCCGGGGGGGTCGGGCCCGGCGTGGGGGTGGCCGGGCGCGGGGCGGCGGGCGCGGGCGAGGTGGACGAGCCCTGGCCGCCCGGGGTGCCGGTCGGGGCGCCGCCGGGCCAGACCGGCGTGCCGTAGTCGGTGGCCGGACGGCCCGGCGCCTGGTGCGCCCGGGCCCCGGTGCGCACCGCCGCGCCGAGCATCGAGCCGAGCAGCAGGGTCACCCCGACGACCACCGCGGTGACCACCGTGCCACGGCGCAGCACCCGGCGGCGCAGCGCGGCGGGCGCGTCCGCGCCGAAGCGCCGCCAGGCCTCCAGGTTGAGCCGCCCGTCCAGGGAGGCGAACGGCGCTCCGGCGATCAGCAGCGGGCTCCAGGCCGCCAGGAAGATCAGGTCGGGGGTGTCGTAGACCGGTACGGCCCGCCAGCTGACGGTGAACAGCAGCGCGGCGGAGAGGAGCATCGCCGCCCCGGCCGCGAGCCGCTGCCAGAGGCCGAGGACGGTCAGCACGCCGACCACGACCTGGGTGAACGACACCACCAGGCCGGCGCCGACCGGGTGCGCCATGGCGAAGGCCAGCAGCGGTTCGGCGACCTTCCAGGGGTGCAGCGAGGCGAGCCAGCGCATCATCGAGCCGCGTTCGCCGCCGTCGAAGTAGACCGGGTCGCAGAGCTTGCTGAACCCGGCGTAGACGGACAGCGAGCCGAGGACGGCGCGCAGCGGCAGCAGGACCAGACCGAGGTCGACCCGGCGGCCGGGGTACCAGGGCTGCTTGCCCTCGGTGGCCGTCGCGGAGACCTCGGGCAGCTCGCCGCTCGGGGTCCAGCCCTGCGGCGCGCCGACCGGGCCGACGCCCGCGTCGGTGGCGGTGCCGGCCCCCTCCCGGGGCTGGCGCGGGACGGTCCGGGCGCCCGAGTAGGAGGGGATCACCCGGGTGTCCGTCGCGGCCGGGCCGACGCCGTCGAGGCCGGAGCCGGTGAGCCGGACGGCGTCCAGCAACTGGGTGGCCGCGAGGTCCCCCGGGGGCGCCTGCCCGGTCCAGGTGACGGCGGTGACCCGGCCCTTGCGGCGCGGCGCACCGCCCCCGGCGGCCCCCGCGAGCGCCGGGACGGCGGAGGCGGGCACGACGACCTGCGGGGTGACCAGCGGACGGCGGATCAGGCCCTGGTTGGCGTACGGGTCGCCGAACGCGGCGCCGGTGGACAGCAGTCCGGCCGGGGCCTCGATCAGCGGCGCCACCGGGGTGCCGAGCCGGAGCCGGAAGCTCGCCTGGGTGATGCTGAGGCGCGCGGGGTCGGACGGCACCTTGACCGTGTCAAGGCCGGGGCCCGCGTCTATCCCGGTGCTGCCGCCGCCGAACAGGGGGCGCCGAGGTGTTCTGGTGTCCACGCCCGTCTAACCGGGTGACCGCCGCTTAGGACACTCTCCCGAGTGGATGTCCGGCGCATACTTGAAATGATCATGAGAAAAGCGATCGGGCCTGGTCGGGCCCGATCGCTTTTCACTCGGATTGCGGAGAATTCAGAAGACCCCCTGCGCCCCGCACACCGGTTGTGCTCAGCGCTTGGCGCGCAGCCGCGCGGCCTCGTAGAGCACGATGCCCGCCGCGACACCGGCGTTCAGCGACTCGGTCAGCCCGGACATCGGGATCCGCACCCGCATGTCGCAGGTCTCCGAGACCAGCCGGGACAGGCCCTTGCCCTCGCTGCCCGCGACGATCACCACCGGGCCGGTCAGCAGCTCCAGGTCGCCCAGCTCGGCCTCGCCGTCGGCGGCCAGGCCGACCACCATGAGGCCGGCCTTCTGGTAGGCCTCCAGGGTGCGGGTGAGGTTGGTGGCCCGGGCGACGGGCAGACGGGCGGCGGCGCCGGAGGAGGTCTTCCAGGCACCGGCGGTCATGCCGGCCGCGCGGCGCTCGGGGATGACCACGCCGTGCGCGCCGAAGGCGGCGGCGGAGCGGACCACGGCGCCGAGGTTGCGCGAGTCGGTGACGCCGTCCAGCGCGATGATCAGCGCGTCCTGACCGGAGTCGGTGGCCTCGACCAGCAGGTCGTCGGGGTGCGCGTACTCGTACGGCGGCACCTGGAGCACGAGGCCCTGGTGGTTGAGCCCGCCGGTCATCTGGTCCAGCTGCGGGCGCGGGGCCTCCATCAGCGGGATACCGCGGTCGTTGGCGGCCTGGAAGGCGTCGCGGACGCGGTCGTCGGTGTCGACGAACTGCTGGACGTACAGCGCGGTGGCCGGGACGCCGCCCTGCAGGGCCTCGACGACCGAGTTGCGGCCGAAGACCAGCTCGGCGCTGCCCGCACCGCCCCGGCCGCCGCGACCGGCGCCGCCGGCCCGGCGCATGCCGGCGCGGGCCTTGGCGTCCCGCTCGCGCTTGACCGCGGCGTTGGCCGCGCGCTGCTTCGGGTGCCCCTTGCGCTCCGCTCCGGGCGGGGTCGGGCCCTTGCCCTGGAGCGCCTTCCGGCTGTGGCCGCCGGTACCGACAGACGCGCCCTTCTTCGATCCGGGGTTGCGGCGGTTCCTGCGTGCACTGTTGCCGGCCATGGCTGTACTTCCTGTCTGTCCGGCATGCCCGGCCGCCCCGTTCTGTCCGGCGGCGGCCGACTGCATGCGCTACGTCATGCGGGAGGGCCGCACCGGTCCGGTACGGCCCACCCTCACCCCGATCATCAGATGGGGTTACTGGCTGTTGATCGTCCAGCGCGGGCCGGACGGGGTGTCCTCGATCACCAGCCCGGCCAGGCCGAGCTGGTCGCGGATGGCGTCCGCGGTGGCGAAGTCCTTGCGCTGACGCGCCGCCTGCCGCTGGTCCAGGACCAGGCGGACCAGCGAGTCGACCACACCGTGCATACTCTTCATTGTCCCAGCCTCGCCGCGCTCCGCCCCGGCCCACTTCGGGTCGAGCGGGTCGAGACCCAGTACTCCGAGCATCGCACGGACCTCGGCCAGACGCGCCACCGCGTTCTCCTTGTCGTCCGCGTTCAGGGCGCTGTTGCCCTGGCGGACGGCGGTGTGCACGACGGCGAGCGCCTGCGGAACGCCCAGGTCGTCGTCCATCGCCTCGGCGAAGGCCGGCGGCACTTCGGGGGCCGCGTCGACCATCCCGCAGCGCTCGACGGTGCGCTGGACGAAGCCCTCGATCCGGCCGAACCCGGCCTCGGCCTCGCGCAGCGAGTCCTCGCTGTACTCGATCATCGAGCGGTAGTGCGGGGTGCCCAGGTAGTAGCGGAGCACGATCGGCCGCCAGCGCTGGACCATCTCGGAGACCAGCACCGAGTTGCCCAGCGACTTGCTCATCTTCTCGCCGGCCATGGTGACCCAGGCGTTGTGCACCCAGAAGTTGGCGAAGGCGTCGCCGTAGGCCTTGGACTGGGCGATCTCGTTCTCGTGGTGCGGGAAGATCAGGTCCAGCCCGCCGCCGTGGACGTCGAAGGCCGGGCCGAGGTACTTGTGGACCATCGCCGAGCACTCCAGGTGCCAGCCCGGCCGGCCGCGACCCCACGGGGTCTCCCAGCTCGGCTCGCCCGGCTTGGCGGCCTTCCACATCGCGAAGTCGCGCTGGTCGCGCTTGCCGGTCTCGCCCTCGCCCTCGGGCTGGCGCAGATCGGCCAGCTTCTGGTTGGAGAGCGCGAGGTAGTCCGGGTACGACTTCACGTCGAAGTAGACGTTGCCGTCGGCCGCGTAGGCGTGGCCCTTCTCGATGAGCCCCCGCATCATCTCGACCATCTCGGGGATGTGCCCGGTGGCCCGCGGCTCGACGGTCGGCGGCAGGCAGCCGAGCGCGGTGTAACCGTCGTTGAACGCGCGCTCGTTCTCGTAGGCGATCTGCCACCACGGGATGCCGAACTCCCGCTCCTTGGCGATCACCTTGTCGTCGATGTCGGTGACGTTCCGGGCGAAGGTGACCTGGTAGCCGCGGTAGGCGAACCACCGCTGCATGATGTCGAAGTTGAGCCCGGACCGGATGTGCCCGATATGAGGCGCCGACTGGACGGTAGCGCCGCACAGGTAGATCGAGACACAGCCCGGTACAAGCGGGACGAAGTCGCGTACCTGGCGGGTGCTGGTGTCGTACAGGCGAATGCTCACAGCGTCAAGCGTAGTGGGCAGGAGGGGGTGCCCCGCGACATTCGCGAATGTCAATACCGCGGCAAGGGCGTTTCCTCACCGCGTCCTGCCGGAGGCACCCGCTCCGTACCGGGTCAGAGGCGACCGACCACCTTGCGCGGGGTGATCCGGACGACCACGCGCACGTCCTCCGGGCCGTCGAAGCCGTAGACGTCCTCACCGCGGTACTTGGCGGCCAGCCGGTCGATCAACTCGCGGCCGCCCTCGGTGGTGAGGGTCGCCGAGCCGCGCACCTCGAAGTACTCGTACGGGCTCTCCGGCGGGTTGACCACCAGCGAGATGCGCGGGTCCTTCAGCAGGTTGAGGTGCTTGCGGCGGCCCTGGACGGTGGAGAACAGGATGTCCTCGCCGTCGCGCTCCACCCAGACCACCGAGGACTGGGGGCTGCCGTCGGGCTGGATGGTGGAGACTACGGCGAAGCTCTTGCCGTCGATCAAGGCCTTGGCGCGGTCGGAGAGTTGGGTGGTCATCGGAGACCTTCTTCCGGTCGGTCGGCATCGGAGGTCGGGCCACTGCCAGGCGGAGCCTGCGTCCGGGCCCGCACCGAACGGTATAGATTCGGGCCCCGGCACAGCCTTTTGAACACCCGTCACCGCCGGGTTATTCCCGGACCGACACCGGATCTTCCCGAACCCGCCGCCCGACTCGAACCCACCGCCTCACCCGAACCGGCCGCCGGACCGCCCCGACCGGCCCCGAGCCCCCGGGGCCTGCCCGGGGGCTCGGGCTCAACGCCGTTCGTACACCAGGGCGGTGGCGATCGCGGCCAGCCCCTCGGCCCGGCCGGTCAGGCCCAGGCCGTCGGTGGTGGTGCCGGACACCGACACCGGCGCACCGGCCGCGGCCGACAGCGCGGCCTGCGCCTCGGCCCGCCGCTTGCCGATCTTCGGCCGGACACCGACCACCTGGACCGCGATGTTGCCGATCTCGAAGCCCTCCGCGCGCACCAGCCGGGCCGCCTCACCGAGCAGCTTCACCCCGGACGCGCCGGCCCACTCCGGCCGGTCGGTGCCGAAGTGGGCACCCAGGTCGCCGATCCCGGCGGCCGAGAACAGCGCGTCGCAGGCGGCGTGCGCGGCCACGTCGGCGTCCGAGTGCCCGGAGAGCCCGACCCCGGCGTCCGGCCACTCCAGTCCGGCCACCCAGAGCGGGCGGCCGGCCTCGAAGGCGTGCACGTCGGTGCCGATGCCCACGCGCGGCAGCACGGGGGCCGGGGCGCTCGGGTCGGCGGACGTCAGCGGACCGGTAGGAAGCGGGTCGGCGGACGTCAGCGGGTCGGTGGGCAGTGGGTCAGTAGGCATCGGAGGCCCTCCGGCGGGCGAGTACGGCCTCGGCGAGCACGAGGTCCAGTGGACGGGTGACCTTGAACGCCTCCTCGTGGCCGGGCACCACGACGACCCGGCCGCCGTAGCGCTCCACCAGACCGGCGTCGTCGGTGACCGGCGGCGCGTCGGCGGCGCCTGCGGCCTCCTCGGCCAGCGCCTTGGCGTGCACCCCGACCAGGGTGGCCCGGTCGAAGCCCTGCGGGGTCTGCACCGCGCGCAGGGTGGCCCGGTCGGGCGTGTCGAGCACCGGCTCGGGGCGGCCCGGGTTCGGCTCGACCCGCTTCACCGTGTCGGCCAGCGGCACCGCGGGCACCACCGCCCCGGCCCCGGCCCGGACGGCGGCCGCCACCGCGTCCACCACCTCGACCGGGACGAGCGGGCGGGCCGCGTCGTGCACCAGGACGACCTCCACGTCGGCCGGGATCGCGGCCAGGCCGAGCCGGACCGACTCCTGGCGGGTGGCACCACCGGCCACCACCCGGATGTCCTTGCCGTCCAGCCCGTGGCTGTCCAGCAGGGCGACCACCTCGGCCACCCCGTCGGCGGGCGCGGCGACCACGACCAGGCCGACCGCCCGGCTGCGGGCCAGCGCCCGTACGGCGTGCACCAGGAGCGGCACGCCGCCCAGTTCCCGCAGGGCCTTCGGGGCACCGGGCCCCAGCCGCTCACCGCGTCCGGCGGCGGGCACCACTGCTGCTGCGACTGCTGCTGAGGCGTTCAGGTTTCACTCCTTCGGAGAAGTGGGTATGGCCTTGGCGTGCCCGGCGGGCGCTACGGGCCCCTTCCGAAGAATTACGGTCCAACCGCCCGCCGCACAATCCCGCAGAATCGGTCTTGCAGGACGGAAAACGGTCTTGCCGGGCCTGGACCGGCTCGGGCCGGGGGCGTCGTCCGGACACGCCTCAGCGCCCGAAGTGTCACTGCACCACCCCGGGACGCTTCGTCCTGGGAGCGGCGCGCCGACACCGGGCGCTGTGAGCGGTGGGCGGCAGCCCGACTGCGCTACGAGGCCAGCACCTCGTCGAGCAGCGTCTCCGCCTTGTCCTCGTTGGTGTTCTCCGCCAGCGCGAGCTCGCTGACGAGGATCTGGCGCGCCTTCGCGAGCATCCGCTTCTCGCCGGCCGAGAGGCCGCGCTCGCGCTCACGGCGCCAGAGGTCGCGCACAACCTCGGCGACCTTGATAACGTCACCCGAAGCGAGCTTCTCCAGGTTCGCCTTGTAGCGACGGGACCAGTTGGTCGGCTCTTCGGTGTACGGTGCGCGCAGCACCTCGAAGACCCGGTCCAGACCCTCCTGGCCGACCACATCGCGCACGCCGACGAACTCCGCGTTCTCAGCGGGCACGCGGAGCGTCAGGTCTCCCTGCTGCACCTTGAGCACCAGGTAGGTCTTGTCCACACCTTTGATCTGGCGAATTTCGATGGCCTCGATCAGCGCGGCCCCGTGATGGGGGTAGACCACCGTGTCGCCAACCTTGAACGTCATGTGACAGGACCCCTTCCGTGGCTTTCCAGAATAACACGCTTTTCAGCGCACTCGAAGGGCGTTTTCGCAGGTCAGGGCCGGTCTCGGGGCTTGACAAGGACCCCCATGACGTGCTGCGACCGGTGTTCGAGAGGGGCTTCCCGCAGGTCGGAGGCGGTTCCGGTGTTCGGCGAAACCTTGCGCAACACTCCAGAAGCCGTGATTGGATCTTGGGTTTTCACCGTTTATCGGGCCGTATCCACATCGTTATTCGATCTTGGTCGAAGCTTGCCCCGAGAGTGACCCGGACACGCCACAAGTGCGGCCGGACGGCCTCCCCGCGAACCCCGGGAGTGCGACACGGGGACCACCCCGTGAGGAGCGCATAAGCGAGGTCGATAATCTGAGACCTGACCTACCGACACGTTGACTTAGGAGAAGCCGCCGCCGTGAGCCGCAGCCTTCGACGCGGCAGCATCGCCGCCATCGCCGCCATCGCCATCGCCTCGCTGTCGTCCTGCGCCGCCGGCAACACGCCGGACACGCTGCAGGTCAAGCCCGACAACGCGGCGGCAACCCTCGGAACGAACCTTCGGCTGAACAACATCGTGGTCGTCACCGGGGACGAGTCCTCGGGCGAGCACAACGGTCCCGCCAACGTGACCGTCAACATCGCCAACACGGGCAGCACGCCGGCGGAGCTGCAGTCCATCACCGTCGGCAACGGTGCCACCGCCGCGTTCTCCGACGCCGCGGGCGCCCCGCTGTCCACCATCATCGTCCCGGCCGGCGGCGCCGTGGCGATCGGTGGCGACGGCAACCCGTCCGCCAAGGTCGCCTCGGTCGGCGTCCAGGTCGGCGGTTTCACCCCCACCTCGTTCACCTTCAAGGACGGCCAGAAGGTCGACGCCCAGGCCGGCGTGAGCCCGAACAAGGGCCTCTACAAGGGCTTCGGACCGACGTCGGCCCCGGCCGCCGTACCCACCAAGGGCGCCACCACCGCCGCGACCACCCCGGCCGCCGGCACCACCACCCCGGCCGCCCCGGCCACCACCGGTGCGGCCGCGCCGTCCGGTTCCGCCTCCCAGGGTGCCACCCCGCCCGCCAGCACCCACTGACGTGCCACCCGGCGTCCGACGGGCCCTCCCGGGCCTGCCGGACGCCAACGCGAAGGCCCCCTCCGGCGACTGCCGGCGGGGGCCTTCCGCGTCTGTCCGCGCCCGCGGTTTACGGCTCGAACTTGTAGCCCAGGCCGCGGACCGTGACCAGGTAGCGCGGGGCACCCGGGTCCGGCTCGATCTTGGCCCGCAGGCGCTTCACGTGGACGTCCAGGGTCTTGGTGTCGCCGACGTAGTCCGCGCCCCAGACCCGGTCGATCAGCTGCATGCGGGTGAGCACCCGGCCCGCGTTGCGCAGCAGCATCTCCAGCAGGTCGAACTCCTTCAGCGGCAGGTCGACCTTGGCACCGTCCACGGTCACCACGTGCCGGTCGACATCCATCCGGACCGGACCCGCCTCCAGGGCACCCGGGCCGCCGCCGTTCTCGCCGGCACCGCCGTCCTCGCCGCGGCGGCGCAGCACCGCCCGGATCCGGGCGACCAGCTCACGGGTGGAGTAGGGCTTGGTGACGTAGTCGTCCGCACCTATCTCCAGGCCGACCACCTTGTCGATCTCGCTGTCCTTCGCGGTGACCATGATCACCGGCACGTTGGAGCGCACCCGCAGCTGACGGCAGACCTCGGTACCCGGCAGGCCCGGCAGCATCAGGTCGAGCAGGACGAGGTCGGCGCCGTTGCGCTCGAACTGCTCCAGGGCGTCGGGGCCGGTGGCGGCGACGGCCACCTCGAAGCCCTCCTTGCGGAGCATGTACGAGAGGGCGTCGCTGAACGACTCCTCGTCCTCGACCACCAGTACTCGGGTCACGATCAGGCCTCCGGGGCAAGCTGGGGGGTTGTGTCTGGCAGGGGGTGTTCCCGCTTCCCCGTGGGGAGCGGACGGTCCGTGCGGCCCGTGGTGGCCGTCCGGTCCGTGGTGAGGGTTCCGGTGGGCGCGGCGGCGGCGCTACGGCCGTCGATGGCGTCGCGATCGTCGGTGTCGTCGAGATCGCCGGTGTCGTCGGTGTCGTCGGTGTCGTCGAGGTCGTCGGCCTCGGGCGCCTGCCCGGCGGGCAGGCGGATGGTGAAGGTCGAACCCTGGCCCTCGACGCTCCACACCGAGACCGTACCGCCGTGCGAGGCGGCGACGTGCTTGACGATGGAGAGGCCGAGGCCGGTTCCGCCGGTCGCCCGGGAGCGGGCCGGGTCGACCCGGTAGAAGCGCTCGAAGACGCGCTCGCGGTCCTTCTCCGAGATGCCGATGCCCTGGTCGGTGACCGAGATCTCGATCAGCTCGCCGTCCGCCTCCCCGAGCGCCGCGGCGCTGGAGATCCGGCGGGTGGCGATCGCCACCCGGGTCCGGGGCGTGCTGTAGTTCACGGCGTTCTCGACCAGGTTGCCGAGCGCGGCGGCGAGCTGGCCGCGGTTGCCGTGCAGGTAGAGGCCGGCGATGCCGCCCGCCGTGATCAGGATCTGCTTGGCGGCGGCCTGCTGGCGGCAGCGGTCGATCGCCTCGGCGATCAGCTCGTCCACCGCGACGGGCTCCGGGTCCACCATCAGCCGGTCGTCCTGCACCCGGGAGAGGTCGATGATCTCCTGGACCAGGCTGGCCAGCCTGGTCGCCTCGATCTGCATCCGGCCGGCGAAGCGCTGCACCGCCTCCGGGTCGTCGGACGCGTCGGCGACCGCCTCGGAGAGCAGCGACAGGGCGCCCACCGGGGTCTTCAGCTCGTGGCTGACGTTGGCCACGAAGTCCCGGCGGACCGCCTCCACCCGGCGGCGGTCGGTCTGGTCCTCGACCAGCACCAGCACCAGCCGGGAGCCCAGCGGGGCGACCCGGACGGAGACCGCGAGCGGCTCGCCCGCACGGGCCACGCCGGGGCGGGGCACCTCCAGCTCGACCTGGCGGATCTCGCCGTCCCGGCGGGTGGCGCGCGCCAGCGAGAGCATCTGGTCCACGGCGACCGCGCCACCGCGCACCAGGCCCATCGCGTACGCCGCGGAGCTGGCCTTGACCACCTCGTCGCCCTCGCCCAGCACGATCGCGCAGGAACGGAGGACGGAGAGGACGGTGTCCACCCCCGGCGGCAGCGGGGGCTCCGGGGTGCCGGCGCCCAGTGCCTGGTGCCGGCCGTGGTGTCTGCTGCTGCTGGTGCCGCCGTACCTGCCCCTGGCCTGCTCGCGCTCGCTCCAACGGAAGGCGATGGAGGCCGTGAGGCCGACGCCGAGCCCGGCTATGGCGCAGGCAGCGGCGGCGGCCACGTTCACGTCCATGTGGCCAGCGTAAGCGCACGGCCAGGGCACTCCCCAGGCGCCCGATCAAGGCATCGGCCGCGCGTTGCCGAGAATTCACCTTCACGTGGCCGCTGATTCACCACACCGGCCGTGCATCGTCGCCCGGACGGCCCAGAGTTGGCCATGCAGCCCGTGTGGGAGTGGGCGGCTGGCCGAACCACCGGCCGCCGTCTCAGGTGTGCGCGTACGATTCGCGCCACCAGCAGCGGTCACCCGAACGACGACGCGGTCGTCGGACGGGCCGGCCGGTCGGCACCGCCACCGACACAGCTACTGAGGAGAGAGCATGCGCGACGCGTACCACGAGGAACTCGATGCGATCGGCGACAGTCTGGTCGAGATGGCCCGGCTGGTCGGCTCGGCCCTGGGCCGGGCCACCACCGCACTCCTCGACGCGGACCTGGCGCTGGCGGAGAGCGTGATCGCCGCCGACGAGAAGATCAACGACCTCCACCACGAGCTGGAGAACCGCGCGATCGACCTGCTCGCCCGCCAGCAGCCGGTCGCCACCGACCTGCGCATCGTCGTCACCTCGCTGCGGATGAGCTCCGACCTGGAGCGCTGCGGCGACCTCGCCCGGCACGTCGCCAAGGTCGCGCGGATGCGCTACCCCGACTCCGCCGTCCCCGGCGACCTGCACTCGACCGTCCTGGAGATGGGCCAGCTCGCCCAGCGCCTGGTGGCCAAGACCGGCCTGGTGATCGCCACCAAGGACGTCGACAAGGCCCTGGAGCTGGAGCAGGACGACGACGCGATCGACTCCCTGCACCGCGAGCTGCTGTCGCACCTGATCGACGAGCGCTGGCACCACGGGATCGAGACCGCCGTCGACCTCACCCTGGTCGGCCGTTACTACGAGCGCTTCGCGGACCACGCGGTGTCGGTCGCCAAGCGCGTGGTGTACCTGGTGACGGGCGAGCACGTGGCCGAGTTCGTGGCCTCCTCGGAGGCCGCGGCGGCGGAGTGACCTCGTACGGGTGCGGTGCGGCCGCCTCGGGGCTCAGTACCTCGGGGCTCGGGGCTCGAGGCTTCAAGGGGCGGCCGCTCCCCCCGAGGGGTGAGTAAACCTGCGACAAGGGTGGTGGGGGCGCACGACGCCCGTGCATCCCACCACTGCGCGCCTGTTGACGCTCCCTCCGATCGGCGGCTTCACTCGACGTTGGGGGCACAGGACTGTGCCCGTCACTAGGAGGGAACAGCTCGATGAAGGCCAACCCCACCCGACCGGCACGCGCCCACCACACCGTCGAGCCGCCCGCCCCGAAGCTCCTGCCCGTTCTCGCGGCCGGCTGCGGCTGCGGCCCCGGCTGCGGCTGCGGCTGCCAGTCCGGCGCGCCCTGCCAGTGCGGCGGCGCGGACGGCGGCTGCTGCGGCCACTGAGCGGTCCGCCGCCGAGGAGTACCCGAGGTGCACGGCCTTCCGTCGGCCGTGCACCTCGTCGCGTGTCCTCGTGCCGCGCGTCCGCAGCACGGTGTCCTCAGTAGTGCGGCGTCCTCAGTGCGGCGTCCTCAGTGCGGTGCCTCTCGTCGCATGCCCCGGGGCGTCAGAACTGGACGTCGGTGCAGGAGTAGAAGGCGTTCCCGGTGTCGGCGATCGTCCAGACCGCGACGACGACCTGGTGGCCGGTGCGCCCGCTCGGGACGGTCGCGGTGTGACTCAGCGTGCTGGGCACCTGCTTCCCGCCGTACGGGGCGATCAGGAAGGGCGTCAGGTCCAGGCTGTCCCGGGTGACCGGCTGGCTCGCGTCGTAGCCCGGCTTGGTCAGGTAGTACCGGAAGTCGGTGGTCGCGTGCCGGGCGGTGAACGTCCAGGTGAAGGTGAGCTGCTGCCCCGCCGTCACCGAGGTGGTCGGCCAGGCGCCGCCGTGCGGGTCGTCCAGTTCGGCGAAGCGGGAGTTGCCGCCGGCGCAGATGGTGCCGTCGGCGGGCCCGGCGTCCGGGAAGCCCTTCGGGCCCTCGACGCTCTGCGGCTCCCACTGGATGGCGCCGCAGTCCCACGACACCCCGCCCGCTCCGCAGAGCGCGGCCCTGCTGGGCGGCGTCGAGATGTACCCGTGGGACAGCGCCGGGACGGCGAGGGTGAGCGGTACCGCGAGCGCGGCGACCACCGCCCCGACGATGTGACGTGTGCGCATGATGCTCCTCCGTGGGGGTGGATGGAGAGTGCGCCGGGACGCAGACGCGCGCGCGTGGGGGCGCGGCGGCCGGGACGGGGAGATCCTTGGCATGCCTGCGGCAGTCCGGCGCCCTCACCGTAGGAGCGGACGCCACCACCCGTCAATGGTCTGAACCACTATTGGGACGAGCCCGGATCCGGCCACCGAACTGGCCTTCAACTCGGCTTCCACGCAGGCCCGTTGAACGACGAAGGCCCCGCCTCCGGCGAACCGGGGGACGGGGCCGTGTCGGCAAGCGGGTTACTTCTTGCCCTGGTTCTTGACCGCCTCGATGGCCGCCGCGGCGGCGTCGGCGTCGAGGTAGCGGCCGCCCTTGGTGACGGGCTTGAAGTCCGCGTCGAGCTCGTACACGAGCGGGATGCCGGTCGGGATGTTCAGGCCGGCGATGTCCTCGTCGGAGATGCCGTCGAGGTGCTTGACCAGCGCGCGCAGGCTGTTGCCGTGGGCGGTGACCAGGACGGTCTTGCCGGCGGCGAGGTCCGGGACGATGGCGTCGTACCAGTACGGGAGCATCCGGTCGACGACGTCCTTCAGGCACTCGGTGCGCGGACGCAGCTCGCTCGGGATGTCCGCGTAGCGGGCGTCACCGGCCTGCGAGTACTCGGCGCCGTCGGCCAGCACCGGCGGCGGGGTGTCGTACGAGCGGCGCCACAGCTGGAACTGCTCCTCGCCGAACTCGGCCAGGGTCTGGGCCTTGTCCTTGCCCTGGAGCGCACCGTAGTGTCGCTCGTTCAGGCGCCAGCTGCGGCTGACCGGGATCCAGTGGCGGTCGGCCTTGTCCAGGGCGATCTGCGAGGTGCGGATCGCGCGGCGGAGCAGCGAGGTGTGCAGCACGTCCGGGAACAGGCCCTCGGCGGCCAGGAGCTCACCACCGCGCGCGGCCTCCTTCTCGCCCTTCTCGTTGAGGTCGACGTCGACCCAACCGGTGAACAGGTTCTTCTGGTTCCACTGGCTCTCGCCGTGGCGGAGCAGGATGAGTCGGTACGTCGTGTCAGCCATGGCCCCCAGCTTAATGGAGGCAGGAAAAGCGCTGGTCTGGACCTGCGGCAGATGTGTAATGTGTGCACCGCCCATCTGACACTTACATACGTCGGCTGACCGGACCTGCCCGTGCCGCTCGGCGGACGCCTGCCCCGGGAGCCCCCCACATGCCCGTCGCCCTGTTCACCAACCCCCGGATCCGAAGACTGGTGCAGGAGACGGTGGGCGGGCTACCGCGCCAGTTCTGGTGGCTCTGGGTGAGCACGCTGGTGAACAAGCTGGGCGCCTTCGTGCTCACCTTCCTCGCGCTCTACCTGACCACCACCCGGGGGTACTCGGCCTCCTACGCGGGCCTGGTGGCCTCGCTGTACGGCCTCGGCTCGGCGGTCGCCGCGATCGGCGCCGGCGTGCTGACCGACCGGATCGGCCGGCGCCCGACCCTGGTCGCCGCCCAACTCGGCACCGCGCTGTTCACCGCCGTGCTCGGCTTCGCGGACGGCCAGGTGGCGATCGCCACGGTGACCTTCCTGGTCGGCCTCTGCAACAACGCCACCCGGCCCGCGACCTCGGCGATCATCGCCGACCTCGTCCCGGCCGAGGACCGGGTCCGCGCGTACTCGCTGAACTACTGGGCGATCAACATCGGCTTCGGCCTCTCCGCCGCCGTGGCCGGCCTGATCGCCACCCACGGCTACCTCACGCTCTTCCTGCTCGACGCGCTCTCCACGCTGGTGTGCGCGGTGGTGATCTTCATCCGGATCCCCGAGACCAAGCCGCAGGGCCCGCCCGAGCGGGGGAAGGGGGCGGACGAGACGGGGATCGGCCTCGGCACGGTGTTCCGGGACGGGCGCTTCATGGCCGTCGTCGGACTCAACCTGCTGCTCGCCCTGATCCTCCAGCAGGGCAGCACCACCCTGGCCGTCGACATGGGCGCCTCGGGCATCACCTCCACCGAGTACGGGCTGGTCATCGGCCTGAACGGGGTGCTGATCGTGGTGCTCCAGATCCCGCTCACCCGGTGGATGGAGAACCGCTCCCGGACCGCCCTGCTGATAGCCAGTTGCCTGGTCACGGGCTGGGGCTTCGGGCTGGCGGCGCTGGCCGGGTCGTCCGCGTGGCTGTTCGCCCTCTCGGTGGCGGTCTGGACGGTCGGCGAGGTCCTGAACGCGCCGACCATCATGGGCCTGGTCTCCGAACTGGCGCCGACCCATGCGCGCGGCCGCTACCAGGGCGTCTACTCGCTCTCCTGGTCGCTCGCCTCGTTCCTCGGCCCGGCGGTCGGCGGTCTGCTGCTGCAGCACGCCGGCTCGGCGGTGCTCTGGGTCGTGTGCGGGGTCTGCGGCACGGTCGCGGCAGCCGGGCACGTGGTGCTCGGGCGGCGCACCGACGCGACGGCGGGCCGCACCGGGGCGGTGACGGAGGTGGCGGTGCCCGCCGCGGAGGAGGCGGGGGAGAAAGCCCCGGCGGGTGCCTGAGACTCCTGGCCGGTCGGCTGCAGGGCCGGCCAGCCGCGGGGTCAGTCGGCCGCGGGGGCGGCCAGGTGGGCGAAGGCGGCCAGGTTGCGGGTGGACTCCCCGCGCTTGGTCCGCCACTCCCACTCGCGCCGGATCGCCGAGGCGAAGCCCAGCTCCAGCAGGGTGTTGAAGGGCTCGTCGGCGTTCTCCAGCACCGTCCCGAGCAGCCGGTCCACGGCGTCCGGGGTGAGCGCCTCCAGGGGCAGGCGGCCGGCCAGGTAGACGTCGCCGAGCGGGTCGATCGCGTACGCGACGCCGTACAGCCGGGTGTTGCGCTCCAGCAGCCAGCGGTAGACGGCCTCGTGGTTCTCGTCCGGTCGGCGGATCACGAAGGCGTTCACCGACAGGGTGTGGTCGCCGACCCGCAGCGCGCAGGCGGTGCTCAGCTTGCGGGTGCCCGGGAGCGTCACCACCAGCGTGTACGGGTCGGTGGTGGCGGGCTCCCAGGCCGCTCCGGCGTCGTCCAGGGCGGTGCGCAGGAGGGTCAGGGCCTCGTCCTTGGTGCGGATTGCCATGGGAGTGACGTTACTCGGCGGTACCGGGGGCGCGCACCAGCGGTGCGTGCCCCCGGCGGCAGTCAGACGGCGGTCGGGCCGTGGTCGGGCCGTGGTCAGGCCGTGGTCAGGCCAGCCGCCGCCGGGCGGTGGCCAAGCGGCCGGCCGGGCGGGCCAGGCTGCCGGCGTACACCTCGGCGGTGCCGGCCGCGGCGGTGTCCCAGCCGAAGCCGGCCGCGTGCCGGGCCGCCGCCTCGCCGCGCCGGGCGACCAGGCCCCGGTCGGTGACGTACGGCTCCAGCGCGTGCGCCCAGGCCACCGGGTCGTGGCCGTGCACCAGCGTGCCCGTCTCGCCGTCCCGCACCGCGACCGGCAGGCCGCCGACCGCCGCCGCCACCACCGGGGTGCCGCAGGCCTGCGCCTCCAGCGCGACCAGCCCGAAGGACTCGCTGTACGAGGGCATCACCAGGGCCGTCGCCGCGCGGTACCACTGCGCGAGCTCGGCCTGGCCGACCGGCGGGTGGAACCGCACCACGTCGCCGATGCCCAGCTGGGCGGCGAGCTTGTGCAGGCTCTCCGGCCGGGCCAGTCCGGTGCCGGACGGGCCGCCGACCACCGGCACCAACAGGTGCTCGCGCAACCCCGGGCGGCGCGCCAGCAGCTCGGCGACCGCCCGCAGCAGCACGTCCGGGGCCTTCAGCGGCTGGATCCGGCCCGCGAAGAGCAGCACCGCCGCGTCCTGCGGCAGGCCCAGCCGGGCCCGCGCGGCGGCCCGCGCCGACGATCCGCCCGGACGGAAGACGTCCAGGTTGACGCCGGGGTGGACGACGGCCAGCTGGTCCGGCCGGGCGGCGTAGTGCAGCGCCAGCTCGGCGGCCTCCTCGGTGGTGTTGGCGATCAGCCGGTCGGCCGCCTCGACCACCTGGGTCTCGCCGATCACCCGGGCCGCGGGCTCGGGCGTGTCGCCCTTGGCCAGTGCGGCGTTCTTGACCTTCGCCATGGTGTGCATGGTGTGCACCAGCGGCACCCCCCAGCGCTGCGCGGCCAGCCAGCCGACCTGCCCCGAGAGCCAGTAGTGCGAGTGCACCAGGTCGTAGTGGCCGGGGCGGTGGCCCGCCTCCGTCCGCAGCACCCCGTGGGTGAAGGCGCACAGCTGGGCGGGCAGGTCCTCCTTCAGCAGGCCCTCGTACGGGCCGGCCGTGACGTGCCGGACCAGCACGCCCGGGGCCAGCTCGACGGTGGGGGCGTCGTCCGAGCAGATCGCCCGGGTGAACACCTCGACCTCGATGTTGAGCGCGGCCAGGCGCTTGGCCAGCTCGACGATGTAGACGTTCATCCCGCCGGCGTCCCCCGTGCCGGGCTGGTGCAGCGGCGAGGTGTGGACGCTCAGCATCGCTATCCGGCGCGGGCGGCGGCGGCCCGGGACGAGCGACTGGAGCCGGCCCCGCGCGGGCGTGGCGGGCTGGGCACGACGTACCGAACGGACGGGGTGCTGGATCACCTGGCTGAAGCCTCCTCTGTGCGGCCCGTCTCGGCGGCCCGCGCACGGGCCGCCCGCTGTCCGGTGTGCGCTGCCCCGTCCCGGGCACACATCACCACCAGACAGCCAACCACCCGGCTGGCGTCCGGCATTCCCGGTCCGGCGGACGAGATGCCGGGCGGGGTGACGTCCCAGGTCACAGCGGTGCCGACGACGGCCCGACTACCCTTCCAGGCATGGCTGCCTCCTTCGACTCCGCGACCGCACCCGCCCGTGGGCGGACCGGACGACCGGTGGGGACGGTCACCCGGGGCACCACCAACACCAACCGGCTGCGGCGGATGGACCGCTGGATCGCCCACACCCTCGGCCGCGCGCTGCGCGCCGCCGGGCGCCCGCCGGTGGCGGTCGACCTCGGCTACGGCGCCGCGCCGTGGACGGCCGTCGAACTGGCCGGACGCCTGCGCACGGTGCGCCCGGACGTCCGGGTGGTCGGGATCGAGATCGAGCCGGAGCGGGTCGCGGCCGCGCTGCCGTACGCCGAACCGCCGCTGCTCACCTTCCGGCGCGGCGGCTTCGAGGTGCCGCTGGACGGCGGCGCGCCGGCCCAACTGATCCGGGCCGCCAACGTGCTGCGGCAGTACGACGAGTCGGCGGTGGCCGGGGTGTGGGAGCGGCTCTGCGCCCGGTTGGCCCCGGACGGGCTGCTGGTGGAGGGCACCTGCGACGAGATCGGGCGACGGCACGTCTGGGTCGCGCTCGGCCCGGAGGGGCCCCGGACGGTCACCTTCGCGGCCCGGCTGGGCGGCCTCGGCCAGCCCTCCGACCTGGCGGAACGACTGCCGAAGGCGCTGATCCACCACAACGTGCCGGGCCGGCCGGTGCACGCCTTCCTGGCCGACTTCGACCGGGCCTGGGCGGCGGCCGCGCCGTACGGGGCGTTCGGGGCGCGGCAGCGCTGGGTGGCGGCCTGCACGGCGCTGGCGGGCGACTGGCCGTTGGTGGACGCGCGCGGGCGGTGGCGGCAGGGCGAGGTCACGGTGCCCTGGGGTGCGCTCGCGCCGTAGCGGGTCGCGGGGCCGGGACCGCGCGGCAAGGCACGGACCGGGGCCGGGACCGCGCGGCAAGGCACGAGCCGGGGCCGGTGCTGGTGAGCGACCCGCCGCATTCACTCGAACGAGTTATCGAATACCTCTGGCGTGTTGACGCCCCATCACGCCACGATGGACGCCACCGACCGGCGCCACCAACGCCGTTCGGCCTCAGGGCCTGTCCGGCGTCGCGCGCCCGGCAAGATCCGCCGGACAGGCCCTAGCCTTGTCCGAGCAGTTCTCGCCAGGCCTGTTCGAACACCCCGTGCATCACCGCCCCGAACAGCACGAACCGCACCTCCGCCAGCTCCGCGCCCGCCCGCGCGTCACCGCCGCCCAGCACCTCCGCGACGGTGCCGAGCGCGATCCGGGCCGCGTCCGCCGGCGGCCAGCCGTACACCCCGGCCGACACCGCCGGGAACGCCACCGTGCGCGCACCCAGTTCCGCCGCCGTGCGCAACGACTCGCGATAGCAGGAGGCCAGCAGCTCCGCCCGCTCCTCGTACTCCTCCGCCAGATACACCGGCCCGACGGTGTGCACCACCCACCGGGCCGGCAGCCGTCCGGCCGTCGTCGCCACCGCACGCCCGGTGGGCAGCCCCTTGCCCCAGTGCGAAGCGCGCAACCGGCGGCAGTCCTCCAGGATCTGCGGCCCGCCCTTGCGGTGGATCGCGCCGTCCACCCCGCCCCCGCCCAGCAGAGAGGAGTTCGCGGCGTTCACCACCGCGTCCACCTGCTGTTCCGTGATGTCACCCTCGACCAGGGTGATCCGCGTCACCATCGCCAGTCCCCTTCCTCTCCCCGCCGGGGCGGGGAAGTCAGCCATCGTCCGAGTCAGACCACCACACCGCCACCGGCGTGGCAAAAACCACAACGGCGCCGGTCGGCCAGAGAAATCCCCGGAGATCACGTTATGGTCGCGAGAAGTTCCCCGGCGCACGGTGCCAGGCGGGCACTGCGGACGGGCGCTGACCGTTACGCACTCGGGGAAAGGGAGGAACCACCGATGCCCGCAACGGGAGACGGGCGGGCACCTGGTGCCACGAGCCTGTCGGGCGCCCAGGCCGGCGCCCCCGTTGGCCATGCCCGCAACCGCCCGTCCGCGACCGGCCCGACGCCGGCCGGCCCGGTGACGGCCGCTCCCCCGATACCGCACCCCCGACCCCAGACCGGACGCACGTCGGCCACCGCCGACGCCCCCGCCGCCGGCAGCACCGCGCCGCTCAAACTGTTGGTGATCGAGGACGACGCCTCCGACGCCCAGCTGATCAAGGCGGCGGTCGCCGACAGCGGCACCTCGATCGAGATCCACTGGGCCCGCGGGCTGGAACAGGCCACCGAACTGCTCGCCGTCTCCCCGCCCGGCAACCGGCGCGGGCGCTCCCGCGGCAGCGACTTCAGCTGCGTGCTGCTCGACCTCGCCGCCCCCGCCGACCTGCCGCACCCGTCCGACGACTCCGACGGCCTCGAAGGCCTGCACGAACTGCTCCGCCGCGCCCCACACACCGCGGTCGTGGTGCTCACCGACGCGGCCGGTGCCGAACTGGGCGCGGCCGCCGTCGCCGCGGGCGCCCAGGACTTCCTGATCAAGCACGCGACGGACGGTCCGCTGCTGGGCCGCGCCCTGCGCTACGCCGTCGAACGCAAGCGCGCCGACGAGTCGCAGCGCCGCCTCGTCGAGGCCGAGCTGCGCGGCCAGGAGAACGCCCGCCTCCAGCGCCACCTGCTGCCCACCCCGCTGCTCGACGGCGCGGGCCTCTCCTTCACCCGGCGCTACCGCCCGGGCCGCCGCCGCGCCCTGCTCGGCGGCGACTTCTACGACGCCGTCCGCACCGACGACGGCACCGTCCACGTCGTGATCGGCGACGTCTGCGGCCACGGCCCGGACGAGGCCGCGCTCGGCGTCGCCCTCCGGATAGCGTGGCGCACCCTCGTCTTCGCCGGCCTCACCGGCGAGGCCCTGCTGACCACCCTCCAGCACGTGCTGGAACACGAGCGGCGCAGCGACGAGATCTTCGCGACGCTCTGCATGCTCGTCATCGAGCCGGGCGGCGCCAGCGGCGGCCTCGACGCGCTCGGCGCCGGCGAGCGGGCCCGCCTCTACCTCGCCGGGCACCCGGCACCGCTGCTGCTCGGCCGCGACCACCAGCCGGTCACCCTGCCCGCCGACCTCGCCGGGCCGGCGCTCGGCCTGCTGCCGTGCCACGACGGGCAGGCCGCGTGGCCCGCCCAGCAGATCGAACTCCACCCCGGCTGGCGGCTGTTGCTGTACACCGACGGGCTGATCGAGGGCCGGGTCGGGGCCGGCTCCCGCCGCCTCGGCCAGGACGGGCTGGCCGACCTCATCGGCGACCACCAGTCCGCCGGGCTCACCCGGGGCCGGCTCGTCGACAGCGCCATCGCCGAGGTCGAGGAGCTGAACGGCGGCGCGCTGACGGACGACGTCGCGGTGCTGCTGCTGGAGCGCAACCCGGTGCAGCTGATCCTCGGCTGAGCCGGCCGGACGCCGGGTACGACGAGGCCCGGGCGGGTGAACTCCCCGCCCGGGCCTCGTCGTTGCCTGATCGCGTGGCCTACCAGGGGCCGTACGGGCCGGTGTTGCTGCGGCCACCACGGCCGCCACCGCCGGTCAACTCCCGGATCGCCGGGCGCACGTCCACCATGTAGACGATCGACGCGACCAGCCCGGCGAGCGTCCCGATGCCGGTGAAGAAGTTCACCCCGAACAGCAGGTCCCAGCCGAAGGCGATCGCCAGGATCGCCAGCCAGAACGGCTTGGTCTTCTTGTCCGCCGCCCGGTAGGCGTCCTCACGGCGGGTGGCCGCGTCGACCAGGGCGAACAGCTTGAAGCCCAGGATGGCGACGGACAGCCACCAGATCGGGTTCAGATAGGCCAAGTCCAGGATCTGGGCCACTCCGCCCATCACGCTCTCCTCTGTCTCTCGCCTCCGGCGCTCCGGCCGCCGCCCATCCTGGCACGTCGACCGCCCGCTCTTCTGTCAACGTCCCGCGGTCACCGGATGTGCCCCGTTCGGCAGCCCTTCCCTCACTCCGCGCGGTCGGTGGTCTTCCGGGCGCGGGCGGCCTTCTTCGGGGCGGGCCGGGTCTCGGCGGCCGGGGTGGTGGTGTCGTCCTCGACCAGTTCGGCCTCGACCGGCTCCGATTCCCGGACGAGCCCCGGCTCCTCGGCCAGCTGCGCCGGCTCGGCGGGCGCACCCGGGCGGGCCCGGTCCACCACGACCTTGCCGCGCTCGGCCAGCTCGTCGTACGTCTCCTTGGCCTTCACCGCCAGCTCGACCGCGCGGCCGACCTGCTGGAGGGCGAAGCCCTGGGCCCGCTCCTGCAGGGTCCGCAGGTCGACGGGGAGCGTCGTGACGGTCTCGGTGACCTTGGCCTGTGCCTCGGCCAGCTTCGTCTGCGCCTCCTGGAACCGGGCGGTGGCCTTCTCCTGCGCGCCCTTGCGGTCCGCGGTGAGCGCCTCCACTCGGCCCGGCACCTCGCGCAACTTCTCGTACGCGAGATCCCCGGCGCCGGCGATGGCGTAGAGCGGGGTCGGGTCGCTGAGGGTCTTCTTGATCTCGTCGGTGATCGGCATGCTTACCGGTCCTCCCGGTGGGTGTTCTGGATGGCTGAGCCGTCGGTCGTCGGGCCGGAGGCTGGTGGAACGCCGGTGCCGGTGCCGGCCGCGGGCGACCGGTCGGCCACCGCGCCCCGCTGGGTGGCGTTCTCCTTGAGGAAGGCGTCGTAGACCGCGAGCAGCGCCTGCTTCTGCTGCTCGTTGATCAGCGGATCGGCCAGGATCGAGGCCCGCAGCTCCAGGCCCTCACCGCGCCGCTCCTCCAGGATCCCGGCCTGGACGTACAGCGTCTCCGCCGAGATCCGCAGCGCCTTCGCGATCTGCTGCAGGATCTCCGCGCTCGGCTTGCGCAACCCTCGCTCGATCTGGCTGAGGTACGGGTTCGACACGCCTGCGACCTCCGCCAGCTGGCGCAGTGAGTACTGCGCGTTCCGGCGTTGCTCGCGGATGTACTCGCCCAGCGAGCCGACGTTCAGTGAGGCCATACCGGCAGACTGCAACATCCTGCTTGCAGATGCAAGCAGGATGCTAGCAACAGCAAACGGCGGGCCGGGCTCAGCCGAGGTCGGGGACGCGGACCGGCATCAGGAGGGATAAGGTGCCCGCCCGGCCCGGGGTGCGGATCGCCAAGGGGGCGATCGGGCCGCCGAGTTCGAGCACCAGCTGTTCGGGCCGGGCGGCCCGCAGGGCGTCCAGCAGGAAGTCGCGGTTGACCGCCACCCGCAGCTCGCCGGGCACGGACCCGGGGCCGGAATCGGGGCCGGCCACCGTGAGGCGGCCGTCCGCCGTGAGGGTGAGGACGGTGACCGCGCAGTCCGCGCCGTTCGGGCCGGAGGGCAGCGTGCGGGTGGCGCCGGTCTCGACGGCGCCGCGCAGTTCGGCGGCGGACAGGTCGATCCGGTGCTCCGGTTCGAGCCGGGTCAGCACCCGGTGGTCGGGGTAGTCGAAGTCCAGAGCGGCGCCCTCGATCCGGTGGCCGCCGGTCTCGGCCCGGACCAGGCCGCCGCCGAGGGTCAGCGCGACCTCGGCCGCGCCCGCGCCGAGCAGCGCACGCAGGGCGTCGACCAGGGCGGTGGGGACGATCGCGCCGCAGGTCGGCCGGTCGGGCCCCGCGGTGGCGGACACCTCGGCGAGCGCCATCCGGTAGCGGTCGGTGGCGACCAGGCGCAGCACCGGGCCGTCCGGCTCGAACAGCACTCCGGCGAGCGCAGGCGCCTCGGGATCACCGCCGACGGCGAAGCGGACCGCGTCCAGTGCGGCGGCCAGTTCCTCGGCCGGGACGGTGAGGCGGAGGTCGGCGGGGGTGGTGGTCATCGGTTGCTCCCTCTGGTCGATCATCACGCGGATCAGGGAGAGCTCGCGGCGGGCGTCGGCGAGACCGTCCTCCAGCCGGCGCAGGTGCGCGTCGAGCACCCGCTCGGCCGCGCCGGAGCCGGGCACCGCGCCGAGCACGGCGCGGATGCCGGCCAGCGGCAGGCCGACCCGGCGCAGCCGGGCCAGCAGGCGGGCGTCGGCGAGTTGCCCGGGCCGGTACCAGCGGTAGCCCGTCTGCGGGTCGACCCAGGCGGGGTGAGCACCTCGGCGCCGTCGTAGTAGCGCAGGGTGCCGACGCCCAGGCCGCTGGCGCGGGCCAGTTCGCCGATGCTGTGCAGCTCGCTCTCCATGCCGGTGACGCTGCGGGCTCGACCAGGTCGAGGGTCAAGCCCGGTCGGTGAGGTGGGTGAGCTTCGACGGGTTGCGGACGGTGCGCAGCTCGGCGATCCGGGGCCGGCCGTCGGGCCCCTCCACGAAGTCGAACACCGAGACGGCGTCGATCGCGCCGCCCTGGGTGAGCAGCAGTCCGGGCTGGCCGTTGACGAGGACCGGCCGCACGCCGACGCCCTCGCCCAGCTGGTCGAGCACCCCGAGCAGGAAGCGGGCGACGTTGTCGGCACCGGTGACCGGGCGCAGCGCGGCGCGGACCACGCCGCCGCCGTCCGTCCAGGAGGTGACGTCGGGGGCGAGCAGTTCCAGCATCCGGTTGAGGTCGCCGCCGACGCAGGCCGCGAGGAACTCGTCGGTGGCGCGGCGGCGCAGCTCCGGCGGGGCGTCGTAGCGCGGCCGGCGGGCCTGGACGTGCGCCTTGGCCCGGCTGCCGACCTGTCGACAGGCGGCCTCGGTGCGCTCCAGCGCCTCGGCGATCTCCCGGTAGGAGAAGCCGAAGGCCTCCTTGAGGACGAAGACGGCCCGCTCCAGCGGGGACAGGCTCTCCAGCACCACCAGCAGGGCGAACGAGACGGTCTCGGCGCGCTCGACGTCGCCGGTCGCGTCCGGCTCGGCGACCAGTGGCTCGGGCAGCCAGGGGCCGACGTAGGCCTCGCGGCGGACTGCGGCCGAGTCGAGCCGGTTGAGCGCGAGGTTGGTGACCGTCCGGGCCAGGTAGCCGCCCGGGTTGGCGACCGGGCCGGTGACCCCGCTCCAGCGCAGCCAGGTGTCCTGGACCAGGTCCTCGGCGTCGGCGACGCTGCCGAGCATCCGGTAGGCGATGCCGAAGATCATCCGGCGGTGCCGCTCGAAGTCGTCGAGGGCGGGGTCGGCGAGGGTGTCGGTCACCGCTCGACGCTACCGCACGGGCGGCGGCGGGGCCGAGGCCTCGTCAGCGGCCGAAGGCCTCGTACGCGGGGGCGAGCAGGGTGGCGAGGTCGCGGCCGCGCACGGTGACGCCGGAGCGGCCGAGGCGGCGCAGCGAGGACTCCCCGGGCTCCTCCGCGGGCCCGGGCGGGGCCGGGCGCAGGGTGAAGTCGCCGCCCCAGTAGGCGGCGACGTTCACGGCGGGGGCGTCCGCGGGCGGGGCGTTCCCGGGTGGGGCGTCCCCCGGTGGGACGGGGGCGGGGTGGTCGGGTGTCATGCGTCCTCCTCGGCGACGGCGTCCTCGCGGGTGAGCGCGACCAGTTCGCGCAGCGCCTCGACCGGCAGGTCGGTGAGCCAGCGCTCCCCCTCCCCCACCACCGCTGCCGCCAACGAGCGCTTGGCGGCGAGGAGTTCGTCGATCCGCTCCTCGACGGTGCCGACGCAGACCAGCCGGCGGACCTGGACGTCCCGGCGCTGGCCGATCCGGAACGCGCGGTCCGTGGCCTGCTCCTCGACCGCCGGGTTCCACCAGCGGTCCAGGTGGATCACCTGGTTGGCGGCGGTCAGGTTGAGGCCGGTGCCGCCGGCCCGCAGCGAGAGCAGGAACACCCGCGGCCCGTCCGGGGACTGGAAGCGCTCGACCATCTCCTCGCGGCGGGCCCGGGGGACGCCGCCGTGCAGGTAGAGCACCTCCTCGCCGAGCCGGCGGGCCAGGTACGGGCGCAGCATCGTGCCGAACTCGGCGTACTGGGTGAAGACCAGCGTCCGGTCGCCCTCGGCCAGCGCCTCCTCCAGCAGCTCCGCCAGCCGGGCCACCTTGCCCGAGCGCTCGCCCAACGCCGATCCGTCGTGCAGCAGTTGGGCCGGGTGGTTGCACACCTGCTTGAGCTTGCCGATCGCGGCCAGCACGGTGCCGCGCCGCTCCACGCCCCGGATCCCCTCGACCCGCTGCAGCAGGTCGGCCACCACCGCCTGGTAGAGGCCCGCCTGCTCGGTGGTGAGGCTGCACCAGACCGTCATCTCCTGCTTGGCCGGCAGCTCGGCGGCCACCGCCGGGTCGGACTTGAGCCGGCGCAGCACGAACGGGGCGGTACGGCGCTGGAGTTCGGCGGTGCGCTCGGGGTTGCGGTGCAGTTCGACCGGGATCGCGTAGCGCTCCTTGAAGCGTTCGGCCGGGCCGAGCAGCCCGGGGTTGGCGAAGTCCAGGACGGCGTGCAGTTCGGCGAGCCGGTTCTCCACCGGGGTGCCGGTCAGGGCGATCCGGTGGCGGGTGACGGGCAGCGCACGGACGGCCCGGGCCTGGGCGGTGCCGGCGTTCTTGACGTACTGCGCCTCGTCCGCGACCACCCGGCGCCAGCGGATCGTCCGCAGCGCGGCGAGGTCGCGCTGGACCAGCCCGTAGGTGGTGATGACGAGGTCCACGCCGCCCACGGCGTCGGCGAGTTGGTCGGCGCCCAGGCGGCCGGAGCCGTGGTGGACGTAGCGCCGCAGGGCGGGGGCGAAGCGCTCGGCCTCGCGCTGCCAGTTGCCGACCAGGGACATCGGGCAGACCAGCAGGGTGGGGCCGACCGCCCCCTCGGCCTGCTCGGTGGCCAGCAGGGCGAGGGTCTGGACGGTCTTGCCGAGGCCCATGTCGTCGGCCAGCACGGCCCCGAGGCCGAGCCCGGCCATCGCCCGCAGCCAGGCCAGGCCGCGCTCCTGGTAGGGGCGCAGGGCGGCCCGGAAGTCCGGCGGCAGCGCGGGGGCGGGGGCCGGGGCGGCGCGCCCGGCGAGCAGGTCGCCGAGCGGACCGTCCGCCCGGACGGCGGTGACGGGCAGCCCGGCGACGGTCGCCTCCGGGTCGAGGGCCAGCCGCAGCAGGTCGGCGGTGGCCAGCACGCCGTCGCGCCGGTCCGCGAGGAAGGCGAGCGCGGCGGCGATCTGCTCCGGGTCGGCCTCCAGCCAGGTGCCGCGGACCCGGACCAACCCCTGCTTGGCGGCGGCGAGTTCGGCCAGTTCCTGTTCGGTGAGCGGCGCCCCCTCCGAGCCGAGCGCGGCCTGCCAGCGGAAGGCGACCACGGCGTCCCGGTCCACCTGGGAGGCGGCGGCGAGCGAGCCGGGCGCGGGCGGGGTGGTGGCCCGCAGGGCGAGCCCGAGCCTGGGCCGGCGGCGCCACCAGGCGGGCAGCAGCACGCCGAATCCGCCCTCGGCGAGGGCTGGCGCGGCGGTGCGCAGGAAGTCCAGCGCGCCGGCCCGGTCGAGCGGCAGGGCGGCCGGGCGGGAGCGGTGCCGCAGGCCGTCCAGGGCCGGCCAGCGGTGGGCGGCGCGGGCGAGCTCGGCGACCAGGACGTGGGCCGGGTCCGGCGCCTTGCGGGCCAGCGCGGCGTGGGCGGCGCCGCCCTCGTGCAGATCGGCGGCGCGGACCAGCAGGGAGGGCTCGTCGACGGCCTGGAGCAGGAACTCCAGCTGCCAGGCGTCGTCGGAGGGCCGGCCCTCGGGGTCGTCCGGATCGGGCCCGAGCGGCTCCAGCAGGCGGAAGCAGAGCCGGAGCGCGGGCGCGGTGGGCTCGGCGGCGGCGTACCAGGCGGCGAGCCGGCGGCGCAGTTCGGCGAAACCCTCGGACGGGACGTCCGTGAGGCCGCCGTCCGGGGTGGTCAGGGCGTGCAGCCAGCGTTCGGCGGCGGCCCCCACCGCAGCGGCCCCCGTGGCGTCGGTTCGGGCGCCGCCGGTCAGAGCGCCACCGGTTCGGGCGCCACCGGTTCGGGCGCCGCCCTGGACCAGCGGGGGCGTGTCGGCCAGGGCGGCCCGGGCCTCGGCGTCCACCAGCGCGCCCAGCGCGGCGTCCAGCAGGGCCTCGCCGGTGCCGCCGCCGGCCGGCCACTCCCCCAGCAGGACGGGCGGGCAGCCCGCCGCCAGTGCGGCGGCCTCCCGGCGGCCCGCCGGGGTGGGGTCGGGCCGCCAGCGGGCCTGCGGGCGGCCCGCCGCCAGGGCGGGCAACGGCAGCACCCGGCCCCGGCCGACCGTTCGCCAGGCGAGGTCGTGCACGCCGGTCAGCCAGCGCAGCGCGGGCCCCTGGACGACCTCGACGCGCCCGGCGCCGGGCAGGTCGGTGCTGGTGACGGCCCAGTGCGGGTCGAAGACCTCGCCGAGCAGTTGGGCGGCCGCCCCGGCGTCGAAGAGCAGTGCGGGGACGCGCCAGGGCGCCAGGACGGCCGCGCCCCGGACCGGGGTGACCGGCAGGTCGGGCGAGGGCGCGGGCAGGGCGCCGGTGGTGGGCAGCAGCAGGGTGGCCCAGCGCTCGGGGGCCTGGCCGGCGAGCCAGCCGAGGCCGGGCCCGATGCCGCCGAGGACGGCGGCGAGTTCGCCGGCCGGGCAGGCGTAGGGGTGGGCGCGCGGGGCCGACCGGTCGGGGCGCGGCTCGGCGGCGCCCGGGTGGGCGCGGGCGTCCTCGGCCCACAGGGCCAGCCGTCCGTCCGCCCGCCAGAGCGCGTGCAGGACGAACATGTGGGGGGCCTCCCGGTCGGCGGAACCGTCCTTCGCAGCCTAACCGGGCGGTCCGACAGTGCCGTTTCGCCAAGTCCTTCGCGAAACGCCGAGGGCTGTGGTTGAAATTTGAACGAAGGCGGCCTACGCTGAAGCCAACAAGTTGAAGCCTAAACAAATGGCTTCGGACCCGAGGAGGAGCCATGGGCCTGTTCAACCGCACCAAGACCGCCACCCCCGCCACCGTCGCCGTCGCCGAGACCCCGACCGGCCCGGACCTCGCCCACCTGACCGGCGACTGGACCATCGACACCACGCACAGCGAGGTCGCCTTCTCGGTGCGCCACGCCATGGTGACGAACGTGAAGGGCCGCTTCACCGAGTACGACGGCAAGCTGCACCTGGACGGCAGCGCCCCGGGCAACTCCTCCGCCGACCTGGTGATCAAGGTCGCCAGCATCGACACCAACCAGGCCCAGCGCGACGAGCACCTGCGCACCGGCGACTTCTTCGCCGCCGACACCTACCCGGAGATCCGCTTCCGCAGCACCGCGGCCGAGCGGCTGCGCGGCGACACGTACCGGATGAGCGGCGAGCTGACCATCAAGGACACCACCCGCCCGGTGGTCCTGGACCTGGAGTACACCGGCAGCGCCACCGACGCCTACGGCGCCGAGCGGGTCGGCTTCGAGGGCAGCGCCGTCCTCGACCGCACCGCGTTCGGCCTGACCTACAACGCGGCCCTGGAGACCGGCGGCGTGCTGATCGGCGAGAAGGTCAAGCTCAGCTTCGACATCTCCGCCGTCAAGGCGGCCTGACCCGGCCGTCCATGGCTGTCACCCGGGCCGGACCCGCCCCCGGGCAGGTCCGCCCGCCCGCCGCCCCTGCCGACCCCCGACGGCAGGGGCGGTGTCGTGCCCCCGGTTGCCCGGCCCTGATCGCCCGGCCCTCGTCGCCCGGCCCTGATCGCCCGGCTCCGGTCGCCCGGCCTTGGTCACCCGAGCAGCGCCGCGTCCGCCGCCGGCAGCCAGCTGCCCACCGGCCGGCGCAGCCAGCCCTCGGCCGCACCGAGCCCGGCGGCCGCGGCGGCCAGCGCGGCCAGCCCCGGGTGGCGCTCGCCGGGCCGGTGCACGAGGCTGACCAGGCTCAGCGGCACCGGCTCCACCAGCGGCACGTTCACCACCCCCGGAATCCTCGGCCCGCCGACGGTGGTCAGCATCGGATCGCCGTGCCGGGCGAGGTAGCGGGCCGTCTCGTCCACGCCCACCGGCGGCACGTACGGCGCGGCCGGCGTCAGGCCGTACTCGCGCAGCAGGCGGACGCCGAGGTCGGCCCACTCGGTGGTGGCCGGATTGCCGACGCAGACGTCGACGGGGTGCCCGGCCAGCTCGGCGACGCGCAGCGCCGGGCGGCCGGCCAGCGGGTGGGTGTCCGCCATCATCACCGAGATCCGCTCCAACCGGACCGGCCGCTGGGCGAGTTGGTCCCGCAGCGAGGTGGGCAGTCCGGCGAACCGCCCGAAGGACACGTCCAGTCGGTGGGCCAGCAGTTCGGCGGCGGCCGCGGCGAGGCCGCCGTGGAAGCGGGCCAGCAGTTCGCCCTCCGGCCAGGCGGCGCGGGCGCGTTCGAGCACCCGGTCGGCGGTGAGGTCCGGGCCGGTGACGTCGCTGTTGAGGTCCAGCAGCAGCGGCCGGGCCGCGGCGCCCGCCAGGATCTCGTCGTGCAGGGCGAGGAGCCGGCGCGCCCGGGGCAGCAACCGCAGCCCGGCCGGGGTGAGTTCGACGCTGCGGGTGGTGCGGGTGAACAGCGTGTCGCCGAGCAGCCCCTCCAGGGTCCGGATGTCCCGGCTGAGCGCCTGCTGGGCGACGTGCAGCCGCCCGGCAGCCCGGCCGAAGTGCAGGCTCTCGGCGGTCGCGACGAAGCCGCGGAGCAGGCGGGGGTGCAGGTCACGGGGCATGGGCAGCAGATTAACAACGGCCTGCTGTGAATGCGACGGAACAGGTGTTGGACCGCCGCCGGGCGCCGCCGCGAGGCTAGGGCGTGTCCGGCGGATCTTGCCGGGCCCGCCCTAGAGGCATCCCCTCTCGCCCTCCCCCAGGAGCCCGATGCCCTCGCGCGCCCTCCTCACCTCCTACCGACGGCTGTTCACGGCCCCCGGCGCCGCCGCCTTCACCCTCGCCGGGCTGCTCGGCCGGCTCGCGCTGTCGATGAACGGCGTCGCCCTGGTCGTGCTGCTCGCCGAGCGACGCGGCTCGTACGCGCTGGCCGGCACCGTCTCGGCGGCCGGGCTGGTCACCGGAGCGATCGGGATGCCGCTGCTCGGGCGGCTGGTGGACCGGTACGGGCAGGCGCGGGTGACCGTCCCGGCCGCGCTCTACAACGCCGCCCCGCTCGCCGCCCTGCTGCTCTGCGTCCGGCTCGGCGCACCCGACTGGACGCTCTACGCCTGCTGGGCTGCCTGCGCGGCCGCACCCAACCTCGGCGGCATGGCCCGGGCCCGCTGGGCGCACCTGTACCGGGCGGACCCGGCCGCCCGGCACCTGGCCAACTCGCTCGAACAGGCCCTGGACGAACTCTGCTTCATGGCCGGGCCCGTCCTCGCGATGGCCCTCTGCACGGCGGTCGCCCCGGAGGCCGGGCTGCTCGCCGCCGGGGCGCTCGGCACCACCGGCGCCCTGCTGTTCGCGGCCCAGCGGCGCACCGAACCGCCGCCGCCCGCCCGTTCGGAGGGAGGCCGCCACGGCTCGCCGCTGCGGGTGCCCGGGCTGCGGGTGCTGCTGCTCGCCTTCCTCGCCACCGGCATGGTCTTCGGCTCGACCGAGATCACCACCGTGGCGTACGCCGACGCGCTCGGGCACAAGGCGGCGGCGGGCGCGCTGCTGGCCCTGGTCGCGGGCGGATCCTGCCTGGCCGGGCTGCTGTTCGGGCTGCTGACGCCGCGTCGGGCGCCCGGGGTGCGCTTCCTGTCCGGGGCGGCGGCGATGGCCGGGGCGCTGCTGCTGCCGCTCGCCGCCGGGCTGGGCGGGGCCGGGCTCGGCCTGCTCGGGGTCGCGCTGTTCGCGGCCGGCACGGCCACCGCGCCGACCATGGTGACCGGGATGACGCTGGTCCAGGAGCTGCTGCCGGGGCGGCAGTTCAACGAGGGGATGGCGGTCGCGGTGTCCGGCATCGTGGTCGGCATCTCGGGCGGCGCGGCGCTCGCCGGCGCGGTCGCCGAGCACGCCGCCCCCGGTACCGGCTACGCGCTGCCGGCCTGCGCCGCCGCGCTCGCCCTGCTGATCGCCCTGGCCGGGCGGCGGCACCTGCGCGCCGACGGGCCCGGGGCCGCGCCGTCCGCCGGACCCCCGGCGGAAAATGCCGAGCGGACTGTCAGTGCCTCGGGCTAGCTTTCGGGGCATGGCGGAAATCACCTATGTCCGGGGCGATGCCACCGCGCCGCAGGGCAAGGGCGTGAAGGTGATCGCGCACGTCTGCAACGACCTCGGCGGCTGGGGCAAGGGCTTCGTGCTCGCGCTGTCCAGACGCTGGCCCGAGCCCGAGGCCGCGTTCCGGCGCTGGCACCGGGAGCGGGCGGGCAACGACTTCGGCCTCGGCGCCCTGCAGTCGGTGCAGGTCGAGCCGTACGTCTGGGTGGCCAACCTGGTCGGCCAGCGCGGCATCCGGACGGGGCGCTCCACCGGGGTGCCGGTCCGGTACGAGGCGATCGACACCGCGCTGGCCGCGCTGGGCGACCATGCGCGGGAGCTCGGCGCTTCCGTCCACATGCCGAGGCTCGGCTGCGGGCTGGCCGGCGGGCGCTGGGAGCGGGTCGAACCGCTGGTGTCCGCGCGGCTGGTGGAGCGCGGGGTGCCGGTGACGGTCTACGACGTCGGCTGAGCCGGTACCGCCTGCGCCGCGAGGCTTTCGGCGGGCCAGCCGTACACGCACTCGGGCAGCACGTACCCGCCCGGGAACACGCCCTCCTGCACCCGCGTCCGCACGCCGCCCTCGCGCTCGTAGAAGGCGATCGCGCGGGTGTTGTCGCGCAGCACCTCCAGGTACAGCTCGGCCCCGGGGTGCCGCTCGGCGACGTGGGCGCGGGCCGCGGCGAACAGTGCGCGGCCGATGCCGCCGCCGGTCCGGCCGGGGCGGACGTGCAGGTTGTCGACCAGCACCCGGCCGTCCGGCTGCGGGACGAGGTAGACGAACCCGACCGTCTCCCCGGCCTGTTCGGCGATCAGCAGTTCGGGCTCGGCGGCCGGCTCGCCGTAGTCGACGGTCAGCCGCAGCTCCCACAGCTCGCGCCGCTGGACGGGCAGCCCGTCGCCGAGCGCGTCCGCGGGGACGATCCCGCGGTAGGCGGTGAGCCAGCTGTGGGCGTGCAGGTCGGCGACGGCCGCGGCGTCCTGCACTCCGCCGCGCCGGATGGTGGTCTGCACGGGACTGATCATGTGACGAGCCTCCCACAGATTGGAGTTGAACATGTTCAAGCGCAACCTCTACAGTTCTCCCATCATTTTGAACGCGTTCGAAATGATGGGGGTGATGGATGCGGCACCGAGCGCGGAGGGGACGTCCGGTGCCGCGTCCACCGACACCGGCTGGAGTTTCGTCTCCGGCTAGGCTCGTGCCCGTGGACGACCTGGCAGCGACGAACCGAACGGGCGGCACGAGCGGTGCGGCCGCGACCCCGGCCGGCACCCCGGCCGGCACTCCGGCTGGCACCCCGACCGAACCTGCGGCCGACACCGCGGCTGCACCCGGCACCGACAGCGGGCCCATGCCCGGCGGCCGGGCGCAACCGAAGACCGACAAGAGCGAGCAGACCCGGGCGCTGATCCTGGAGACGGCCATGCGGCTGTTCCAGGAACGCGGCTACGAGAAGACCACCATGCGCGCGATCGCCACCGAGGCGGGCGTCTCGGTCGGCAACGCCTACTACTACTTCTCGGCCAAAGAGTTGCAGGTCAGGTCTAGTACGGGTTCGGTGCGCGTGGCTGCCAGCAGCCGGCGTCCGAGGTCCGTCCAGTCCTGCGGCGCCGCCGGGTTCGGGCCCCCAAGGACCCACCACGCCCCGTCCGGCGTCGCCAGGTCGCGCGGCTCCGCCTTGCACGGGATTCCCTGGCCAGCCAGCAGGGCAACAGCGGCTTCTGCGTCCAACTTGATCATGGAGGCAGGCTACCGCCCGAGGCTTACGCAGGGCGGGGTTTCGCAGACCCCTGCCCGGTAGGGTCGGCCAGCGTGGACAAGCCGAACGAGACTGGCGCCCCCGAGCTTCCCGGCGGGCGGGCACTGCCCAAGACAGACAAGAGCGAGCAGACCCGCGCCCTGATCCTCGAAACGGCCATGCGGCTATTTCAGGAACGCGGATACGAAAAAACCACAATGCGCGCCATTGCAACCGAAGCGGGAATCTCGGTCGGGAATGCATATTACTATTTCGCCGGAAAAGAGTTCCTAATTCAGGGATTCTATGACCGGATGACTTACGACCATGCCGCAGACGCAAGAAATCGAATGGCGGAAACGCGGGAGTTTGCGGCGCGTCTGGAAATTGCCATTACGTCATGGCTCGACACGGCCGCGCCGTACCACGAGTTCGCCGCGCAGTTCTTCCGCACGGCCGCCGACCCCACCAGCTCGCTGAGCCCGTTCTCCAACGAGTCCCACCCGGCGCGAGCGACCGCCGTGGAACTGTTCCGCGACGTCCTGGCCGGCTCGGAACTGGCGCCGAAGCTGGATGCCGAACTGGTCGAGCTGCTGCCGGATGTTCTCTGGCTGCACCTCATGATTGTTGTTCTCTACTGGGTCTTCGACCGGACCGAGGGCACCGAGCGGACACGGGAATTCGTCCGCCGGTCCACTCCCATGGCAGCCCGGTTGATCAACCTCTCGCGCTATCGGGTGTTCCGCCCGATCGTCCGCGATGCCAAGGGGCTTATCCAGGATTTCATCCTGCCCACCATTGGCAAGGTGGCGAAGTAAGACAACGTTCGCAAGGTAGGGCTTGGATGGGCGCGGGGAGGCATACGGGTCGAATCGAATGGACCCCGCGCCCTAGTTCTCAGCCTAGCTGGTCTGATCCGACGCCCGAACTACGTTCTCCGGATTGTCGAGCCAGTACCGATGGTCCCCGGTGGTGGACACGGTCAGTCCGAAACGATCCGGGCCGGGTTCCTTACTGTCGAGCCACCAGGCGTGAGCCTTGGCTACTTCGTCCCACAGACGCCGCTCTCCGTGCTGCCACACGGAGAACCCGTTCGAACCCTCGCCCGCCCAGTCGACGGCCGCCCATGACCTGGTGTCCGTGGTTGCGAGCCAGAGTCGGCGGGCAACACCGTCAACGTTGGGGTCGTCGTCCCACGCTTTCCAAACGTTGCCGAGCTGCACGCCGAGCGTGAACGCGAGATCCCACCTGTCCTCGGCAATGTCGTGCGCGGGCAACTCGGTGCACGACTCCTGCGGCACGTGCTCATCGCGGACCACGTCCCGATAGAGCCTGACCCCGGATCGCTGCCGTCGGTTGAGCATGAACGCGCTGTGCGGGTGGAACCGCCCTTCTGCGCTGCCGTCCTCGGCGACGGTCAGCAGCAGCAGTCCCCAGCCCAGCCACGGACTGTCCCACGGCAGCAGGATCAGGCCGCCGGGCTCGGTCTGTGCGATCAGGTCCGGCGGTACGGACCGGAAAGCGCATGTGCCGATCACCCGGGCGTACCTCGCGCCGGACGGCCAGCCTCGATTGCCATCCCCGCACACCACCACGGGCGACAGCCCGAGTTCATGCAGGGTGGCGCGAGCCCGCGCGGTTACGGCGGGGTCCACCTCGATACTGGTCACCAGGTCGGACCCCAGGCGGTGTGACAGGAGACCGCAGTTCCACCCCGGTCCGGTACCGATCTCCAGCACCTTCATTCCGGGCCGCAGTTCGAGCATTTCGAGCATGCGGAGGACGATGCTGGGATCGGACAAGGACGACGTCGGTACCGGGTCGTCGTCCGTCTCCTGACCATCGTTCACCTGCGTCACGACCGGGTTTTCCGCGTAGGCGGCAGCCCACCAGCCGGCGGGGTCGTCCGTGCGACGGCAGGGCGTCAGATCGTCGGCGCTCCAGATCAGATCCGGCAGGAAGCGATGCCTCGGGACCGCGTAGAGGGCGGACTCCCACTCGGGGGCCACGTCGTGGCCGAGATACTTCGTGATGGCCCGGAGCAGGCCGCGCACGGCGGCCCGCTCCGACTCGTTCCGCTCGTCCGTCAACTACTTGCCCTTGTCCTTGCCGTGCTTGTTGTCGGTCTTACCGGACTGGTGGTCGTTGGTGGTCTTGCTGTCACCGGGGTCCTTCTTCCCCCCGTGCTTGCCCTGTCCGCCGTCGTTCTTGCCCGATCCGCCGCCGCTGCTTCCGCCCTTACCGGTTCCCCAACCCATGGCCGAACTCCTTCGTGTCGGTGGTGCTGAACCCGTCCCGTGCAGGGGCGGGGGTCTTTGGAATGTCAACGAGCCTGCGACGGCCGGTCGGCGGCGTCCTGGCACTCGCGGTAGTCGCTCACGCCACACCCCACACGTCCACGTCGGCCCCGTACCCGGACGTGACCAGGGCGACCCGCGTTCGCACCAGGTCCTCGGCGGTCGCGTACGCCTGTGGCGCCCCCCGCTGGACGTACCGTCCACCACCGATGGCGCTCATGAACGAGACGAACATGCGGGGCAGGCTGGCGGCAGCGTCCGTCACCTCGGCCAGGTGCACCGTGACCGCGTACCCGGGAACAGGGTCCTCATCGACAATCAGCGTCGCCACGTCCGCCCACGACGCGATCAGCTTGCGGATGTACTCCCGGGAAAATCCGGGATCGGCCGCCGCCACCCTGCTCGCGACGTGGTCCCCGTACGCGTAGAACGGGCCGTCGACCAGCAGTGCGACCCCTCGCGATTGGATCGTGGTTTTCGGCATGTCCTTGCTCCTCCCCTAAGTTGGTGATGTCCGGTGCCCGGGCGGATACTGCACCTGGCCCTGTCTGAGCGGCCGGTGCGTGGCTCCCCGGGCGCGTGCGAACACGGCCCGGGGATTCCCCGCCTACCTGCGGGACATGACGATCACTCGGATTCCCCAGCCCTTGCGCCAGACCTCGACGGTTCGAGTCGGGCTCACTCGGACCCACCACAGGCGGCCGGAGGCGCGGTCGTCCTGGTCCCAGTCGAGACCGCCGAACACCAGGACGACCAGGGCCGCGAGGAACAGCAGACGCTCCGTCACTCGCCGTCCCACTTAACGGGCACGACCACCACGACATCCGTGACTGTCCGTCGGAACACGGTGTGCGCCGACTTTTCGTTGTGCGCGCAGATGGCCTTGGTGAGCGCGCCCAGGTCGGTCGACGATCCGCTGTGCCACAGGCACAGGCCGCCAGCGTCGATGCACCTGGCTCTGCCGGTCACGAGCACCTCGGGGTTGTGGTGGACGGTGTACTCCCGGAACCGATACGCGGCCCTCACTCGGACACATCCTCGACGGCCGGGGCGGGCAGGTCGTCGGCCGACTGTTGCGCGGGAACGGCGTCGTCGGGTTCCTCGGCCGGGCCGGCGTACGACCGGTGCGCGGGCAGGTAGGCGTCACGCGGGGGGTGGCCGTCGAAGTAGCCGGACTGGGGCCTGTTGTGGTCGATCATGGCTTCCCTACTCGATGTTCGTGCGCCAGCTGGCACACGGTTGTGGTTCAGCTCTCGGGTTCGCTCCCGCAGGAGTCGCACGGTGGGCGACTCGACGGGTTCCAAGGGCGGGCGGGTGTCGGACGGTTCGTCGACCTCAGTGGGTGCTACGGCCGAACGGGCGTCGGCCTGGTCGCCGTCCTGCGTCGGACCTTTCGACGTCGCGGGAAGGGGTTCACTCACTCCCACCGCCCCGGGGGTGCTTGCAGTGCGCCGCGTGGCGGTCCCGCAGGACGAGAACGTCACTCAGACGCGACTCATCCCGGTAGTGCTGGCCAGTCTCCGGGTCGTACACACGCAGGGCCGCCGACGCCATAGCATCCAACTCGCCACATCTGCAGCACTCTTGGCTCTCAGACGGTTCTCCCCCAGCCACCGGATCCGCGGTGAGGTCAGACCGCATCTGTGCCGGCCTTCCCAGTCCGTACGGCCAGTGCAGCCTGGCACTTGGGATCCGGACACGGGCAATCCGGGGGCCGGGGGTAGTACACGCCCTTCCGGTTCGCGCTGTTCGCCTGGTACTCCGCCAGGACGGCCGCCATCTCGGCGGTGGTCGCTCGCCTGTCGTCCCTGTGCTGCGGACGTGCAGAATCGGGCGGCATACTGGGCGTGGTAGGGGGAACGCCACTCAGCCGCCCGGGGTCTCCCAGGGACTGAGCGACCTTCTCCGCGCCCATAAGGGCGTGGTCCGCTCGGGTCATGTTCAGCTGTCCTCCGTTGCAAGTGCAGGTGAGAACGCAGGAGAACCAGGGTCCACCTGCCGGATTCAGCAACGGAAGGGGCAAAGGTGGGGGCAAACTGAGAGGGTGGCAATCGGCGATCTGATCCGGGACCTGCGCGAGGCAGCCAACCTGACTCGGCCTCAAATGGTGGCTGCGCTCTGCGAGCACGAAGGCAAACGGGAAGAGGATCGACCAACAGTCCTCGGCCAGGTGAAGCGTTGGGAATCCAACCGGGGCATCCCGGGGGCCCGCTGGCTGGCTGCTCTGTCTCAGGTGTTGGATTGCCCGCTGTCAATACTCCAAGCGGAAGCTACGCTCAGTCGAGTGAATCGACGTGCGTTCATCAGCCTTACCGCCCTGGTTGCTACTCACGGGGCGGTGGCCGGGGAACTCCTGGCGAGCATGGCCGGGGGTGACTACGGACCGCTGACGACAGTTCAGACCACGCACGCTACAGACCTGGTCATTGCATCGCTTGCCGACGTACCCACCGCGACCCGCCTTCACGGGTGGATGCGAGACGGCGGGACGGCCCTCCTCCGGGTGAACGCTACGGGGATCCTGGCCAAGCGCCCGGGGCAGGCCGCTGCGGCCGACGTGGCCCGCGTGCTGACCCACGACCAGGAGGTGAGACACCTCTACTCGACAGCCGTCCTTGCCCGGGTTGGAGGGCTGGAGTGGGACGTAGCGGGGGTTGTGACGGCCGATCTCTCCACCGCCGGACCCCGGGCCCAGTTTCTCGCCGCCAGGCTGGCAGCAGAGAGCCTGAACGCGCGCGACGCCGGGGCCCGCTGGTGTGCCGCCGCTATGCTGCGGGACCTTACGCCGCTACTCAGTTGGGAGAGCTGACCGATGCACGTGTTCGAAGTGAAGAACGCCGAACTGATCGAGAGCATCACCGAGCAGGCCAAGACGGCCGGGGTGACGGACGGGGCGATTGTCAGCCTGATCGGCGCGGCCGACTCGTTCACGGTCAGCACGATGCCCGCCGGCGACCCGTCAGCCGACATCGTGACGGGCTACGACCGACCCGCCGAGATGCACGGCACGGGCGAGATTGTCGGCGGCGTCGTTCACATTCACGCGACCATGGCTGTGGAGGGGGACAGGGGTGTAGCTGGCCACCTTCACCGCGCCAAGATCGGTGCCTGGTTTGCACGGGCCTACGTCCTGTCCACAACTGTCTGAGCCTCCGCCTGGGGCCTTGCTAACCCTCCCCCTGGCCCTCGGCCGGCTCCAGGAACGGGTACGGGTCGACGGGCCTTCCGGCCTCCTTCACGGCGGCCTGCCAGGCATCTACAGCCTCCTGGCCGCAGCGCCGGATCATGTCCTCAACCAACCAGGCTTCAAGGGTCACGGACGGTGCTATCTGGCTGTCCAGCCACTCGGCGCACAGGCCGTGCAGGGGCCAACTGGCGATGTGTGCCCGCGCCATGGTGAAGCCACCACCCCCGGGTGCCACCCCGTTGGCTCCCCGCCGCTTCTTCTGAGTCATGGCCGTCAACGTAACAGCGCGCTAGCGCGCCAGCAACGGGCGACGGGCATCCGGAGTGGTGCAGAAACAAAAATAGGCCCCCAGCCCGGAAGGGCCAGGGGCCTACTCGAAAATGGACGTTGTCCGATTTTTGATTCAGGAGTGCACTACTCTGCCAATCGCCTTAATTTCCCCGCCGCGCCTAATTGCTTCCGCCCTCCCGCGAGAGCTCAGCAAAAGTCGAGTTCGTGAATCGCCGTTCCCCTCGGACTGCACATCAATTACAGCCAGGCGCTTACAAGCAAGGGAAAGCATAACCCGGTACTCGGCATTCATTTCCAGAATATCCGGCACGCTTCTGTACGCCGTGAGGAGCACCGCAGTTTCCTCGACGGTCAACGCAACCACGGGTGATCCCCTTGCTTCGGCCATCCAACACTCGAAGGAATTCCTGATCCAGGGGTTCTACGACCGGATGACCCACGACCACGCGGACGACGCCAGGCGCCGCATGGCCCACACCCGGAACTTCGCCGAGCGGCTGGAGATCGCCCTGGTCTCCTGGCTCGACACGGTGGCCCCCTACCACGAGTTCGCCGCGCAGTTCTTCCGCACCGCTGCCGACCCGAGCAGTTCGCTCAGCCCGTTCTCCAACGAGTCCCACCCGGCGCGGGCCACCGAGGTCGAGCTGTTCCGCGAGGTCCTGCAGGGCTCCGAGCTGGCGCCGAAGCTGGACGCCGAACTGGTCGAGCTGCTGCCCGACGTGCTGTGGCTGAACCTCATGGTCGTGGTCCTGTATTGGGTCTTCGACCGGACCCCGGACACCGAGCGGACCAGGGAGTTCGTCCGGCGCTCCACCCCGATGGCCGCCCGGGTGATCAACCTCTCCCGTTACCGGGTCTTCCGGCCGATCGTCCGCGACGCCAAGGGCCTCATCCAGGACTTCATCCTGCCCACCATCGGCAAGACCGCCGTCAAGTAGCGTCCGCCTCGGCCGTGGAGCAGAGCATCCGGCCGGTCGCTCCCGCGCTCGGGGCGACCGGCCGGATGCCCGGGTACTCGACTACACCGGGCAGGGGGCCGACCTCGGGACGGCGCCGGGTCGTCCGGTCGGTCGAGCCACCCGGTGTGGCTGCTTCTCGACGTGCGCGGGAGGCGGCTGCCGCACGGGGAACCGGCTCAGCACGACGGCCGACCCCACGTATGCCAGCGCCTGGTACGCGGTTCGGGTGTCCAGGTACAGGGCCACGCCGGCGGCTCCCGCGCCGAGTGAGATCTCGATGTTGCTCACGACCTGCTGGTGCGCGCGGGCCGTCACCCGCTCCTCGGCCGAGGCGACCAGGGCGACCAGGGCGGGGCCCCGCTGCAGGATGCCGACCACGCAGGCCGTGACGGCGAACGGCAGGAAGAACCCCACTGCCAGGTAACACAGCACCGCCGGCCCCGCAGCGAACGTGAGGACGAGCAGGACCCGACGCGGCCCGATGCGGTCGGACAGGTGTCCGACCGGCGAGGCCGCGAGCGGGCCGGCCAAGCCGGCGTCCGGGGCCTCGAACGACAGCGCCGGGGCGTCGCGGGGGGCCGCCGCGCCCAGGGCCCGGGGGGGTGTTAGACGGGCACAACCCCCAACCAAAACATTGTCCGCGTCGCCGGCGGCCGAGGCGGGCG